>JBBRCF010000167.1:0-6314 GCA_038205135.1 Rhodobacterales bacterium
TGTCGGATCAGATCAGTGCCCTTGTCACCGACGCCACCCGGGTCATCGCCGCCTTTGACGCGCTGGCCCGCCAGATCAGCAACGACCCCGGCCGATTCCTGCTGGGCACCCAGACACCCGAATACAGGAGGCCGCAATGAACCTGTCGCGCCGTCGGTTACTTTCCCTGTCAGCAATGGCCGGCCTGTCAACCAGCCTGTCCGGCTGCAATGCGGTCACCGCCGTGTCGCGCGCCAGCGATCCGCTAGACGCCTATACGCTGTCGCCGCTGGCCCCGGTGACGCCGCGCGGCGCGGGAAAGGGGCATATCGTCGTCGAAATGCCCAGCGCGGGCGGGGAACTGTCCAGTGACCGCATCCTGATCAAGGTTTCGCCGCTGCAGGCACAGTATTTGCCCGAGGCCCGCTGGGCCGAACCGGTGCCCGCCATGGTGCAGACGCTGTTGGTGAATTCGCTGCTGAATCAGGGCCGGTTCAGGTTGGTCAGCCGGGTCGGTGCGGGGCTGCAACCTGACCACACGCTGATGACGGAAATTCAGGCGTTTCAGGCCGAACTGACCGGCATCGCACCAGCGGGGCCGCAGGCCGGTCCACTGCGCCGGATGCCGGCACAGGTCCGGATCGAGATGCAATTGACGGTGATCCGAGAATCGGACCGCGCCATCGCCGGCACCCGGCGCTTTGCCGGGCTTGGCGCTGTTTCGTCGGACGGCACGGCGGCGCTGATCGAAAGTCTGGACCGGATCGTGCAATCAGTGCTGGCCGAGGCGGTAGCCTGGACGCGCGGCGTGACCTGAGCCATGTCCAGAGCCGCGACCAGAGCCGTTACCTATCCTGCCCTATGGCCCGGCCGGGGTTTCCTGATGCACCAGCCGCTGCCAGATCGCGCCGTCCTTCAGATAGGTCGAACTGCACAGCGCCACATGCACCGGGTCATTGCCGCGTTCCGCCGCCGCACGATAGGCCAGAACAGCCACCGTACCCCGGATCGTCAGATACTGGTCCGTCATGTCGACAGACCGCCAACGCTGCGCCACGGCGTGGTCCCGCCACAGATCGCTGCCTTGCAGGATCCCGGACGGCTCCGGAAAGATGAACACCGCCTCCTTGGCCGACATGCGGCGGGCGCCGTCGGCGCCTTCGGTCCAGAAACGCTGTTCCATGTCCCACAGCAGGGCCGCCGTGACGGCGGGATCGCTGGCGGGATCAGAATTGGCGGTGGCGGGCGGTTTTGGTCCGGTCATGATTGCTTTCTGCCAGATGATCTGTTGCCGGGATTTTCATTCCGGCAGATCGCGCGCGGCAAGTCTGATGTCCAGAGCCATAGCCGCTGCATTATTAGTCAGTGATGGGTGCGCCGCACTGATCCAGATCAGTATTTGTGCGACCGTCTCCCGAAATTGCAGGCAAATTGCCCTAACATGGGCAAGTCGTGCGGCCTGCAAACCGGTGTAGGATTGAACTGTAACGGGTGCGAAACAGCGGCCTGTGCGAATTTTTCCGCCAGCGTGGCGGCAACAACCCCGGGGATGGCCCGCCAAAGACCGGGATCAACGGGTTTCAGCTTGATCGCCGGGCTGGACCACAACACGCTGCGCAGGCATCGGGTGTGGCTGCCGTGACGGTGGACCGGACGCTTTGAACAACCGCGACAGGTCCGCCTGACGCCCGCAAATGAAACGATGGCAAGGCGCGCATGATAGAAAACCGACAGGTCCAACCCGCGCCGGAACGGCCCGCAGCCCGGCCCGCGCGATGCGGGTGCCACGGGTACCGGATGCGCCGCCGCGACCCAGCCCCATTTACAGCCCCAGTTTCAGACCCAGTCACAGTCACGGAGCGCGACTGACCTATGCCACGTGTCATCATCACCCATTCCACGGTTTATCGCTATGGCACAGCGGTGGCCCTTGGCCCGCACCGCATGATGCTGCGCCCGCGCGAAACCCGCGATCTGCGCCTGCTGGCGTTTGATCTGCAGGTGTCACCGGCGGCACGGATCGATTGGTCACATGATGTTTCCGGCAATGCGATCGCGGTGGCAGAATTCGACGGGGCGTCGGATCAATTGTCCATCGTGGCCCGGACCACCGTCGACATGACCGCGCCGGTCTGGCCGGTCTTTGCCATTTCGGCGACGGCAAGCCGCTATCCCTTTGCCTATGCCGCTGATGATGCGACTGATCTGGGCGCGTTGCTGGACCCGCAATATGCCGATGACAACGACCGGCTGGCAATCTGGGTCGAAGGGTTCGTGATGGCCCGGCCCACGGACACCCTGTCGCTGCTGAAGGATATCAGCAACGGCATCACCGCGCAGATCGCCTATCAGGCCCGCGAAACCGAAGGCACGCAGGGCCCGTTGGAAACGCTGGATCGCGGCTGGGGTTCGTGCCGGGATTTTGCCGTGCTGTTCGCCGAGGCGGCGCGCACCTTGGGGTTTGGCGCGCGGCTGGTGTCGGGGTATCTGTATGACCCGACTCAGGGCCTGACGGGGTCGGGGGCGTTAGGGTCCACCCATGCCTGGGTCGAGATTTTCGTGCCCGGCGCCGGCTGGATCGCGTTCGATCCCACCAATCGCGCGGTGGGGTCCGGCAACCTGATCCCGGTCGCCGTGGCGCGCAACATCGCACAGGTGGCCCCGGTGATCGGCAATTTTTACGGCACCAACATCGACCTGATCGCGATGGATGTGGTGGTCAGCGTCGAAGACACGGATTGATCTGGTAGCGCAACTTCAGGCGCGCACGCAGGCTTGTGCGCCCGTGACGGGTTGAAAACCATCCGCAGGACCGTTTCGCCCCCGCAATTGCCGGGGCCGGCTTTACCCCTGCAACGTGCGCACCTTGTAGCCTTCGCTGCGCGCCTGCATTGCCTGCACTGCGGCCACCGATGCGGCGGCAGTGGTGAAATACGGGATCTTGTCCATCAGCGCCACGCGGCGGATTTCGCGGCTATCAGTGATGGCCTGCGCGCCTTCGGTGGTGTTGAAAACCAGCGCGATGGCGTCGTCTTTCAGCATGTCGACGATGTTCGGGCGGCCTTCGTAGACCTTGTTGACGCGGGTGGTGGCGATGCCTTGGGACTTTGCCCAGTCCAGCGTGCCTTGGGTGGCCACGATGTCAAACCCCATGGCGATCAGGCCCTGCAACGCGGTGGCCATATCGGCCGTCTTGTCATCGTCGCGGATCGACACGAAAACCCGGCCGGATTCCGGCAGATGCGTGCCCGCGCCCATCTGCGCCTTGAGGAACGCCAGCGCGAATGTGCGGTCCCAGCCCATGACCTCACCGGTGGACCGCATTTCGGGGCCCAGCAGTGTGTCGACGCCCGGAAAACGGGCGAAGGGCAATACGGCTTCCTTGACCGAAAACCACGGGGTTTTCGGATCAGCCAGCGTCATCGCATCGGCCAGCGGCAGCGGTGTGTCGGGGCCGACGCCGGCGGGGTAGGGCGCACGCAACGGGAAATTCGCCATCGGTTCGCCCGCCATCAGCCGCGCGGCGATCGACGCAATCGCCGAGTCGGTCGCCTTGGCCACGAATGGCACGGTACGCGATGCACGGGGGTTCACCTCGATCAGATAGACCTCGCCATCTTTGACCGCGAATTGCACGTTCATCAGGCCGACCACGCCAAGCGCCAGCGCAAGTGCCTGCGTTTGCTGGGTGATTTCAGCGACAATGGCGTCAGAAAGCGAATGCGGCGGCAGCGAACAGGCGCTGTCACCGGAATGCACGCCCGCCTCTTCGATATGCTGCATGATGCCGGCGACATGCACGGTTTTGCCGTCCGACAGTGCGTCGACATCGACCTCGACCGCGTTCGCCAGATAGCTGTCCAGCAACACCGGGCTGTCGCCCGATACCACCACGGCCTGCGTGATATAGCGTTCCAATTGCGCCTGATCGCGGACGATTTCCATCGCGCGGCCGCCCAGCACATAAGATGGCCGGATCACCAGCGGAAAGCCGATGTCGCCCGCGATGCGGATCGCCTCGGCCCCGGTGCGCGCGACGCCGTTGACGGGCTGTTTCAGGCCCAGCCGGGTCACCAGTTGCTGGAACCGTTCGCGGTCTTCGGCAAGGTCGATGGCGTCGGGGGTGGTGCCCAGAATGGGAATGCCTTCGGCATACAGCGCATTGGCGAGTTTCAGCGGCGTCTGGCCACCGAATTGCACGATCACGCCGTGCAGCGTGCCGTTATCCTGTTCGACGCGCAGGATCTCCATCACATGTTCGAACGTCAGCGGTTCGAAATACAGCCGGTCCGACGTGTCGTAATCGGTGGACACGGTTTCTGGGTTGCAGTTGACCATGATGGTTTCATAGCCCACGGCGGTCAGCGCATAGCAGGCGTGGCAGCAGCAATAGTCGAACTCGATGCCCTGACCGATCCGGTTCGGGCCGCCACCCAGAATGACCACCTTCTTGCGGTCGCTGGGGCGCGCTTCGCATTCCACGTCGCCCATCGCGGGGGATTCGTAAGTGGAATACATGTAGGGCGTCTGGGCCTCGAATTCCGCGCCGCAGGTGTCGATGCGTTTGAACACGGCGATAACACCCAGATTGTGACGCGCGCGGCGTACCTGACCTTCGTCACGGCCCGTCAGTTTTGCCAGCCGCGCGTCGGTGAACCCCATCATCTTAAGCCGGCGCAGGCCGTCTTCGGTCATCGGCAGACCGGTTTTGCGGATCTCCGCCTCGGTGTCGATGATTTCGCGGATCCGGGCGAGGAACCACGGGTCGAATTTGGTGACCGCAAAGATGTCGTCATCGGACAGGCCGTGGCGCATGGCTTGGGCGATCACGCGCATCCGGTCAGGGGTGGCGCGCGACAGCGCCGCGATCACGGCGGATTTGTCGGGGGCGCCTGGTATCTCGATCTCGTCAAAGCCGGTCAGGCCGGTTTCCAGCGACGCCAGCGCCTTTTGCACGGATTCGTGGAAGGTGCGGCCCACGGCCATCGCCTCGCCCACGGATTTCATCGCGGTGGTCAGCAGGGGTTCGGCACCGGGGAATTTCTCGAAGGCGAAGCGCGGGATTTTTGTGACGACATAGTCGATGGTCGGCTCGAACGATGCGGGCGTGACCTTGGTGATGTCATTGTCCAGTTCGTCCAGCGTGTAGCCCACAGCGAGTTTCGCGGCGATCTTTGCGATCGGGAACCCGGTCGCCTTGGACGCCAAGGCCGAGGACCGGCTGACGCGCGGGTTCATCTCGATCACCACCATGCGGCCATCCGCAGGGTTGATCGCCCATTGCACGTTTGACCCGCCGGTTTCCACGCCGATTTCGCGCAGCACGGCGATACTGCCGTTGCGCATGATCTGGTATTCCTTGTCGGTCAGGGTCAGGGCCGGTGCCACGGTGATGCTGTCGCCGGTATGCACGCCCATCGGATCGACGTTTTCGATGGAACAGACGATGATGCAGTTATCCGCGCGGTCGCGGACCACCTCCATCTCGAATTCCTTCCAGCCGAGCAGGGACTCGTCCACCAGCACCTGCGCGACCGGGCTGGCCTCCAGCCCCGATTTCACGATGGCCTCGTAATCATCGCGGTTATAGGCCACGCCGCCCCCGGTGCCGCCCAGCGTAAAGGCGGGGCGGATGATCGCGGGCAGGCCGACATATTCGATGACGTCGACGGCGGCTTGCACGCCAGCCTTGATGTCGAATTTGCCGTTGGGCAGTTTCGGCGCGGCGATGATGGTCGCCTTGGGGTTTTCCAGCCCGATGCGGTCCATCGCCTCGCGGAACAGCTTGCGGTCTTCGGCCATTTCGATGGCGTGCCGGTTGGCCCCGATCATCTGCACGCCGAATTTCGCCAGCACCCCCATGTCATCCAGCGCCAAGGCGGTGTTCAGCGCGGTCTGCCCGCCCATGGTGGGCAACAGCGCGTCGGGGCGTTCGGCTTCGATGATCTTGGCGACCACCTCGGGGGTGATCGGTTCGATATAGGTGGCATCGGCCAGACCGGGGTCGGTCATGATGGTGGCGGGGTTCGAGTTGACCAGAATGACCCGGTAGCCTTCCTCGCGCAGCGCCTTGCAGGCTTGCGCACCGGAATAGTCGAACTCGCAGGCCTGCCCGATCACGATGGGTCCCGCGCCGATGATCATGATCGACTGTATGTCGGTGCGTTTCGGCATGGGGGTGTCTCCTGAGGGTCGGGGAGCGCGCACGGGTCGCAGGGCATTGCGCAAATTGTTGCGGGTTATAGACAACGCCGCCCCCCGCGCAACCCCATATGGGCGGTGCCCGTGGCAAGGCCGGGGGGGCAACCGCCCTGACCAGAGTGGCGCAGGGGCAC
>JBBRCF010000168.1:0-6237 GCA_038205135.1 Rhodobacterales bacterium
GAATGCTGGTGTTCGGGGCCGCGCTGGCGCTGGCGCTGGTGCCGCTGACGGGGCTGGGGTTCGACGTCCTGTTCGTTGGCCTGGCACCCGGCGGCGTGTCGGAAATGGCGCTGATCGCGCTGTCGCTGGCGGCGAACCCGGCATTGGTCACGGCCATGCACATCTACCGCATCATCCTGACGGTGGCGGTGCTGATCTTTGCGGTGAAACGTGGCGTCCTGCCGCCAACGGACGCAGATCCCGCCAACGACGGGGTTTGACGAGGCGGCGGGCCGGCGCAATAGTCCGCGCAGATGTTCAAGGGAGAAACGACATGCGGATTGACCAGACCTGTGCGGTGGTGACGGGCGGGGCGTCGGGCCTTGGCGAGGCCACGGCACGCCTGCTGCGGGCGCATGGCGCAGAGGTCACGATCCTCGACCGGCAAAAGGATCGCGGCACCGCGCTGGCCACTGAAATCGGCGCGCATTTCGCGGAAACCGACGTGACGGACGAGGCCAGCGTCAAGGTCGCGATGGCGACCGCGCTGGCCGCAATGGGCCGGATCAACGCGGCGGTGAATTGCGCAGGCATCGGCACGGCGGAAAAGACCCTGCACAAGGATGGCGCGCACAGTCTGGACCATTACCGCCGGGTGATCGACATCAACCTTGTGGGCACGTTCAACGTGGCGCGTCTGGCTGCCGCCGAGATGGCCAAGAACCCGCCATCCGATGATGGCCAGCGCGGCGTGATCGTGAACACCGCGTCGGTTGCGGCGTTCGACGGCCAGAAGGGCCAGGTGGCCTATGCCGCGTCCAAGGCCGGGATTGCCGGCATGACCCTGCCGATGTCGCGCGATCTGTCGCGCGAAGGCATCCGCGTGATGGCGATCGCCCCGGGCATTTTCCTGACGCCGATGCTGATGGGGCTGCCCGAGGAGGTGCGCAAGCAACTGGCCGCTGATGTCACCTGCCCGCAGCGGCTGGGTGATCCGGCGGAATTTGCAGCGCTGGTCAAGTTCATCATCGAATGCAGCTATTTGAATGGCGAAACCATCCGCATCGACGGCGGGTTACGGATGCGCTGAAACCGATTGGCCGCCGGCTGACACGTTTTGCGTCGCGCACTCAGCCCTGACGCAGTCAGCCTTGACGCAGTCAGCCTTGACGCAGTCAGCCTTGATGCAGTCAGACGGTCGCCTTTTCTTCCAGCCCCAGCCATTCCGCCTCGGTCTTGGCCAGCGTCTGCTGGCGTTCGGTCAGCATGTCCGTCGCCTTGCGGAATTTCGCGGGTTCGCGGGTGAACATGTCGGGCTGCGCCAGATATTCGGTCAACTTGGCGATTTCCGCGCCCAGCCGGTCGATGATCGCGGGCAGCGCGTCAAGCCGGTTGCGTTCGGTGTAGGACAAGCCGGTTTTCGCCCGCGCTTCGGCACGCGCGGCGGCCTTTGCGCCCGAAGGTGGCGGCGGTTTTGCGGCCTCGGCCACCGCATCGGGGCGCTGAGCGGCATAGTCGGACCAGCCGCCGGGATAGGCCTGCCATTGACCCGGACCGTGCAGGGCCACGGTCTGCGTCGCCACACGGTCGAGGAAATCGCGGTCGTGGCTCACCAACAGCACCGTGCCGTCGTAATCGTCGAGGATCTCTTGCAACAGGTCCAGCGTTTCGATGTCCAGATCGTTGGTCGGCTCATCAAGGATCAACAGGTTCGACGGTTTCGCCATCAGTCTGGCCAGTAGCAGGCGGGCCTTTTCGCCGCCCGACAGCGATTTGACCGGCGCGCGGGCGCGGGTTTCGTCGAACAGGAAATCCTTCAGATAGCCGATGACGTGACGCGGCTCGCCGCGCACCATGACCTGATCGGCCTTGCCCGACACGCGCAGGTCGGGGTCGCCCGTCAGGCTGTCCCACAGGCTCATTTCCGGGTCCAGCCGGGTGCGGGTCTGATCGAACACGGCCGGAACAAGGTTGGTGCCTAGTTTGATCGTGCCGCTGTCGGGCTGGATTTCGCCGGTCAGCAGTTTCAACAGCGTGGTCTTGCCCGCGCCGTTGGGCCCGACAAACGCGACGCGATCGGCGCGATTGATCAGGATCGAAAAGTCGCGGCATATCACCTTGTCGCCGAAGGCCATGCCGATCCCCTGCGCCTCGACCACGCGCTTGCCGGATTTCGGCCCGGCGTCCAGCGCCATGGCGGCGGCGCCCTGACGGCGGATCATGCCGGCGCGTTCGGCGCGCAGGTCCTGCAAGGCGCGCACCCGGCCCTGGTTGCGCTTGCGGCGGGCGGAAATGCCTTCGACGGCCCAGCGGCCTTCGGCCTTGATCCGGCGTTCCAGCTTGTGTCGCTGTTCGTCCTCGTCTTCCCAGATCTTGTCGCGCCAGGCTTCGAACCCGGCAAAGCCGATCTCGGCGCGGCGGGTCTGGCCGCGATCGATCCACAGGGTGGCGCGCGTCAGACGGTCCAGAAACGCCCGGTCGTGCGAAATCAGCACAAACGCGGCGCGGGTGGTGGACAGTTCCGCCTCCAGCCATTCGATGGCGGCGATGTCCAGATGGTTGGTCGGCTCATCCAGCAGCATCAGGTCGGGTCCTGCTGCCATCAGGCGGGCCAGCGCGGCACGGCGGCGTTCACCGCCGGAGGCGGTCGCGGTCGGGCGCGCCGGGTCGAACCCCAGCCCTTCGGAGGCGGCAAGGATCTTGTATTGTTCGGATTCGTCCAGCAACGCGCCGGCGTAATCGCCGAGCGTAGTGAACCCAGACAGATCGGGGTCCTGTTCCATGTAGCCGACCGTGGTGGCGGGGGGCACGACGCGGGCCCCGGCGTCGGCCTCGACCTGCCCGGCCATCACCTTCATCAAGGTGGATTTTCCGGCCCCGTTGCGGCCGACCAGCGCGATGCGGTCGCCCGGCTGGATGGACAGGGTCAGCCCGTCAAACAGCGGGTTGCCGCCATAAGACAGCATCAGATCGGAAAGTTGCAAAAGGGGTGCGCGTGCCATGCGGCGGGGGCTATCCGGGCGGGCGGGCGGCGTCAAGCACGGTCAGGCCTAATCAGGCGGGCGTCGCTGCGACACCGCGCAGCAGGCGTTTGCGGCCTTCGGGGATCGCGGCGATTTCCAATCCGGTAAAGACGTGCAGTGTGTTCATCTGCCGGTCCACCACCGCATGGTCGCTGACCCAGCCGCCCATCATCAGATAGGTGCGCAGCAGGGGCGGCATCCGCAGTTGCGCCAGTTTCGTGTCGGGCTGGCGTCGCAACAGGCGGCCGAACCGGAACACCTGCGGAGCCTTGACGCGCGGCAACCAGCGGCGCGGCGCGACATGGCGTTGGCGCAGCACGGTGAACGCATCCAGATATACATCCGCGTCGGTGCCGCGGAACGACGAACAGCCAAACAGTAGTTGCACGCCGTTTGCGTCCACATATGCGGTCATCGCGCCCCATGCGACGCGCAGGATATCGGCGTCCTTCACATCCGGGTGGATGCAGAACCGGCCCAATTCCACCATGCGGCCCTGAAACCCTTCCAGCGCGGCCAGATTGTAATATTGCGCGGAATAGCTGCGGCTGATATCCGATCCGCCCGACAGCGGCAGGATGCGAAAACAGCCCACCAGCCGGGACGAGCGCGGTTCTTCGATCAGGATATGGGTGCACAGCGCATCGAACGGATCGGCGTCAACGCCCGGCTCGCCATGAAAGGCCAGATGCCGCAGCGCCTGCGCAGCCGCGACATCGGTTTCGGTGATCGCGGTGCGCGCCACATAGCGCCCGCGCGACAATGCCAACATGGCCGCCTCCGATGGGGCAACACGCCCCTGCGCGTCTCTTGCGCCCTGCAAACCCAACTGATGGTCTTTTGCCCCGTCCGCGTGACATCGTCGTGACACCGGGGGTGTGATGCCCGGGGCCGTCACATCCGGGGCCGCTATTCCAGAAACTGTCCGGTTGAAATCCGACCGATGGACGCCAGCAACTGCCGCAGGAAACTGCGGTTGGTCACGGTCGTGGTGGTCACGCGGCGCGACAGCGGGATGATCTGGCCATTCGCCAGATCGAACCGTTCGATATTGGCCACGGTGCCCGCTTCGGAAAACGACACCGCGACGACCTGACGGTCCACCACTTCGGGTTCGCGGAACGCATAGTGGCGCACGCGCGACCGCACGTAATAGTAATCCCCGCCCTCCAGCACCCCGCCCGATGACGGCGCGCCGATGCTGTCGCGCACGGTGTCGCGGCTGTCCACGCCGACGGTGATCGCCGCCAGATCTTCGTCGGACGGCACATAGCCATGATTGCGGAACTGTTCCGTGCAGGCCGTGGCCAGCATCAGCACACCCAGCATTCCGGCCCGAAACCCCTGTGCCGTTCTGCGTGCCAGTGCCAGCGCCTGTGCCTGTGCCATCGCCCGTCCCCTTGCCTTGACGTTCCCCGCCGCCTATCGGCTTACAGAAGGAACCGCGCCTGTTCAAGAATACCTGTTCAGGAATAGACACGCCCTGCAAGGGCCCGCACCATGACCGCAACCCGCCTCCAACAGGAGTTTGCCATGACCGATGCCCATTCTTCGCCATCAAGCCTGCGTTTTCGGGTCGCCGATCTGGTGGCCCGGCGCGAAACCGAATTCGACCTCCGCCCGGATACCGCGCGTCTGGCGGCGATCGCCGCCGATCTGGGGCTGGACGCGCTGCGCAAGTTGCGGTTTGCCGGCCGGCTTATCCCCGACGGACGGCGTGACTGGCGGTTGATAGCCACACTGGGTGCCACGGTGGTGCAGCCCTGCGTCGTGACGCTGGCCCCGGTGACCACGCGGATCGACGAAGCGGTGACGCGGCATTACCTGGCGGACCCTTCACCGTTTCAGCCCGTCGCCGACGAGGTCGAGATGCCGGAGGATGATACCGTCGAACCGCTGCCGGCGGTCATCGACATTGATGGCGTGATGCTGGAGGCGCTGATGCTGGCGCTGCCGATGTATCCGCGCGCCGACGGGTCCGAACTGGGCACGCTGGAGGCAATGCCGCCGGGTGCCGAACCGCTGGATGCGGCCCGCGTTCACCCGTTTTCCGCCTTGGCCGCGCTGCGCAAGGACACGCCGTCCGATCCCGAGACCTGAACAGGCGCCGGACCGTGCGGCGAATCCCCCTTGCAACGGAGCGGAATCGCAGTATGTTCCGGCGCTCATCCGAACGAGGGTCGCCACCCGTGCGACGCGCCGGAAACTCCCGCGAAACCGGGCCCGACTAACCGGGGCATCGTCGCCCCCAACACCTGAGGTTGCGACATGGCCGTCCAACAGAACAAAGTCTCGAAGTCCCGTCGCAACATGCGCCGTTCGCATGACGCGCTGGTTGCCGCAAACCCCAACGAATGCCCGAACTGCGGCGAGCTGAAGCGCCCGCACCACGTGTGTGGCGCCTGCGGCCATTATGACGACCGTCAGGTCGTGGCGACGACTGACGAGGTCGATCTGGACGAAGACGCCGCCTGATCCACACCGGAACGGGGGCTGCCAGCATGGCCATGCCACAGGATGCGAGCTACCCCGACGCCGTGGTGCGCACGATCATTTCGGTCGATGCAATGGGCGGTGATCAGGGGCCCGGCGCGGTCGTCGCCGGCATTTCGCGATCCGCCGACAAGAACCCCGATATCGGTTTCATCCTGCATGGCCCGCGGGAAGAACTGGAGCGGCTGGTGGCCCGGCGGCGCAATCTGACTGGCCGCGTCGACATCCGAGATGCGACAGGCGTCGTGACCATGCAGGACAAACCCAGCCAAGTGGTCCGCCATGGCAAGGGCACGTCGATGTGGTCGGCGCTGGAATCGGTTCGCACCGGCGAAGCGGACGTCTGCGTGTCCTGCGGCAATACCGGGGCGCTGATGGCGCTGTCGATGCTGCGCCTGCGAAAACTGGACGGCGTGAACCGCCCCGCCATCGCGATCCTGTGGCCGTCGCGCAATCCGCAGAAATTTAACGTGATGCTGGATGTGGGCGCGGATATCCGCGCCGATGAACGCGACCTGCTGCAATATGCCCTGATGGGGGCGGCCTATGCCCGCAACGGTCTGCATCTGGACAACCCGCGCGTCGGTCTGTTGAATGTCGGCACCGAAGAACACAAGGGCCGCGCCGAATTGAAGGTCGCGCATGATCTGATTGCCCGCAACGCCGCCGCCGGGCATTATCATTTCGTCGGTTTTGTCGAAGGCGGCGATATTCCCGGTGACCGGTGCGATGTGATCGTGAC
>JBBRCF010000169.1:0-6227 GCA_038205135.1 Rhodobacterales bacterium
CCGGTTTCGACCTGGGTCCAGATAATATGGGATTTTTTGCCCCGGCAATCGCCGCGTTTGGTGACGAAATTATAAATGCCACCCTTGCCGTTCTTGTCGCCCGGATACCAGTTCTGCACGGTCGAATACTTGATCTCTGCATCGTCGAGAATGACCAGCTCCACCACCGCCGCATGCAATTGCGCAGTGTCGCGTTTCGGCGCGGTGCAGCCTTCCAGATAGCTGACAAAGGCCCCCTTGTCGGCGATGATCAGCGTGCGTTCGAACTGCCCGGTGTTTTCGGCGTTGATGCGGAAATAGGTCGACAGTTCCATCGGGCAGCGCACGCCCGGCGGCACATAGACGAACGACCCGTCACTGAACACCGCGCTGTTCAGCGTGGCATAGTAATTGTCCGACTGCGGCACCACGGATCCGATGTATTGTTTGACCAGATCGGGATGTTTCTTGATCGCCTCGGAAATGGAACAAAAGATCACGCCGGCTTTTTCCAGGTCCTTCTGGAACGTGGTGCCCAGCGACACCGAATCGAATACCGCATCCACCGCGACCTTGCGGCCCTCGGCAGGCGCGTTTTCCGCGCCTTCGATGCCGGCCAGGATCATCTGTTCGCGCAACGGGATGCCCAGCTTGTCATAGGTCGCCAGCAGTTTCGGATCGACCTCGTCCAGTGATTTCGGCTTCACCGCCATGCTTTTCGGCCGGGCATAGTAATAGATGTCCTGAAAATCGATCTTGGGGTAATTCACCATTGCCCAGGTCGGTTCTTCCATCTGCACCCAGCGCCGATAGGCCGCCAGCCGCCATTCGGTCATCCATTCGGGCTCTTCGTTCTTGGACGAAATCAGCCGCACGATGTCCTCGCTCACGCCCTTGGGCGCAAAATCCATCTCGATCTCGGTGTTCCAGCCGTATTTGTAGGCCCCGCCGACGCGGGCAACCGCTTCAACCGTTTCGCGGTCCACGCCGTCTCGGATGTCGTCCTGCACGTCGGTCACTATTGCGGTCATGATCGTCTCCTTTTGCACCTTTGCGCCTTACCCGGCGCGGCGCGCTGTCTGTTTGCGAAACGCCGTGCCGAACGCATCGGCAAAACGCAACACCTGGTCTTGCGTTACATTCGGGCCCAGCGACACGCGGATCGCGCTCGCGGCCAGGCCCTCGTCATACCCCATCGCCTGCAAGGTCCGGCTGGCCCGCACCTTGCCACTGGAACAGGCCGATCCGGCTGAAATCGCAAATCCCGCAAGGTCCATCTGCATCACCTGCGTTTCGCCCTTCCAGCCCGGTGTGATCAGGCACAGGGTGTTTGGCAACCGCACAATCCCTTTCCCGACCAAAATAGTCGATGGGGCGGCGGCAGCAATGGCCAGTTCTAGAATATTTCTAATTTCCGCCACGCGATCCCAGACCCCGTCGGCCAGATCGCGCGCCGCAGCGGCCGCCGCCGCACCAAAACCGGCAATCGCCGCAACGTTTTCGGTGCCCGCGCGCCTGCCCATTTCCTGCCCGCCACCGCGCATCTGCGCCGGCACATCGGTGCCACGCGTCACCACCAGCGCGCCCACACCCTTTGGCCCGCCCAGTTTGTGCGCCGCAATCAGCGCCATCCGCGCACCGCTCCAGCCAAACGAAAACGGCACCTTGCCAAAGGCTTGCGTGGCATCCGTCACCGCCAGTCCGGCCGGCAACACCTGCAGGATGCCGGTTTCGGAATTCGCCACCTGCACTGCCGCGCACCGCGGGTCCGGCACATGCACCGCCCCGTCCGCATCGACCGGCAACGATGCCTCGCACCATGCCAGCACCGCGTCATGCTCGATCCCGGCACAGACCATGCCGCGCCCGGCCAACGCCAGCGCCGCCGCCTCCGTCGCCCCGGCGGTGAAAACCACATCTGCCCCGTCTGCGCCAAACGCCGCCGCCACCTGCCCGCGGGCGCGTTCCACCACAGTCTTTGCGGCGCGGCCCTCGGCATGCACCGAAGACGGGTTGCCGACCACATCCAGCGCCGCGATCATCGCGGCGCGCGCCTCCGAGCGCAGCGGTGCTGTCGCGTTCCAGTCCAGATAGGTCCGCATCACGGCCATCCCGGTTTCTTCGGTTCGAAAATACTCCTAGGGGCGGCGCAGCCGGGGGGCAGCGCCCCCCTGCCCGGGTCGCGCCGGGTACACCGCATCATTTGTCGTCCACAACGGAAAACAGCGCTGGCACCGCGGGGCATGGCGCCAACTGGTTGGTGATCACATCCGACAGCCGCGCCTGATGCAGGTAGACATAGACATTGGCGGACAGACCCTGCCACAGCCGGTTGACGACCGATTGTGCCTTGGTCCCCGACACCGCGCCAGAGGCCCCGGCGCCGACATGGGTGGCGTCCACGGTTTCATCCACCGCGGCCAGCACTTCGACCACCCGCATCTCTGACGGACGGCGCGCCAGCTTGTAGCCGCCGCCCGGCCCCCGCACCGACTCGACCAGTCCGGCGCGGCGCAGTTTTACGAACAACTGTTCAAGATAGGGCAGCGAGATATCCTGACGCCGCGCGATGTCACCCAGCGTCACAAGTTCTTCCGACGGGCGCAGCGCCATATCGGCCAGTGCCACCATTGCATAGCGTCCTTTGGTGCTCAGCTTCATCACATCCCTCGTTTTCCGCCCGCATGCGACCCGGACAGGTGCGTTTTCCTGCCCCCGACGCCAGACCATTGCGGTTCAAGCCTGATTGACCTTGTCAAGCTCAAGCCTTATCTCCACAAGGCCCACTGCACCGGTCTGGGACCGGTGCCAAGCATATTTGGAATTGTTCTAAGGTGTCTGAGCGAATTCGTCAAGAATGACCTCTGCCCGACAGGAGAGACAGGGACCGATGCCCGAAGTGATCTTCCCCGGCCCCGAGGGCCGTATCGAGGGCCGTTACCACCCGCAAAAAGACCGCGACGCCCCGATCGCCATCGTGCTGCATGCCCATCCGCAGTTTGGCGGCACGATGAACCACAAGGTGGTCTACAACCTGCATTACGCCTTTTACAGCATGGGCTTCACTGTGCTGCGGTTCAATTTCCGCGGTGTCGGGCGCAGCCAGGGCGAATATGATCAGGGGATCGGCGAGTTGAGCGATGCCGCATCCGCGCTGGATTATCTGCAATCGATGAACACCAATTCCAAACATTGCTGGGTCGCCGGGTTTTCCTTTGGCGCATGGATCGGCATGCAACTGCTAATGCGGCGGCCGGAAATCACCGGCTTCATCTCGGTCAGTCCGCCGGCCAACATGTATGACTTTTCGTTTCTGGCGCCCTGCCCGGCGTCGGGTCTGATCATCAACGGGTCGGCCGACCGTGTGGCCCCGCCCGCCGACACCCGCAATCTGGTCGGCAAGCTGCACGAACAGAAGGGGATCACCATCACCCATCAAGAAGTCGACGGCGCGGATCATTTCTTTCGCGAGGACGACAAGATGGCAGAACTGATGGGGTCGGTCAGCGGTTACGTGAAACGGCGGCTCACGGAAAGCACGCGGTAGATCCATGGCGGTAATCGACGACGAAGCCGACGCATTGGCCCGTGAGACCCTCGCGGTGGCACAGCAGACGGGCGACGCGGAACTGGTGCGTCAAGTTTCCGACCTGTTGGCCACTTCGTCGACCGTGACCCAGGAAGCCTTCATGGCCGCCATCCGCGTGCATCAGGCGATCGCACGGGCGCGCAAATTTCTGGCGGACAAACAGGGTGCGGCAGGCGTGATTGACCCCGCCGAGCCGACCTGATCGCCGGCGCTGACTTCAGATGCTGGTATCACGCCTTTCGTCCTGCGGCTCCGCCCTTTGCCGCGACGTTCACTCCCGGTTTTGACGCAGGTTTCACCGCGGGGATCGCACCGGCGGGTTTTGCCGTCTTGGCCGGCGGTGCCGCCTTGTCCGCCAGATCGCGCGCGATGGCATAAGACCCCTTGATCCGCTCGCCTTCGGTGGCCCACTCGCGGCGGATGACGATCTTGTTGTCCTTGATCCGCGCCAGCCCGTCCTGCGCGGCGATAAAATCCACCAGCCCGGCCGGGTTGGCAAAGCGGTCGTTGTGGAACTGGATCGTTGCGCCCTTCGGCCCGCCATCCAGCCTTGAAATACCGGCCGCCTTGCATTTTTCCTTGATCCGCACGACCAGCAACAGCGTGTTGACCTCGCGCGGCAGCGGGCCGAACCGGTCGATCAGCTCGGCGGCGAAACCTTCCAGTTCCACCTTGGTGTGCAGGTTCGACAGCCGGCGATACAGGCCCAACCGCACGTCCAGATCGGGCACATACACCTCGGGGATCAACACCGACACGCCCAAATTGATCGACGGCGCCCATTGGCCATCGGTTTCGGTAAGGCCCTCCAGATCGCCGGATTTGATCTTGGCGATCGCCTCTTCCAGCATGGACTGATACAATTCATAGCCCACATCGCGCATCTGGCCGGACTGTTCTTCGCCCAGCAGATTGCCTGCGCCGCGAATATCCAGATCCTGCGACGCCAGCTGGAACCCGGCGCCCAGACTGTCCAGCGACCCCAGCACCTTCAGCCGTTTTTCTGCCGTCGGCGTCAGTTTCGCACGCGGTTTGGTGGTCAGATAGGCATAGGCGCGGGTTTTCGACCGCCCCACGCGACCCCTGATCTGATACAGTTGCGCCAGCCCGAACATGTCGGCGCGGTGGATGATCATCGTGTTGGCAGTCGGAATATCCAGCCCCGATTCGACGATGGTAGTGGCCAGCAGCACGTCATATTTGCCGTCGTAGAACGCGTTCATCCGGTCATCCAGATCGCCCGCCGCCAATTGGCCATGCGCTACGATGAAACTGACCTCGGGCGCCTCGCGACGCAGGAAATCCTCCAGTTCCGGCAGATCGGCGATGCGCGGGGCCACGATGAAAGATTGCCCGCCGCGATAGCGTTCGCGCAACAGCGCCTCGCGCACGGTGACGGTGTCAAACTCGCTGATATAAGTGCGGATCGCCAACCGGTCCACCGGCGGGGTCGAGATGATCGACAGGTCGCGCACGCCCGACAGCGACATCTGCAAGGTGCGCGGGATTGGCGTCGCAGTCAGGGTCAGCACATGGATGTCGGTGCGCAATTCCTTTAGCCGTTCCTTGTGGGTGACGCCGAAATGCTGTTCTTCGTCGATCACCAGCAGGGCAAGACGTTTAAATTTCACGCCTTTCGCCAGCAGGGCATGGGTGCCCACCACGATATCGACGGTGCCGTCCGCGATGCCCTCGCGCGTCACGTTGGCATCCTTGGCGGACACAAAGCGCGACAACGGCCGCACGGTCAGCGGGAAACCCCGGAACCGTTCGGCAAAGCTGCGGTAATGCTGGCGCGCCAGCAGCGTCGTGGGGGCGATCACCGCCACCTGCACACCCGCCATGGCCGCGACGAACGCCGCGCGCATTGCGACCTCGGTCTTGCCAAAGCCCACATCGCCGCAGATCAGCCGGTCCATCGGATGACCCGAGTCCAGATCGGCGATCACCTCGCCGATGGCGCGCAACTGATCCTCGGTTTCGGAATATGGAAACCGGGCGCAGAACGCCTCCCAGCTGTGGTGTTCGACCTCCAGCACCGGGGCGGTCCGCAGCGCGCGTTCGGCGGCGATGCGGATCAGCCGGTCGGCCATTTCGCGGATGCGTTCCTTCAGCCGGGATTTCTTGGCCTGCCAAGCCCCGCCGCCCAGCCGGTCCAGCAGCCCGTCCTCATGGCCGAAACGCGACAGCAGTTCGATGTTTTCGACCGGCAGGTAAAGTTTGGAATTCTCGGCATATTCCAGCGCGATGCATTCATGCGCCGCACCCAGCGCGCGCACAACTTCCAGCCCCAGATAGCGGCCGACGCCGTGATCGACATGGACCACCAGATCGCCGGGTGACAGCGATTGCGCCTCGGTCAGGAAATTCTCGGCGCGTTTCCGTTTGCGCGGCGCCCGGATCAGCCGGTCACCCAGCACGTCCTGTTCGGAAATCACCGTCAGGCCCTTGGCCTCGAACCCCTCGTCCAGCGGCCAGACCGCCAGATGCAGGCCATGTTTGCCCAGGCCGCGAAAATCCGCAACATTGACCGACCCGATCAGCCCTTCGTCGGTCAACAAACCGTCCAGCCGTTCGCGCGCGCCGGCGGAAAAACAGGCGATCACCACCGGCCCCTTTTCCATCCGTGCGCGAACATGCGCCGCCAAAGCTGCGAAAA
>JBBRCF010000170.1:0-6160 GCA_038205135.1 Rhodobacterales bacterium
CCCGAACACCAGCATTCCCGTTACGGATACGGCCGCCAGCCCGACCGCGCGGGCCAGTTTCCGGCCCGCCATCCCGGTGAACCGGGTCCCCAGTGCCGCGCCGACCACGACCTGCGCATCGTTCACCAACCATTGCGGCAGAGTGAACGGAAACAGCCCGGTCAGCGATATCACCGCCGCTGCGATCAACGGCCCGGTCAGCACTGCCGCGGGCAGGTTGATCCGGTGCCCGATCCAGGACCCCGCCGCGCCGGCAACCAGCGCCAGCCCCGCCATCGGCCAATCGACCGCCCCGCGCGTCAGCATGAACCCCGCCGCCGATCCGACCGGATGCCCGATCCAGATCGACAGGCCGACGGGTAGGGCGACGATCACCACCACGATGCGCAGGAATTGCTGGGTGATGACAGTGGGCAAATCGGCCTTGTGATCCTCGGCCATCGCGATGCTTTCCATCAGCCCGCCGGGGGCGGAACAGAAAAACGCGGTGGCCGGGTCATACCCCGCGCGCCGGAACAGCCAGGCATTGCCGAACAGCGCGACCGGCACGAACACCGTCAGCGCCGCAAAGGCTGCCAGCATCGGCCCGGCCTGCGCGAACAGCGCGGGCGTCACCTGCGCGCCGATCATCACCCCGATCACCACCATGAACCCGAGGCGCACCGGCTGCGGAAACGCATAGCCCTGTGGGACCCGGTCGCGAAAGATCAGGGAAAACGCGGTCACGGTCAGCAGACTGCCCAGCAGAAACGGCATCGGCAGACCCAGCAGGGCCGCGCCGTACCCGCCCGCAAAGCCAAGCGCCAGGATCATGATGCTGTACAGGAAAAAGGTTCTGGTCATGATGTGCGCTGGTTTCACAACAGGCTTAGACCCATCGCGGGCCAAGTGCCAGACCAGAAACGCGGTGATGTTGTCGGAAGGATTGGAGCGGGCGATGGGGATCGAACCCACGACATTCAGCTTGGGAAGCTGACGTTCTACCGCTGAACTACACCCGCGGTGGTAGGTATTTAGCAGCCGTTGCCAAGGGCGGCAAGGGGGCGGCGCGCATCAGCATGCCGTACAGATCGCGCGGATCGTCCGGGTCGGCCAGCAGGTCCAGCGGCACCGCCAGCCCGGTCGGCCCGATATGGTCGCGCATATAGCGCAGGGCGGAAAAATCCTCGATCGCGAATCCGACGCTGTCGAACAGGGTGATTTCGGCTGCGGTCTGCCGTCCGGGGGCCGCGCCCGTCATCACCTGCCACAACTCGGTGACCGGATGATCGGGCGGCAGTTGCTGGATTTCGCCCTCGATCCGGGTCTGATCGGGGTATTCCACAAAGATCCGGGCGCGATGCAGGATCGCGGGGGCCAGTTCGGTCTTGCCGGGGCAATCGCCGCCGATCGCATTCACATGCACGCCCGCGCCCACCATGTTGTCGGACAGGATGGTGGCCTGACGTTTGTCGGCGGTGCAGGTGGTGATGATCTGCGCGCCGGCGATGGCGTCTTCGGGTGTAGCGCATTCCGTCACGCCCATGCCCGCCGCGCGCAGGTTGCGCGCCGCCTTGGCGGTGGCGGCGGGATCGATATCGTACAGCCTGATCTGCGAGACGCCGCAGATGGCGCGAAAGGCAAGGCACTGGAATTCCGCCTGCGCGCCATTGCCGATCATTGCCATGGTCGTGGCCCCCTTGGGCGCCAGCCATTTCGCCGCCATCGCCGATGTGGCCGCCGTGCGCAGCGCGGTCAGCAGGGTCATTTCCGTCAAAAGCACCGGATACCCCGTCGCCACATCAGCCAACAACCCAAAGGCGGTGACGGTCTGCAAGCCGCCCCCGACATTCAGCGGATGGCCGTTGACGTATTTGAACCCATAGCTTTCGCCGTCCGAAGTCGGCATCAATTCGATCACGCCCACATCGGAATGGCTGGCGACACGCGGCGTCTTGTCAAACAGCGGCCAGCGGCGAAAATCCTGTTCGATGTAGTCGGCCAGCCCGCGCAGCATGGGTTCGATCCCGATGTGGTGCACAAAGCGCATCATCGCCGCGACGGACACAAACGGAACCAGCGCTTTTTTCGACGGAGTCATCGCGGCCTCACATGTAGGCGCGGGTCGGGCGGTCGAACACGCTCCGCCCAAGGCCGGACGCGATCAGATCGACCATCAGCTGGGCGGTGCGACCGCGATCATCCAGAAACGGGTTCAACTCGACAATATCCAGCGAGGTCAGCAGCCCGCTGTCGCAGACCATTTCCATCACCAGATGCGCCTCGCGCACCGTGGCGCCCCCCGGCACGGTGGTCACAACGCCAGGCGCCACCGATGGGTCCAGAAAATCGACATCAAGCGACACATGCAGCGCGCCATTGGCAGCCGCAACCCGATCCAGAAACCGTTGCAGCGGGCGGGAGATGCCGTCCTCGTCGATTTCGCGCATGTCGTGGCGGTGAACGCCGGATTGCTGCAGGACCGCGCGTTCCGCCGGATCGACCGATCGGAGGCCCAGAATGCAGATATGGTCATCCGGCAGCTGCGCAGGCAGGGCAGGGAACCCGGCAAACCCGGCCCGCCCGGTCAGATAGGCCAGCGGCGTGCCGTGCAGATGGCCGCTCGTGGTGCTGTCCATCGTGTGAAAATCGGCATGGGCATCCAGCCACAGCACGAACTGCGGCACGCGGCGGGCCTGCGCATGCGCCGCCACGCCCGCAACGGTGCCCAACGCCAATGCATGATCGCCGCCCAGAAAGATCGGCAGCCCGCGCGCCATCGCATCCCGCGCCGCAGCCATCAGGGTGTCGGTCCAGGCTATGGTTTCGTTCAGCGCGTAATGTCGTGCGCCCGGAGTGTCAGGCGCATGACGACGCGGCGCCAGATTGCCCAGATCGGTGATGCGGTGACCCAGAGAGGCCAACGCCTCGGCCAGACCGGCCACACGCATGGCGTCCGGCCCCATCAGGCAGCCCCGGCTGCGCTTGCCGCAATCGACCGGCGCGCCGATCAGCAGGATATCCTTGGGCAGGGGGTGGGCGTTGCGCATCATGATCTCCGCAGTCTGGGCAGACTGTCCGGGATCAGCGCCGGATAGGAAAGCGAATTTGCATCGCGGATCGCGTCCTGCGCTACAGAAGGGCCGCCAAAGGACCGCCTGCGGCATTGTTGCATCGCAGATGGCGGTCAGCCGCGCGCGGCGCGGAACGCGGCAAAGCCCCACAGCGCGGCCAGCGCCAGTGATGCCAGCATGTTCACATTCGCCATCGACAGCCCAAGCAGAAACGGCGTGAACTGGTCGCACAGCACCACGCCCGGGCCATCCGAGCCCGGCAACAGTGCGGCCCCCGACAGGCCCGACAGGCTCTGCCCGGTGCAAGATGACGGACCATCCCACCAACCGCGTTCGACCCCGGAATGAAATCCGGCGAGCCCCGCCGTGGACAGCGCTGCCAGCGCGCCCAGCAGGGCGGTGGCCGGCCCGGCCGCCAACATGGCCAAGCCGCCCACCGCGACGGCCGCCGCATGCGGCCAGCGTTGCCACAAACACATCTGGCAAGGTTGCCAACCCATGGCCTGAAAGGCAAACGCCGCCGCCAGCAGCGCCAGCGACCCGGCCGCCGCCAGTACCATAAGACCCCGCGGGGTCACGACAAACGATCCGGCTTGAAACGCCCGGTCTGCGCGCCTGACATCGTCACAATGACCGTACATAGGCGCAACCCTGTCAAACCCGCTGCGATCATTGTGGCCTGCATCGCGCGCGGCGGGCCCGCCTGCGCCAGCGTCCGGTCCTGTAGGTGGCAAGGCATCGGCCATCTCCTGTGCTGCACCTGCGATGTAGCGGGGCAGCGCGGCAAGGAAAAGCGTCATTTTCCCTTTACGTGCGGCGTCGGGGGCGGTAACTCACGCGTCAGGCCCAAGTGGTGGAATGGTAGACGCAGCGGACTCAAAATCCGCCGCCGCGAGGCATGTCGGTTCGAGTCCGACCTTGGGCACCACCACATCATCGTCAGACCGTTATTTTGAAGGTTCAGAAACCTTCCGGCGACGGCTGCGGGTCCTGATGTTGACCTGCCTCGTACCGGGATAGGCCTTGAACAGAAAAGATAACGAGGCCAAGCGGGAACGACGTCGCGATTCCCCAAAGTGATTCGCAGCCTAGGGTTCTATTGATTCGTTCCGGCTATGCACAAAGTGTCAGGATAAGGGCAATTGGTTCCGAATTGATTTCCGGACCCCGCACCCGACGATGAAAAAATCACTCCGATGGCGAAATCATGGCGGCATCGCGTTCGTTTCCGGTTCAGCGTTAATGTTCAACCCAAAGTGATAGGATTATCCACGCCCTGATGTTAAAACGACAGTGGTTCCTGCCAGCACCGCCCGGAGCCGCAACAATCTGTGGATAACTGTCCACCATTTTGAAAAAGTCGCGACGCGCTTTGCTGCTTTGTTCTGGCTAGGTATCGGAAATGAGGCGAAATTCGGGAATCTTCCCCTTCCCCGAAAGGCCACGATCAAGGTAATGGTCCTGCGACCCAACTGGGGGGTCAAATGTCTGCTGGCCACGGGGGCGGCCGCTGAACTGATCTGTGTCTGGATTGACGCATGGGGAAGCGACCGATCGCTGTCCACGCTGTTGCGTGGATTGTGGCTGCGGGCTGACCCGGGCGCACTTCGTTCACAATTTATAAATTCGGTGGAACCCGCGGCGATGGGTGCTTCCGATCCTGCTTTTTTGCGGTGTCGCGGCCGCTGTTGAGGAGACTGTGTGATGACTGCCACGACCACGATCAAAGCCATTTTTCTGGGAAACTTTGCCTCTACTGACGTCCACGAGGGCGATCAAATTTCGGAAAACACCGGATTTCTGGTTGGTACGGTCCGCGATCACACACAGCTTCAAGTGGTGACCATCACCGCGTCGGACAAAGACCACGACGGCGTCATGGAAGATGACGAGAACAACCCCTATGGCGACAACATATCTTACAATCTGGGCGGCGGCGCCGTCATCAACAAGACCGACGGCAGCTTCGAAGCCAACGTCAGCCTGACTCTTGCGGATGGGTCCGTTCGCATCGTCAAGGTCGTCGCGTTCCAGCAGCAGAACGGCGACCTGTTCATCAGCGACCTGTTCAACCACGGCACGCTCGACAACCTTGAAATCGCAAAGATTGAAATCGTCAGCATCACCGGAACGAATTTCAGTGGCTGGTTCACCAACCAGAGCACCGACAACACCACCATCAAGGCACCGCTGGTGACCAAGGACGGCTTTGTCGAAGGCAACAACAGCGACAACCTCATCGACGTCAATTACACCGGCGACCCCGAAGGTGACCGGGTGGATGCGAATGACGCAATCCTGCCCGGCGACACCGGGAACATGGACGTGATCCTGGCATTCGATGGCAATGACACCGTCAAGGCCGGCGATGCGGCGGACGAGGTCTATGCCGGCGGCGGCAATGATTTCGTCGAAGGCGGCGCAGGCAATGACACCATCTATGGCGACCGCGATCTGGCAGGTTCGACCACCACCACCACCACGACCGTGCGCGAAAGCTTTGAATGGGACCTGCTGCGTGACCCGTCCGGTGACGGCACCCGCATCGACAACGGCGACGCCTTTACCTCTGCCACGCAGGATACCGGCAACGTCAACGTGACCTTCTCGAAGATCGCGTTTGCGAATACGCCGACCACGACCTTTGCCACCAATGACCAGAAGGTACATTCGATCACCGCCGATGGCGCGCCGGTGAACCCGAACAGCTCGCTGTCGTCGGAACTGAACGCCCATGGCGAATGCGCCACCTATCGCTGGGCCTTCGACGCGCCGGTGACGAACGTGTCGTTCCGCGTGAACGACATCGATTATTCGTCCGAAGTGACAATCAAGGCCTTTGACATCAACGGCCACCTCATTCCGATCAGCACCTCGACCGGATCGGGCATTTCAACCTTCAACCGCGATGGCGTCGCCGGCAACGAACAGCTGGAAAGCCGTTCGGGCAACCTGCATACCAACCCCGCCGACACCGACCCGAACTATTCCGCGCTGGTCAACATCGCCGGGCCGGTCAGCCGCATCGAAATCACCCATAATCAGGACAACAGCCTGTCCACCGGCAATGCCGGCATCAACGTGACCGACATCTATTTCGACGCGGT
>JBBRCF010000171.1:0-5955 GCA_038205135.1 Rhodobacterales bacterium
CACCGGACCCATCGTCGCGCGCGCCATGCAGCTGGCAACCCCGCTTTGCCGGATCGATCCCGACGATGGCAACCTCGGGCAGACATTCCCAAAGATTGCGTTGCCGCATTACGCTGCCGCTTGACGGTGGCATCCGTGGGACCAGCAATGGCACGCTGATCCAAAAGTCGTTTGCTTGGCGCGGCAAGCCGAGGCCGCGTCGCCCATGTCGGGCATTCCGCAGCAGCCTGGTCCCCGAGGGCGCATGAGGTTCACTGCAGCTCAGATCGCGTTCTTTCAAACTTGCGTTTGTCCGGCTTCCGCCTTTGTCGGCCAGACCTCCAGCAGTCCGCATAGAATGACCAATCCGCCGCCGATCATCTCGCTGGCAGACAGCGTTTCCCCCGCAAAGATCGCGGCGGTCAGCGCACCGAAAATCACCTCCGGCATCAGCAGAATGCCCACCCGTGCCGGGTCAAGCCGAAGGGTGGCCCACATCAGGGCGGCAATCGACAGCCCCCACCACACTCCGCCTGTGACAAGGACCGTGATCCCGATGCGGAGCGCATCTTCAGCAGCGATTATGGGCGGGGGTTCAAGGAACGGGGCGAAGACGAATGAGGTCAGCGTCGCGCCAAGGGCAAAAGTGAATGCCGCAGGCAGCGGCGGCACGCGGGACTTCAGGCGCATTCCCGCGGTTGCGCCCGCCCAGATTAGCCCACCGATGAAGGCCATCCATTCGCCCAGACTGCGCGGGACCGGCAGGCTGCCTTCGCCACCCAGCATGATGAACAGCCCGGCAAGCCCCACACCGATTGCGATCAGCCGCAGTGGCGGAACCTGCCAGCGCAGGACGAATTTGGCGATCAGCACGCTCCAGACCGGGCTGAAGAACCACAAAAGGACAACAAGTGCCACTTTCCCGTAAAGAAACCCGATGGAATACAGCGCGAAAGCGGCTCCACCCAGCGCAATCGACACCACACCGACAAATCCGGTGTCCCGAAACACGTGGGTCTTTCCCGCAAGGAACGGCAGCAGGAACAGCATCGCCGCCATGGTGATCGCACCCGTGCCCCAGGCGCCATCCAGCCCAAGCTCGGCGATTGCGCGCACAGGAACCCAGTAAACGCCCCAAAAAACACCAACGCAAAGCACGATCATGGAGGCAAGGAAGGCTGTGTTCATGTCTGCTACCCTTCGAATCGCAGGTTGCCCCGAAATCCCGCCGGTGCAGGAATTGGATTTTCTTTTCAACCACTAGGCGTCTTTGCTTATATGCGACTTCGTTGCCCCGACGTGGTTAAGCCGAAATCCGACCTGCCACCCGTAATCTATGCCGTCAGACAGGTGCTATCATTCTTTAGTCGGGCGAACACTGCCCGAAGGAGTGAAGCTTGAGCCCTTTGTCAGACTTGCCCGCCGCAAACTGCCTAAGGTTTGCAACGTCGGAACTACGGGATGACGGCACTGATGCCATCGGCTGTGTCGCACCGCGGTGATGTCCTAAAACGCGCCGAACACGCTTCCCAGTACGACAATCAAAGCGCAAGCGATGGTCGGGGCAAGTACCGCCACCATGAAAACATCGCCGTAAGCGTGCCGATGGGTCATCCCACATATTCCAAGAAGCGTGATCACGGCCCCGTTGTGCGGCAATGTATCAAGACCGCCGGTCGCCACCGAAACAACCCGGTGCAGCAGCGCGGGATCAACCCCCTGCGCCGCAGCTTGCTGCATCAGCGTCGGCCCCAGCACATCCAGCGCAATCGACATGCCCCCCGAGGCCGATCCGGTGATGCCCGCCAGCGCCCCCGAGGACAGCGCCGCCGTGACCACCACATTTCCGCCCGACAGCCCCTCCAGACCAAGGCGCAGCACCTCAAACCCCGGCAACGAGGCGATGACCGCGCCGAACCCGACAAGACTTGCCGTATTGAACAAGGGCAGTAGTGCGGATTCGGCCCCGGCGTTCAGCGTCTCCATCAGGTGCGGCGGGCGGCTCAGGATCAGCGCAAGTATCAACGCGACCGTCAGCGCGGTGATGACCGACCAAAGCCCACCCACGCGGGCAAGTTCGGTCGCGCCAAACAGCGGTAGCGCCAGATATCCGGTGTCCATCCGCGGCAGCACCACCCAGCCCATCAGCAATGTCACGATCCCGACCGACAGGATGGGCACCAGAGCCACCCACAACGGCAGCACACTGTCGCGGGGCGACGGCGGCATCTCGGGCGGCGGATCGCCCGCCAGCGCCCTTGAGCGATAGCGGAGCCAGATCATGCCCAGCCCGAACATCGCAACCGCTGCGATCATCCCCAGCCCGGGTGCGGCAAAGGGCGTTGTGCCAAAGGTTGCCATCGGAATTGCGTTCTGGATCGAGGGGGTTCCGGGCAGCGCCGTCATCGTGAAGGTGAACGCCCCCAAGGCGATGGTCGCCGGGATAAGGCGCGCGGGCAGCCCGGTTTCGGCAAAAAGCGCGCGCGCCAGCGGCCAGGCGACAAAGGCCACCACGAACAGCGAAACCCCGCCATAGGTCAGCACGGCGCAGGCCAGAACCACCGCAAGGATCGCGTTTGCAGGCCCGACCACCGTCGCGATTGCCCGCGCAAGGGTCTGCGCTGCGCCCGAGGCATCCATGACCTTTCCAAACAGTGCGCCCAGCAGGAACAGCGGAAAGAAGGACACCACGAACCCGCCCGCTGCCGACATGAACACCTGGCTATAGGCGGCAAGCAGGGGCACTCCGGCGGCAAAGGCGGCCAGCAGGGGTGCCAGCACCAGCACCGACAGCCCCGCCCACGCCCCCGCGATCAGAAAGCCCAAAGCCAGAAGGATCAGCAGAACTGACATGAAATCTCCACGTTCTGCATCGCAGCATAGGCGGTGACGGCATCGGTGCCAACCTTGCGCTTGCGGCTTGACTCCGGGGCCAGACAGGCGGGTTACCGCCGGACCCTGGCCAACTTCATTCGCAACTGTCGTTTTCGCTATGTCTCTTGAAAGATCCCGCGGACGACATCGCGCAGCCATTGTGCGGACTGGTCCTGATCGGTGCGGGAATGCCAGAGCATGGAATAGGCATAGTCGGGCACGTCCAGCGGCAGGTCGAACTGGATCAGATCGCCCCGGCTGGCAGTCGCCGCCAGTCTGGACGGGAGTGACATGATCAGGTCGGTGTCCTTGATCGAGGCAATGTTGCTGGCAAAGTTGGACGTGGTGACCGCGATCCGGCGTTCTTTGCCCAGATCGGACAGGCGCTGGTCTATCGGGCTTTGCCTTGGGTCGCGGAAGGACACCATCACATGCGGAAAGGCCAGATAGTCATCTAACGTGACCGCGTTCTGTCCAGCCTTGATGGCAAGGGGGTGCCGCGCGCAGAGGAGCCCGATGAATCGTTCGCGGAACAGTTCCTGCGATTTCAGCGCACCGGTGGGGGCATCCCCACCGATGAAGGCCAAATCAAGTTCCCCTGTGCCAAGGCGCGCCAGCGTGCCCTCGCCCATCGACTGAATCTCCAGCCGCGTTTGCGGCGCCTGTGCGCGGACCCGCCTGACAATCGCGGGAAGGAAAGACATCATCGCATAATCGCTCGCCCCGATGCGGAAGGCGTGGGTTGAGGTGCCTGCGTCAAAACTGGACGGGGCCAGCACCATGCCGACGTCCTCAAGTATCCGCCGGATTGCGGGGATCATGGTTTCGGCTCGGCGCGTGGGGTCCAGCCGATTGCCGTTGCGCACGAACAGCGGGTCGCCCGTCACATCGCGGAACCGGTTCAGGGCATGGCTGACGGCGGGCTGGCTGAGCGACAGCTGCGTCGCGGCAAGGGTCACGGACCCGGTGCGCGCAATGGCGTCGAAGACCACCAGCAGGTTCAAGTCGGGCCGGTCATTCATCTCCTGCATGCCCCGCGAAAAATCATTCATTTCCGATATGGCCTGTTCTGGAACATCAAGGAAAGGACGTTCATCGAAGGACACCCGACATGCAGCGATTTTCCCTGACCGACACCGCGATGATCCTGATCGACCATCAGGTTGGCACCAACACCTGGGCGGCAACGACTCCGCTGGAATTGCTGCGGCGCAACGTGATCATTCTGGCCAAGTTCGCCGTCGGCACTGGCATGCCGCTGGTCCTGACCTCCAGCCAGGAAACCAACACGAACGTGCAGGGCCCACTGATGCCAGAACTGGCCCAGATCGCGCCCGACGCCTTTGCGGCCCGGGTCAAGCGGACCGGCGTGGTGAACGCCTGGGATGACGAGGCATTTGCCGCCGCCTGTCGCAACACGGGGCGGCGGAACTTTGTGATGGCGGGGGTTACCACCGACGTCTGCATGGTGGCCCCGGCAATCGATGCGCTGAACGAAGGCTACAATGTCCAGGTGGTCTGTGACGCCTGCGGGTCGACCAACCAGATCGCCGAGGAGATGTCCTGGCGGCGGATGGAGGCGGCGGGCGTGCGGCTGACCAGCACCAACGCCATGGTCGCCGAACTGGTGAAGAACTGGGCGAGCCCGGCGGGTGCTGTCGCCTTTCCGCTGCTGACATGACGGGGCAGATAATGAAGGCGATACAGGTTCACAGCTTTGGTGATGCGTCCGTTCTGGTGGAACAGGACGTCGCAGTGCCGGTGCCACAGGGTAAGGAACTTCTGGTCCGGGTGAAAGCCAGTGGTGTAAACCCGATCGAATGGAAAATCCGCAGTGGCGCCATGGCCCGCGCCATCGGTCGCGATTTGCCGGTGACGTTCGGCTGGGCCTGCGCAGGGGTGGTCGAGGCGGTCGGCCCCGACGTGACCGCCTTCCACATCGGTGACGCGATCTGTGCCTATCCCGAGTTTGGCCAGGGGGGCACGCATGCGGAATTCGTGCTGATCGATGCAGGTCAAGCCGCCCCGGTGCCCGCCGGACTGTCCTTCGTGCAGGCCTCCGCCATCCCGATGACATCGCAGGCGGCCGCGACCGCCATGGATGCGGCGGAGGTGCAACGCGGCGAGCGCGTGCTGATCCAAGGTGCTGCGGGTGCAGTCGGCCATTGGCTGATCCAGCTTGCCAAGGCGAAGGGTGCCTATGTCATCGCCACGGCGTCTGGCCCAGGTTGCGACGAGTGCCGCGCTCTTGGCGCGGATTCCGTCATCGACTACCGCACCCACAGGTTCGAGGATGCGGGGCCGGTCGATGTGGTCTTCGACCTGATCGGGGGCGAGACGCAAGGGAGGTCATGGGCGATCCTCGGGGCTGACGGCCGCCTGATCTCTACCGCCATGCCGCCCGATGCGGGCCGCGCTGCCGCTCTTGGCGCGACCGGCGTCTTCGTCTTTACCCCGCCCAGCGGGCAAGTGCTGGCCGAAATCGTCCGCCAGATCGACGCGGGCGTCCTGAAACTGCTGACGGTTGCGCGGACCTTCCCCCTGCGCGATGCTGCCGAGGCGCACCGTTTGGGCGAGGCTGGCAAGGCTGGTGGCAAAATGGCGCTAATCCCCGAGGACGACCAATGAAACTGTATTACGCCCCCGGCACCTGCGCCCTCGCCCCCCATATCGTGCTGGAATGGATCGGCGCGCCTTATGAGGCGGACCGCGTTGATCCATCGTCAGACGCCTATCGCCAGATCAACCCTCTCGGCATGGTTCCGGCCTTGCAGGACAGCGGCCCCAGGGTGATGACGCAGGCTGCCGCCATCCTGGAATACATCGCCGCCAGGCACCCCGAAGCCGGGCTGGGCACGGGCGATGGTCCGGAGGCCGAGTTTGACATGGACGAGGCGCTGGCCTTTCTGACCGGCGACCTGCACCCGGCCTTCTGGCCGTTCTTTGCACCGCAGCGCTACACGACCAAGGATGATGCCGAAAGCCTGACGGCCGTCCGCGAGGCGACCTATCCCCGCATAAACCGCGCCATGCTGCACCTTGATGCGATGCTGACGGGCGCGCCCCATGTGGTCGGCGGCAGGCGCAGCATCGCTGACCCCT
>JBBRCF010000172.1:0-5883 GCA_038205135.1 Rhodobacterales bacterium
CTGCGCGCACGTCCAGTTGCGCCGTCATCAGATAGGGAACCATGCCGCGTTCGCGGTAGTTGTGCGCGGCCTGCAGCAGGATCGTCGATTTCCCGGCGTTCATCGTCGAATAGTGGAAATATAGCTTTGCCATTATGCGTCTGTTCCGCCGTGGTTCCGGATGGGGCGTACCCGTCTTATTGCGGCTTGCCGGGGCCTGTCCATGCCGGATCGGCGTGGCCGGACACCGCGACAAGATTGCGCTGTGATCAGATCACGGCCCGGCAGATGAGCAAACCTGCGGCGAATGCCTGAATTTCAGGCGAAAATGCGGCTGCTAACCCGTCATCGCCCGTCGCGCCGCACCGCGGCATTGCCCGAGACCCGACAGGTTGTTCTAGTCGAACCAAGCAGGGTCCGCCCTGCGAGGGGGATGTGCAGTGGCGGCCGCGACGTGGAAATCCGCCACCACTGCACGGGTGCAACAAACGCTGCCAGGCAAAAATAGGCTTTTCCCATCCTCGGGAAAAGGGCCGATCTGTTGCCTTGGCCATCTGAGAGGATGACATGAAGAATTTCACAACAATTCTGACGGCTGGATTTATGACAGCCGGCGCGCTGGCTTACGGCTCGGGCACGGCCATTGCGCAGGACACGATCAAGGTCGGTGTGCTGCATTCGCTGTCGGGCACGATGGCGATTTCGGAAACCACGCTGAAAGACACCATGCTGATGTTGATCGCCGAACAGAACGCCAAGGGCGGCGTGCTGGGCAAGCAGATCGAGGCGGTTGTGGTGGACCCCGCGTCGGACTGGCCGCTGTTCGCCGAAAAGGCGCGCGAACTGCTGACCGTGTCGAAGGTCGATGTGATGTTCGGGTGCTGGACATCGGTCAGCCGCAAATCAGTGCTGCCGGTGATCGAGGAACTGAACGGCCTGCTGTTCTATCCCGTGCAATACGAAGGCGAGGAATCGTCGAAAAACGTGTTCTACACCGGCGCGTCACCCAACCAGCAGGCGATCCCGGCCACGGATTATTTCCTGCAGGAACTGGGCGTGCAGAAATTCGCGCTGCTGGGCACGGATTACGTCTATCCGCGCACCACGAACAACATCCTCGAAAGCTATCTGGTGTCCAAGGGCATCGCGAAAGAGGACATTTTCGTGAACTACACCCCGTTCGGTCATTCTGATTGGTCGAAAATCGTCGCTGACGTCGTGGCGTTGGGCGCGGACGGCAAGAAGGTCGGCGTGATTTCGACCATCAACGGCGATGCCAACATCGGTTTCTACAAGGAACTGGCGGCGGCGGGCATTTCGGCGGATGACATCCCCGTGGTGGCTTTCTCGGTCGGTGAAGAGGAATTGTCGGGTCTGGATACCTCGAACCTGGTCGGCCATCTTGCGGCGTGGAACTATTTTCAGTCGGCCGACGCCCCGATCAACGCCGAATTCATCGCCAAATGGAAAGCCTTTGCCGGTGAAAAACGCGTGACCAACGACCCTATGGAGGCCCATGTGATCGGGTTCAACATGTGGGTGCAGGCGGTGACCAAGGCCGGTACGACCGACGTCGATGCCGTGCGCACCGCGATGTACGGGCTGGAAACCCCGAACCTGACCGGGGGCATCGCCAAGATGTTGCCGAACCACCACCTGACCAAGCCGGTGCTGATCGGTGAAATCCGCGCCGATGGCCAGTTCGACATCATCTCGCAGACCGAACCGGTCCCGGGCGACGCCTGGACCGATTTCCTGCCCGAATCGGCGGTGCTCGAGGCCGATTGGCCGGGCCTGGGCTGCGGCATGTACAACACCGCCACCAAGACCTGCGTGCAGCTGAAGTCGAACTACTGACGCCAACGCGGGCGGGGCCGGTCCCCGCCCGTTTCCCTTTGCCAAAAGGCAGGCCCTGATGCCCCGACTTATTGCCGCCATGGTCGCGGCCCTGTTCCTGCTGTTTCCGATCGCCGCCACGGCACAGGAAACGGCGCGCATACTTTCTGACAACCGCGCGCTGGTAGAACGCGCCTCGCGCACCACCATCGGGCCGGTGATCGACGCCTTGGCGGCGTCCGGCGATCCTGCCACCGTCGATGTGCTGGCAGCCTGGAGCGACCGCGGCCTTGGCATCCGTCGCAGCGACGGGCTGTTCTTCCTTATCGCCCCCACGGGCAACGATTTCAGCCTGCGCGCGCTAAATGGCAGTGACGCAGGCACGGCCGCCAAGGCAGACATGATCGAACTGCGGCCGAATTCCGGTGTGCGCGGGTTGATCCAGTCGGCGCTGGTGCGGTTCCAGCTGACCGACCCGGACCCCGCCCGGCGCACTGCCGCGCTGGATGCGATTTCCCGCGATGCGGTGGCCGAACATCTGGCCCCTCTCCGCGCCGCGCTGACGGGCGAACCCGACCCGTCGCTGGCAGCGCGCAAGGCGCGGCTGGAACGGCTGCTGACCCTGCGGTTCGATCCCGACAGCGCGGCCCGGGTCGCTGCCATCGAAGGTTTCGGTGGCGATACCGGGCTGGACCTGCGGGGCGCGCTGAACCCGCTGGTGGCCGTTCGCCGTGTGGCTTTGCTAGCCGGGCAGACCCCCGAGGGCAATCTGGCGCGCGATCTGCGCCCGGGCCAAGACCTGACCGAACCCGAGGCCTATGACCTGCTGGTCGCGGCCAGCCTTGCCCCCGCACGGCTGGACGGGGCGGGGCTGAAGGCGGCGCTGGAGGCGCATATCGTCAATGGCGCGGTCGGTGGCGTGCCGCTTGCCAGTCTGTCCGATCCGCAGGCGCGCGAACGCGCCTACACAGCGCTGGAAACGGCCGGCACCGTGCCGACCGCCGCCACCGACAGCGAGGTCACGGCAGCTGTCGCCGCGCACCGGTTTTTCGAATTGTATGCCGAACCCGACCCGGCGGTGACCACGGCTGCAGCAGCAGCACTGGACCGCATCGGTCTGACCGTGGGCGCGATGCGGGCCGCCGACCTGACGCTGGACGCGCTGTCTCTGGCGTCGATCTATTTTCTGGCGGCGATCGGGCTGGCGATCACCTTTGGCGTGATGGGCGTCATCAACATGGCGCATGGCGAGTTTATCATGATGGGGGCCTATACCGGCTATGTCGTGCAACTGTTCGTCCCGAATTACACGGTGTCGATCATCATCGCGCTGCCGCTGGCGTTCATCGTCACATTTGCCGCCGGGGTGGCGATGGAACGGCTGGTGATCCGGCATCTGTACAAACGCCCCTTGGAAACGCTGCTGGCGACCTTTGGCATTTCCATCGCGCTGCAGCAGCTGGCCAAGACGATCTTTGGCACGCAGGCCCGCCCGCTGACCGCGCCTGCGTGGCTGGACGGGGCGTGGGTGCTGAACGATGTGGTATCGATCAGCTATATCCGCATCGCGATCTTTGTGCTGGCGCTGATGTTTCTGGCGTTCTTCCTGTGGCTGATGAACCGCACCAGGCTGGGACTGGAGGTGCGCGCGGTGACGCAGAACCCCGCCATGGCCGGATCGATGGGCATCAACCCCGACCGCATCAACATGCTGACCTTTGGTCTGGGGTCCGGCATCGCGGGCATCGCTGGCGTCGCGATCGGCCTTTTCGCGCAGGTCACGTCGGAAATCGGCCAGGCCTATATCGTGCAATCCTTCATGACCGTGGTGGTCGGCGGCGTCGGCAATATCTGGGGCACGCTGGCGGGGGCCGTGATGATCGGCGGGTTGCAAAAGGGGATCGAATTCCTGAACCCGTCGAACACGCTGGCCGCGCAGACCTACATGATCCTGTTCATCATCCTGTTCATCCAGTTCCGGCCGCGCGGCATCATCGCGCTCCGTGGCCGTGCGGCGGGGGATTGAACCATGACGCGCATGTTTCTGACCCGCAATCCATCGGTGCTGTGGTTCCTGCTGGCGCTGTCGCTGTTCACGCTGGGCGTCACGATCCTGTCCGAGGCAGGGATGGGGTTCCTGTCCACGTCATTCGTCAAGACGCTGGGCAAGACGCTGTGCCTGTGTCTGGCGGCGCTCGCGATGGACCTGATCTGGGGCTATGCGGGCATCCTGAGCCTTGGCCACATGGCGTTTTTCGCCCTTGGCGGCTACCTGATCGGCATGTGGCTGATGTATGCCCGGACCGAGGAAATCGTGGTCACCGCGCTGGCCTCCGGCCCGTTGCCCGCGACGCCCGATGAAATTCGTCAAGGCATCGCCACGCAGATTTTCGGCGTGGTGGGCGCGTCCGATATGCCAGACATCTGGGCCTTTGCCCATTCGCTGCCCATCCAACTGATGCTGGTGCTGCTGGTGCCGGGTGTGCTGGCGCTGGTGTTCGGCTGGCTGGCGTTCCGCAGCCGTGTCACCGGTGTGTACCTGTCGATCCTGACGCAGGCGATGACGCTCGCGCTGGCGCTGTATCTGTTCCAGAACGATTCAGGGTTGCGCGGCAACAACGGTCTGTCGGGGTTGCAGAACATCCCCGGCCTGACCGACGTGCCGCAGGGCACGGTGTCGCTGTGGTTCTTTTGGGCGTCGGCGTTGGCGCTGGGGCTGGCCTATGTGGCGCTGTCACAGGTGGTGTCGGGCAAATTCGGGTCCGTTATCCGCGCCATCCGCGATGACGAGGCGCGGGTGCGATTTCTGGGTTATTCGGTCGAGGGTTACAAACTGTTCGTGTTCACCCTGACGGCGATGATCGCGGCCATTGCGGGGGCGCTGTATTACCCGCAGGCAGGCATCATCAACCCGGCTGAACTGGCCCCCATCGCATCGATCTATCTGGCGGTCTGGGTCGCCATCGGCGGGCGCGGGCGGCTGTATGGCGCGGTCATCGGCGCGGCGTTCGTGTCGCTGCTGTCGTCGTGGTTCACCGGGGGGCGCGCGCCTGCGATCGACCTCGGGTTCTACACCATCAACTGGGTAGATTGGTGGCTGGTGCTGCTGGGCCTGTCGTTCGTTCTGGTCACGCTCTACGCGCCCAAGGGCCTGTCAGGGCTGATCGACGCCGCCCAAGGTCTGCGCGTGCCGGATCGCAAGGGCGCGCCGCTTGGCCCCGACGATGGCGCGTTGTTGGAACAGGAGGGCCGGAAATGAGCTCGCTGCTGGAGGTGTCCGGCGTATCGGTCAGTTTCGACGGATTTCGCGCCATCAACAACCTGTCCTTTGCCATCGGCCCTGCCGAATTGCGCGCGGTGATCGGGCCGAATGGTGCGGGCAAGACCACGTTCATGGATATCGTCACCGGCAAGACGCGGCCCAACGAAGGCCGGGTGCTGTGGGGCGACCCGCCGGTGTCGCTGTTGAAGATGACCGAGGCGCAGATCGCCCGCGCCGGAGTGGGCCGCAAATTCCAGCGCCCCACGGTGTTCGAGGATCAGACGGTCGACGACAACCTGACCATGGCGTTAAAGGCGCCGCGCGGGCCGTGGTCGGTGCTGCGCTGGCGGCGCGCACAGGTCGATGCCGACCGGGTGGCGGCGCTGGCCACCGAAGTGGGGCTGGGCGATCAACTGCCGCGCAAGGCGGGCGAACTGAGCCATGGGCAAAAGCAATGGCTGGAAATCGGCATGTTGCTGGCACAGGAACCCCGGCTGCTGCTGGTCGATGAACCCGCTGCCGGCATGACGCTGGCGGAACGTGAACACACCACGCGGTTGCTGGTCGATCTGGCGAAAACGCGCGCGGTGGTGGTGGTCGAACATGACATGGAATTCGTGCGGCGGCTGAACTGCAAGGTGACCGTGCTGCACGAAGGGTCCGTGCTGGCCGAAGGATCGCTGGACCATGTCACGAAAAACCCCGCCGTGATCGACGTGTATTTGGGGAGGGGCTGAGATGTTGGCGGTCAAGGGTCTTACCCTGCATTACGGCGGCAGCCAGATCCTGCACGGCATCGACATCAC
>JBBRCF010000173.1:0-5854 GCA_038205135.1 Rhodobacterales bacterium
GGCCTGCAATGGGGCCGTATCGCGCAGGAATTGCGCGAGATGCGCAAGGCCTTTGGCAAGGACAGCCCCGGCGGCGCGCGGCGCACCACATTCGGCACCGGCACTGCGGTCGAGGATGTGCCCTATGAGGCCATGATCGAACGCGAGCCTGTCACAGTCGTCTGCTCCAAAATGGGCTGGGTTCGCGCGATGAAGGGTCATATCGCCGAGGGCGCCGATCTCAAGTTCAAGGATGGCGACGAGGGCCGTTTCGTCATTCATGCCGAGACGACCGACCGGCTGCTGATCTTTGGCGCCAATGGCCGGTTCTACACGGTGACCGTGGCCAACCTGCCCGGCGGGCGCGGCATGGGAGAACCGCTGCGCCTGATGATCGACCTGCCCAATGATGCAGCTATCGTAACGATGTTCATTCACAAGCCAGGTGAAAAACTGCTGGTCGCGTCATCGGCGGGCGATGGATTTGTCGTGCCCGAGGACGAGGTGATGGCACAGACCCGTGCTGGCAAGCAGGTGCTGAACGTCGGTTCGGCCACTGCGCGGACCTGTCGGCGCGTGAAGGGCGACAGCGTCGCCGTGGTGGGCGAGAATCGCAAAGTATTGGTGTTTTCGCTCGAAGAGCTGCCGGAAATGGCGCGGGGCAAAGGCGTGCGGCTGATGAAATTCAAGGACGGCGGGCTGTCGGACGCGATCACGTTTACCTTGACCGATGGGCTGACGTGGAAAGATCCAGCCGGGCGCACCCGCACGGAACCCGATCTCGCCGAATGGCTGGCCAAACGCGCTACCGCCGGCCGCATGGCCCCGCGCGGATTTCCGCGTGACAACCGGTTCGCGTGATTGAAGCATTTGCCGTCTAGACCAGCGACGGTATTTCGGGAGAAACGCGCATCATGACCACGAATTCGACCGCAAAAAATCATCTGACCGGGACCGAGGTGTTCTGGCTGGCCTTGAAAACCGGGCTGCTGACGGTGGTGACGCTGGGCATCTACCGGTTCTGGGCCAAGACGCGGATGCGGCAACTGTTCTGGGCGGGCACTGAACTGGACGGTGACCGGTTCGAATACACCGGCACGGGGCTGGAAAAATTCAAGGGTTTCTTGATCGCGGTGGTGTTTCTGGCGGTGTATCTGGGGCTGCTGCAGATGCTGCTGCTGTTTCTGGGCCTGAATGTGCTGCGCGAACCGCAATCCGATATGGAAATGGCGGCGCAGGTTGGCGGGTTCTATCTGATCTTCTTTGCGCTGTTGCCGTTCATTCTGTTCGCCACCTATCGTGCGCAGCGTTACCGCATGTCGCGGACCCGCTGGCGCGGGATCCGGTTCGGCATGGACAGCGCGGCCTGGGGATATGTCTGGCGCGCGCTGGGGCATGGGCTGCTGACGCTGCTGACGCTGGGCCTGTTACTGCCGCGCATGACGTTTTTTCTGGAAAAATACCGGACCGACCGCACCTGGTTCGGCACGGCCCGGTTCGAACAGCGCGGCCGCTGGCAGGATCTGTATCTGGCCATGAAACACCTGCTGATCGGGCTGGCGATCCTGATCGTCGGGGTTGGCGTGGGCGCGATGGTCGGGGCCCCGGCGGTGATGGTGCTGGCCGGGGTGGTGGGATACATCTGGATCATCGTCGGGGCCATTCATTATGGCGTGCAAAGCTTTGCCTATCTGACCCGCAACAAGCTGCTGGACGGGCAGGTGATGTTCGACGCCGCCCCCCGCACCGGGTTCGTCATCTATACCTATGTGGTGGGTGGCCTGGGCGCAGCTTTGATTACCGGGGTTCTGCTGGCGGTTCTGGGCGGGATCGGCGCGGCGATGATCGGGGCGTTTTCCGGGTTCGAGGCCGGGCGCGGCATGCCGGGCTTTGGCGGCATCGCGGTCATCGGCCTGGGTTATCTGGCGTCGCTTGCCATCGGGGCAGCGGTGGCGATGGCACTGATCACGCGACCGATCATTGCGCATTACACCGATACGCTGACGGTGCGCGGCACCGATGCGCTGAACGCGATCCGCCAGCGCGCCTATGACGCGGGCGCCGATGCAGAAGGCTTTGCCGATGCGCTGGACGTGGGCGGGGCGCTGTGAACGGGACGGGCACCCTGAATGACGGACTGACGGCGGCACGCCATGCCGTCATGCTGCGGCTGTCGCCCGACCGGCAGGCGATCGAGATCACCGGCGACACGTTGCCTGCGCCGCTGCGCTGGATGCTGGCCGATCTGCGCGCGCTGCCGGGGCCGGTTGGGGCACCGCATCTGGTGCTGACCCGCCATGCCGCGACAGAGGACGAAGCCCCGCGCGACCCCGCCCGCCTGACCGTGGATGACCCCGATCTGGTGGTCTGGCTGCGCCGGTCGCGGCCCGCGCTGTTTCAGACCGATCTGCACCCCGGCACGCGGCGGCGGCTGGTGCGTGCGGCCCTGATGGCGGTGGCGGCGATTGCCGTTCTGTTGCTGGTGATCCTGCCGGGGCTGGCCAACACGCTGGCCCGGCTGATCCCGCTGAAAACCGAGATTGCCTTTGGCGAAAGCGTGATCGCCCAGATGGAACGCGCGGTTGGGGCGGCCAGCCTTGGCGCGCTGCGCTGTGACGCACCGGCGGGGCGCGCGGCGCTGGACCGCATGGTGGCGCGGCTGAGCGACGGGCGCGATCTGGGCTATGACCTGAAGGTGCATGTTTTCGACCATCCGATGATCAACGCCTTTGCCGCACCCGGCGGGCAGGTGGTGATTATGCGCGGGTTGCTGGATCAGGCCCCGGATGGTGTTTTGGGTGCGGATGCGGTGGCGGGTGTGTTGGCGCATGAATTCGGCCATGTGGCCAACCGTGATGCGACGCGCAATGCGTTGCGCGTGGCGGGCACGGCGGGCATCCTGTCGATGGTGGTCGGCGATGTGGCGGGCAGTGCAGTTCTGGTCGCGGTGGCGCAACAGATGCTGGACAGTTCCTATACCCGCGACGCCGAAACCAAGGCGGATGTGTTCGCGCTGGACATGCTGGCGGGTGCAAACATCGACGCGGACGGGTTCGCGGCGTTTTTCGACCGGCTGGCGCAGGAAGAGGGGCGTTTGAAACTGCCCGAATATTTCTCCAGCCACCCCGCAACAGACGGGCGCGCCCTAGCGGCGCGGAGTTTCGCAGAGGGTCAGGCCGTGACCACACCGGTCTTGTCGGAAGCCGACTGGACAGACCTGAAGTCGATCTGCGCCAAACCCTGAAAAATCCGGCTTCAGACGGGGTCAGCCGTCAGCCAGACCCCACCTTCGGGGCGCAGCGTCAGGATCATTACCGGGGCCGGATCACGCCCGGGCACCGGGGCAAACCGGAACCGGGCCAGCAACGTTGCCAGAATGATCACCGCTTCTTGCAAAGCAAACGACGCGCCGATGCAGATGCGCGGGCCATCGCCGAATGGCAGATAGCCAAAACGTTCGGGTTTGCGGCCCAGAAACCGGGCGGGGCGGAACGCGTCGGGATCATCCCACAACAGCCGGTTGCGATGCAGGGCATAGATCGGGATCATCACCGTATCCCCTGCACGGATGTCGCAACCCGCCAGCGTGTCGGGTTTCCGCGCGGTGCGGCTGATGATGCCGGCGGGCGGGTACAGCCGCAACGCCTCGTCCACGATGGCGCGGATGCGGGGCAAGGCGGGCAGGTCGGCGGCAGTAGCGGCGCGGGGGCCCAGAACGGCGCGCGCCTCGGTATGCGCCAGCGCCTGTTCGGCGGGGTCGAACGCGCACAGATACAGCGCCCAGCCCAGCGTCAGCGCCGTGGTTTCATGCCCCGCCACGATAAAGGTCAGCAGGTTGTCGCGGAGTTCGGCGGTGGACATCCGGCGTCTGGTTTCCGGGTCCTCGGCCGCCAGCAGCAGGTCCAGCAGGTCGGGCACAGCGGGTCCCGTCCCGTGGCGCCGCGCGTCGATCGACACATCCGCCATGCGTTTCATCGCGCGCATCCCGCCCGCCGATGCCATCCGCCCGGGGCGCGGGATCCAGTTCGGCAGGCCCAGCACGTCCAGCAGGCTGATGCGGCCCGCCTCGGCGATATAGCCATCGATGGCGCGGTGCACGGCGGCGCGGTCAAACCCGGCCCCATCCGCAAAGGTGACGGCGGAAATCACGTCGAACGTCGCCGCGACCATTTCCGCCGCCATGTCGATGGCGCGCCGTCCGGCCACTGCGGCCACGCGGGCAGAGGCGGCATCGGCGGCTGCCGTCATCACCGGGCCCAGATTGGTGACGTTGCGATGGGTAAACACCGGCGCCGCCGCGCGCCGCTGCCAACGCCAATGCGCGCCTTCGGCGATGAACAGGCTGTCGCCGATGGCGGGTTCCAGCAGGTTTTTCGTGACGGTGGATTTCGGATAATCGTCCAGCCGTTCCAGCAGCACCGTGCGGATCGCGGCCGGGGCCATCACCATATGCCAGCGCCCGCCGGTGCGGCCTGACACCGCGGGCTGCCGCGTGGCCAGATCGGGCAGGATCGACAGCAGATTGCGCCGTGCCGCCATCACGCTTTGCAACAACGACAACGGCTGCGTCACCAGCGGCACCCGGACCGGTAAACGGACTGGGACATGCGGGTGATTTTGGCCCTCAGGGGGCGCAGGCGCGGCAGAAGCGGTGATCACGGGCATGGGCATTTCTCCGTCAGACGGGGAATGATAGACAGGGCAGGGGCGGGGGCAAGTGATTGCGTGCGTGACGGTTTGCCACTATCCCCGCAACAATAACCGCCTTGCATAAGGGTACCCCATGCTGCGTCGCCTTGCCTTGATCGCCGTTCTGTTCGTTGCGGCCTGTACCAATGCCAATGACCTGAACCGCACCGGCGTGTCGCTGGGTGATTTTGCGCTGGGGCATAACGTGGTTGTTGCGCCGAAAATGGTCAAAGGCCCGACCAGCCGCGACGCTACCGAAGACGAATGGAAGGCCGCGTTGACCGCCGCCGTCGATGAACGGTTTGGCCGCTACGAAGAGACCGGGTCGAAACTGTATCACATCGCCGTTTCGGTCGAAGGTTACATTCTGGCCGCACCCGGCATCCCCTTGGTGCTGTCGCCCAAATCGGTGCTGATCTTCAACGTCACCATCTGGGATGACGCCGCGCGCAAGAAACTGAACGACAAACCGCATCAGATCACGGTTCTTGAAACCGCGTCCGGCGAAACGCTGCTGGGGTCGGGGCTGACGCAGACCAAGGAAGAACAGCTGCAGAACCTGTCGCGCAATGCCGCGAAGGAGATCCAGAACTGGATGCGGATCCAGATCGACGAGAAAGACTGGTTCGGCGGTGCCGCGGCCGCCAACGCCGGGCCGATGGCGCGCAATCCGGCCCCCGTAACGCCGGAACCGCCCGTGACTGCCGCCACCCCGTCACCCGCCTCCGCCAGTCCGACGGCCGTGCCGCCTGTCGCGACCCCGGCTGCAACCCCGACTGCTGCACCGCAGGCGGCCCCGTCCACCACCGCAGCACCCGCCCAACAACGCCGCCTGCCGGTCGCGGCAGCCCCCGCCGCAATAGCGCCGGCGCTGGTTATCCCGGATGAAACCATCCTTGAACCTGCCGTGGCCCCGCCACCGCGCGCCCCGGCTTCGCAGGGTTGACGGCTGGAAATGCGCTTGATTTTCCCTGCTTGCGCCAATAAATCGCGCCCGGAGTGAAACCGGGCCCGGGACGGCCCCCAAGCACAAGGCGCCCCGCGACATGGGTAAGGCAAAGTTTGAACGGAACAAGCCGCACGTCAACATCGGCACGATTGGCCACGTTGACCATGGCAAGACGACGCTGACGGCGGCGATCACGAAGTATTTCGGCGAATTCCGCGCCTATGACCAGATCGACGG
>JBBRCF010000174.1:0-5780 GCA_038205135.1 Rhodobacterales bacterium
GGCGCAATTCGCGCGGATCTTCGCAAGCTTCCCAACGAAAATGGCCCTTGACCAGCGACCCGGCGAATGCGCCGAGGATCACGCCGGTGACAGACCCTACGGCAAAGGATGGTGCGCGGGCGGATCCGGTCATCCACCACAACAACGATTCACCAACCGGGGCGGAAAAACTGTGCGACACGATCGGCATGGCGGTGAAACCATGTTGCGCCACGGCAAAACTGCCGGCCCAGCCGATTACGATTGCCAGCCCGACAAAGGCGCCCCAGAACAGCATGGCAGGTCGGGCCAGAAACGCCCGTGACGCCAAAGCGGCCCCCATTACCGCCAGACCCATCGTGATGCCTATCACCCCGACGGATGCGCCGGTCCAGCGCGCGATCAGATGCGCCAGGCCCGGGGGCATGTCGTTGACCACCTCTGCTTGGGGAAAGGCCCAGACCCGCAGGCCCGCCAGTGGCCCCGACAGCACCACAAACGCCGACACACCCATCACCAGCACGATGACAAAGGCGCGCATGTCGCCACCGCCCAGCCGCGCGATCGACCCAAAGCCGCAGTTGCCCGCCAGCGCCATGCCATAGCCGAACGCCAGACCACCAAGGATCGACGCGACCGGCATCCAGCGGATCGACAGGTAATAGCTGCGTTCGACGGCAAACAGCCCTGCCGCGTGCAGCGCAAAGCTGCCGGTGATCGCCACGCCGATTGCCAGGATCCACATCCGCATCCGCAGGTCCGACCCGCCATACAGCAGGTCTTCGATCGCGCCCATGGTGCAGAACCGGCCCAGCCGTGCCGCCAGACCCAGCATGATGCCGCCCGTCAGCCCCACCAGCGTCACCGCCAGATCGTCGCCCAGCCATTCCAGCACCGTGGTCATGTCATTCCTCCCGCCGCCCTGCCGTGCCGCCCCGTTTCATGTCGCGGGGTTGTCAGCGCAGAACAACTCATACACCAGTTCCAATATACGTGCGGGGCGGTCATCGGCCAAACGGTAATAAATCGCCTTGCCATCGCGGCGCGGCACTACCAGCCCTTCCAGCCGCAGGCGCGACAATTGCTGGCTGACGGCGGCCTGGCGGGCGGACAACAGTTCTTCCAGTTCGGTCACCGATTTTTCGCCCGATACCAAATGACACAGGATCAGCAGACGCCCTTCATGGCTGACCGCCTTCAGGAAATTCGACGCGATGGTCGCCTTGTCCACGATGGCGTCCATCTCTGAGTCCGAGATGCCTTGATGGAAAAGTGGCAGTGCCACGCGCGTGGTTCCCCTGTTCGGGGCCGTTTGGGCGCCCGGTCCTGTTCCTGCTTCTGCCATTTTGACCGGCACGCAAAGTTTGCATTGCGTAGCATGGGCCGCGTCAGGGGCATAGGGGGCAGGTGCGCGAGACAGCCGCGTCGGGGGCAATTGCGTCAGCGGTGGTGAAACCTGCGGCGCGACTGGATGGATTGGGTCCGGCGTTGTATTTGCGACGATATAAAGCGTGATATTCATCTGCTCTGCCGGCCGTTCTTGTGGCGCGACGTCGTGTGTGGCGTCTGGTCGGGACTGTGGCAGCGGGACAGGGGCCGCAGGGTCCGCTGCGGCGGGGTTTCGGGTCCAGAACCGCCTCAACTCCCCCCCGCGAAGGCGGTCTTGGCTTTCAATTTCATGCCCAGAAGGCCCCAGAAGAAATCTTCGCCCGGATAGCCTTCGATGCGGTCGATTTCAGTTCCGTCCTCGACCAGCACGAAGGTGGGGGTGAACACCACCGGGCGCAGGAATGTCACGCCGTCCGGCGGCGCGTCACGCAGGTCGACAAACCGCAACGGCGCAAACTGGCCCTCTGGTGTCGCGGCATATTCCGCGGCACCGACGTCCTGGTTCCACTTGAGGCAATAGGCGCAGCCCGGCGTTTCGACCATTATCAGCTCGGCGGCCTCGGTGGCCTCTGCCGCCAAGATCGAGGTGACGGCAGTCAGCGCGAAAGCGTAGACAAGACGACGGAGCATGGGACACCCGATTGACGGCAACGCTACACACAACGTAATCTGAATATGTGAATAGTTCAAGGAGAAGCCGGTGCTGGACATATCCTACTGGGGCGCAGCACTGGCGGGGCTTTTGTCGTTCTTTACGCCCTGCATCCTGCCGATGGTGCCGTTTTACCTGAGCTATATGGCAGGCATTTCGATGTCGGAACTGCGCAGCGACGGGGCTATCGCACCGGGTGCGCAACGCCGGCTGATCGGGTCGGCGGTGGCTTTTGCGCTAGGCGTCACGACGATTTTCGTTCTGCTGGGGATGGGGGCGACGGCATTGGGCACGGCGTTTGCGCAATGGAAACAACCGCTGAGCTATGTTGCGGCGGCGATCCTGTTCATCTTTGGCCTGCATTTCCTGGGCGTGATCCGCATCGGGTTTCTGTACCGCGAAGCGCGCATCGAATCGAAAATGGAACCAACCACGTTTGCGGGCGCTTATGTGATGGGGCTGGCTTTCGGGTTTGGCTGGACACCCTGCGTCGGCCCGGCGCTGGCGTCGATCCTGATGATGGCGTCGGGCATGGGAAACATCTGGCATGGCGGGCTGTTGTTGCTGGTCTACGGCTTTGGCATGACCGCGCCTTTTGTGGTTGCCGCGCTGTTTGCCAAACCGTTCCTCGCCTGGATGGCGCGGAACCGAAAATACATGGGATATGTCGAAAAGGCGATGGGAGGGATGCTGATCATCTTTGCTGTTCTGATTGCGACGAACGGGGTGAACCTGATCGCGCAATGGATGATCGAGACATTTCCGGGGTTCATGGCGCTGGGATGAAATTTGGGTCAAGGGAGGATGCAATGCGGGGACTACGAGGATTGATCGCGGCTGTGGCGTTGGCGGCAGCGCCGGCGATGGCGGCGGAACTGGGCGATGATGGCCTGCACAAGGCCACATGGCTGCGTGAAACGTTCAAGGATCTGCGCGAAGACCTGTCCGAGGCGAACGCCGAGGGCAAACGGCTGGCGGTGATCGTCGAACAGCGCGGCTGCATCTATTGCAAGAAGATGCACGAAGAGGTGTTTCCCGATCCAAAGATCGACGCCTATCTGCGCGAGAATTTTTTCTTTATCCGGATCAACATGTCCGGTGATGTGGACGTGACGGATTTCGACGGCGAGATGCTGTCGGAAAAGGAAATGGCGCGCAAATGGGGGCTGATGTTCACCCCCACGATGATGTTCCTGCCGCAAGACATCCCCGAAAACAAAACCGCGTCGCAGGCGGCGGTTGCCGCGATGCCCGGCGCCTTTGGCAAGGGCACCACGCTGGCGATACTGAGCTGGGTGCGCGACGAGGTCTATCTGACCGACGAGCCGTTCCAGAAATATGTCGCCGCGCGGGTGACTGCGGACGAGTGACGCACATGATGTCGCAAGACAGAATGCCGCGCCGCAGCGCGCATAATGCCGCGACGCAACATATATGTAAATTCATTTTCATGAATTTGTTGTTGCGCGATGCGCCGTCTGTAGACTACGGTGCACCAAGGGAACCAGAGCCGGAAACGGTAGACAGGGGAGGTAACATGAAACTTGCGATGATCATGGCGTTGGCCTGTATCACGGCGGGCGCGGCATTTGCCGGAGAGATCGCCCCCAAGGATGTCGTGCAGACCGAGGGCGCGGTAGAAGCGTCATTGACAGGCGCGCCGGGTGATGCGGCTACCGGGGCCAAGGTGATGGCGAACCGGGCAGAAGGCAACTGCGTTGCCTGCCATCAGGTGTCCGCGCTGAAGGCGGCGTTTCAGGGCGATGTCGGTCCGTCGCTGGACGGAACCGGCGAACGCTGGTCCGAAGCACAGCTGCGCGGGATGCTGGTGAACCCCAAGATGACATTCGAAGGCACGGTAATGCCGGCCTTCTACAAGGTGGATGGCTTTATCCGTCCCGGTGATGGCTACACGGGCAAGCCCGCGACGGAAATCACCCCCGTGCTGACCGCGCAACAGATTGAAGACGTCGTCGCGTTCCTCATCACTCTGAAAGAGTAACGGGATCGCAAGGAAGAATAGCCTGAGCTACAGGAGTAGAGACATGAAACTGAACAGACGTACAACACTCGCGCTTGGCCTTGGCGCTGCCGCGATTGTGGCCCTGCCGGTGCGCTTTGCCGCCGCCGCGACGGGGGATGAGATGATCGCCGCCTTTACCGGCGGCGCGGCTGTGGCCGAGGGTGGCGTGACCATCACCGCGCCCGAGATCGCCGAGAACGGCAACACCGTCCCGGTGGCCGTGGCGTCCGAAGGTGCAGTGTCGATCATGATCCTGGCCATGGGCAACCCGACCCCCGGCGTCGCCACCTTCAACTTTGGCGAAGCGGCAGGCGCGCATTCGGCTTCGACCCGCATCCGTCTGGCCGGCACGCAGGACGTCGTGGCGATCGCCAAGATGGCCGACGGGTCGTTCACACGCGGTGTCGCGACCGTGAAAGTCACCATCGGCGGCTGCGGCGGCTGATCCAGAAAATCTGAGGAGAATTATCATGGCAGAAGGCGTCAAACCCCGCGTGAAAGCCCCGGCAACCGCGAAAGCTGGTGAGGCGGTCGTGCTGAAGACCCTGATTTCCCACATCATGGAATCGGGCCAGCGCAAGAACAAGGACGGGTCCGTGATCGCGCGCTCGATCATCAATCGTTTCACCTGTGAATTCAACGGCGCGATGGTGATCGATGTGGAAATGCACCCCGCGATTTCCACCAACCCCTATTTCGAATTCGAGGCTGTTGTGCCCGCCACCGGTGAATTGAAGTTCACTTGGTACGATGACGATGGGTCGGTCTACAGCGATGCAAAGACGGTGACGGTCGCCTGACCATCATTGTCGGATTGAACTGCCAGGGAGGGCAACCAACATGACCAAGCTGACAACGATCCGTACCCTTGCGGCGCTTGCCTTTGCGGGCAGCGTCGTTCTGGGCGGTGTTGCCACAGCGGACGAAAACGCGGAACTGATCATCAACGGCGACCTGACGCTGGTGACCAAAACCGCTGCGCCCGACCACCTGAAAGACGTTCTTGACGAAATCTATTCAGGCTGGATCTACCGCGAGGAAGACACCCAGGCCATGCAGATGGACGATTTCGACAATCCCGGCATGGTGTTCGTCGATCTGGGCATGGATGCCTGGAACAAGGTCGAAGGTACGGCGGACAAATCCTGTGCGTCCTGCCACAGCGACCCGGCAGAATCCATGAAGGGGGTTCGCGCCACCTATCCGAAGTGGAACGAGGCGGCGGGCGAAGTGCGCACCGTCGAAGGCCAGGTCAACCATTGCCGCACAAAGAACATGGGCGCCGAGCCATATAAATATGTGTCGTCGCCAATGGCCAACATGGTGGCATTGATTGCGGTACAATCGCGCGGCATGCCGGTGAATGTGGCGATCGATGGTCCGGTTCAGGCGGCCTGGGAGCAGGGCAAGGAAATCTATTACGCCCGTACCGGTGTTCTGGACCTGTCCTGCGCGTCCTGCCACGAAGAAAACTATGGCAAATACATACGTGCCGACCACCTGAGCCAGGGTCAGATCAACGGTTTTCCGGCCTACCGCCTGAAAGACGCTCGTCTGCACCAGGCACATGACCGGTTCTGGGGCTGCATCCGCGACGTGCGCGGTGAACCCTATGACCGTGGCAGCCCGGAGTTTACGGCGCTGGAACTGTATGTCGCGTCGCGCGGCAACGGTCTGTCGGTCGAAGGCGCCTCGGTGCGTAACTGATTTTTGTCCGGGGGCAGGTCACGCCCGCCC
>JBBRCF010000175.1:0-5755 GCA_038205135.1 Rhodobacterales bacterium
CAGTTCAGCAGGTTCGGTCAGCATCGCCAGATTGTCCGACGTCATCATCACCCGCACCGGTGTGTCGTCCGACGTGGCAAACCGCATGTCGCGGTTGGTCACGATCCCGACGACCAGACCGCGCGCGTCCACCACCGGAAATCCGGTGACATTGTAGCGTTCCTGCAATGCCTTGGCGTCTGCTAGCGTCTGGTCGGGGCGCAGGGTGATCGGGTTGTAGACGATGCCGGATTCGAACCGTTTCACCCGCCGCACCGCCTGTGCCTGCGCCGCGATATCAAGGTTCTTGTGGATCACGCCCATGCCGCCGGCCTGCGCCATGGCGATCGCCATCCGGGCCTCGGTCACGGTATCCATGGCCGATGACAGCAGCGGAATGTTCAGCGTGATCATACGGGTGACCCGCGTGCGCGTATCCGCCGTTCCCGGCAGCACGCTGGACGCGGCAGGAACCAGCAGTACGTCATCAAAGGTGAACGCCTCGCGAATCTCCATGGGGGTCTCCTCGGAGTGTCTCGTTTGACGAGGCCGTATTGCATGGATGGCCCGCGGGGGAAACCCCGCAAGATCACCGGCACCGGCGGAAACCCCGGACAGTGCAACAGATTTGCCGCGCAGGCCATCGGACATGCCGCAACCCGACTTTCCTTTGCCGTGATGCAGCATAGGATGCACCAAACCCGACCAGAAGGACCGATCCCCGATGATGACCCAGATGACTGACGCGATGGTAGACCCGCAGCCCGTCACGGGGGCCGATCCGTTGGTGATCTTTACCCCCTCGGGCAAGCGCGGGCGGTTTCCGGCGGGTACGCCAGTGCTGCATGCCGCGCGGCAATTGGGCGTTGATCTGGACAGTGTCTGCGGCGGACGCGGCATCTGTTCGAAATGCCAGATCACGCCGTCCTTCGGCGAATTTTCCAAGCATGGCGTGACAGTCTCCGCCGACGCGCTGACGGAATGGAACGCGGTCGAGGAACGTTACAAATCCATACGCGGCCTTGTCGACGGCCGTCGTCTGGGCTGTCAGGCGCGCATTCAGGGTGATGTGGTCATCGATGTGCCCCCCGAAAGCCAAGTCCACCGCCAGGTGGTGCGCAAGGCGGTCACCGCGCGCGACATCGTCATGGACCCCGCCGTGCGGTTATTTTTCATCGAGGTGGCGGAACCCGATATGGACGAGCCATTGGGCGATCTGGAACGGCTGGCCGATGCGCTGGCCGCGCAATGGCAAGTGATGCGTCCCCGCGTCGCACTGTCGGTGCTGGCGCGGCTGCAACCGGCCCTGCGCAAGGGCCAGTGGCAAGTCACTGTCGCGCTGCATCAGGATCATCGCGGCGGGGCGCCCGAAATTCTGGATATCTGGCCGGGGCTGTATGAGGCTGGCCTGTACGGCCTTGCCATCGACCTTGGGTCCACCACCATCGCCGCACATCTTTGCGATCTGGTGTCGGGCGAGGTGCGGGCGTCATCGGGCGTGATGAACCCGCAGATCCGGTTCGGCGAAGACCTGATGAGCCGGGTCAGCTATGCCATGATGAACCCTACCGGCGCTGCCGAAATGACCGCCGCCGTGCGGCTGGCACTGAACGGGCTGGTGCAGACCCTGACCACCGAGGCGGGCATCGCGCCCGCGGCGGTCATGGAGGCGGTGATCGTGTGCAACCCGGTCATGCATCACTTGCTGCTGGGCATCGACCCGGTGGAACTGGGCCAAGCGCCCTTTGCGCTGGCGGTGTCGTCGTCGATCACGCTGGCGGCCACGGAACTGGGCCTGACCACGCTGAACCAGCGCGCGCAGGTTTATCTGTTGCCCTGCATCGCCGGGCACGTGGGCGCGGATGCCGCCGCCGTGGCGCTTTCCGAAGAACCCGACAAATCCGATGATCTGGCCCTGATCGTCGACGTGGGCACCAACGCGGAAATCCTGCTGGGCAACCGCAGTCGCGTGTTGGCCTGTTCGTCACCCACCGGACCCGCGTTCGAGGGCGCACAGATCAGCGCGGGCCAACGCGCCGCCCCGGGTGCCATCGAACGGATCGAGATCGACCCCGTGACCAAGGAACCCCGGTTCCGCATCATCGGCGTGGAGCCGTGGTCGGACGAGGATGGGTTCCCGGCGGATGCCCAGATCACCGGTATCTGCGGGTCCGGCATCATCGAGGCGGTCGCCGAAATGCGCATGGCGGGGCTGCTGGATGCGTCGGGCCTGATCGGGTCGGCGGCCCAGACGGGCGCAGTGCGGTCGGTGCCCGAAGGCCGGACGCATTCCTATGTCATCCATGACGGCCGCGCGGCGGGCGGGCCGCTGATATCGGTCACGCAGGGCGATATCCGCGCGATCCAGCTGGCCAAATCCGCGCTTTATGCCGGCGCACGGCTGCTGATGGATGAAATGGGCGTCGATCACGTTGACCGCGTGGTGCTGGCGGGCGCGTTCGGCGCGCATATCAGCCCGAAACACGCCATGGTGCTGGGCATGATCCCCGATGTGCCGCTGGCACGTGTCACCAGTGCCGGCAATGCCGCCGGAACCGGCGCGCGCATTGCCCTGCTGAACCGCGCCGCGCGGGGTGAAATCGAGGCGACGGTACGCCGCATCACCAAGGTGGAAACCGCCATCGAGCCGCGGTTTCAGGAACATTTCATCGCCGCCAACGCGATCCCGCATGCCACCGACCCGTTTCCGGAACTGGGCCGCGTGGTGTCGCTGCCGCATGTCAGTTTCAACCCCAAGGGCGAAAAGGATGCCGGCGGACGGCGCCGGCGGACCTGAACGCCAGACAGGGTTTTGCAGCTGTCCGCATGGCCCTAAGCACCCGGTCGGCGGTCAGGCGGCGTGCATCGCCATCCGCGCCGCCCCGCGCAGCGCCAGATCATCCGCCGCGATTATCCGCACCGGGATCGCTGCCAGCAGCGGCGCAAACGCCCCCGCACGGCGCAGCCCGCGCGCCAGGTCATCCGGCGACAACCGCGCCGCCAAGGCAGTGATGGCCCCGCCCGACAACCAGATGCCGCCCAGCGCCAGATGCACGAGCGCCAGATCAGCCAGCCACCGCCCAAGCGTTTCGGCCCAGATGGCGTACACGGCGTTTGCGGCGGCAACGTCCGTGGTCACCGCTGCGGGCGACATGACCTGCCCGGTCAGATGGCGCTGCAACCGCGCCAGACCGGGCCCCGACAGCAGGTCCTCGGCCACTGCCGGGGCGCCGGCCGGGCCTCCTGACAGGCCGTTGAACCCGGCCAGTTCAGGCAGGGCGGGCAGCGCCACCTGACCGGCCTCGGACGGCGGCACGTGCAAGGTGGTACCCGTGCCATGCAGGACCGCCGCATTCAGCCCGGTGCCGATCCCGGCCAACAGCCGCGGGTGATCTGACCGTGCGGTGCCTGCCAGCAGCACCTGCCCAACGTCGCGCGGCAGCGCGTCCAGACCATGCGCCTGCGCCACCAGATCATTGACCAGATGCACCGGACAGCCCAGAGCCGCGCGCAACCGCGCCACATCCAGCACAAAATCCACATTGGTCAGGGCCAGGGTCTGGGCCAGCCGGTTACCCGTGACCGGCCCCGCACCGGCGAGAACCGCGCCTGCCACCCGCACACCCTGGCCCGCCAGATAGGCCACGCAGACCGCAACCGGATCACCGCCGGTGGGAATATCACGCCGCGTGCCGGGCACCGGCCCGCCACCCTGCGCCAGCGCAAGGCGGCACGTCGTGCCGCCCGCATCCATGACCAGCCACAGGTCCGTCATGCCGGTTCAGCGACGGCGGCGGCTGCCGGGGCGGCCGCCACGCCCCTCGCCTTCGGCCTGCGGGGCGCGGTTGAACCGGATCCAGTCCGCGCCGGACGGATCGTTGTTCATCAGGAAATTGGTGGCGCGGATCGCCTCCATTTCCTTGCCAGCCTTGGACTTCGTGGACCCGAGCCCAAACAGAGTCACGAATGTCTCGTCATTCATGTCATCCGGCAGCACGATCCCCAGGGCCGCCACCTCGGCACGCTTTTCGGCGATTTTCGTCGCCCCGATGGGCAGAGCACAGGGGTTCATGATTGCCGATGTCATGCCCGCGGTGATCGCCATCGGCAGAAAGGCGTTGTTGATGCCATGCCGGTTGGGCAACCCGAAGCTGATGTTCGACGCGCCGCAGGTGGTGTTCACGCCCAGTTCCTCGCGCAGCCGCCGCACCAGCGTGATCACCTGCTGACCCGCCGTGCCCATCGCACCGATCGGCATCACCAGCGGATCGACCACGATGTCATGCGCCGGAATCCCGAAATCCGCCGCGCGTTCGACGATCTTTTTCGCCACCGCAAAACGCACATCGGGGTCTTCGGAAATACCGGTGTCGTCATTGGAAATCGCCACCACCGGCACGTTGTATTTCTTGACCAGCGGCAGCACGCGTTCCAGCCGTTCTTCTTCGCCGGTGACCGAATTCAGCAGCGGACGGCCTTCGCAGGCCGCCAGCCCGGCCTCCAACGCGCCGGGCACCGAACTGTCGATGCACAAAGGCACATCCACGATGGCCTGCACGCGGCGGATCATTTCCGGCATCAGCATCGGTTCGACAAAATTGTTGTCGGCGTAACGTGGGTCTTCGGCCATCTTGTTGGTGAACACCGCGCCCGAGTTTACGTCCAGCACCGTGGCCCCGGCGGCGACCTGATCCACGGCATCGCGTTCGACGGTCGAAAAATCGCCCATTTCCAGCTCTGCCGCCAGTTTCTTGCGCCCGGTGGGGTTGATGCGTTCGCCGATCACGCAGAACGGCTGATCGAACCCGATGATGACGGTCCGGGTTTTCGATTCGATGATGGTGCGGGTCATGGCTGGTCTCCGGCTTTGGCGGGTTGACCCGCGGAGCCGCCATGTTCGGCGGCCCATTGGGCATTGGTCGCAATTCCGCCCAGCGGGAAGAAATGCACGGCTTCGATACCGAAATCAGGGTTCGCGGCCTTGTGCGCGGCCAGATCGGCCAGGACTTCGGCGGGCTCATAGGGCAGCAACAGCTTCGTCACATCCATCGCGCGTTTCTGCAACACGCGCAGGGACGCGCCCACGCCGCAGGCGATGGAAAACTTGATCAGGGTCTGCAATTTGGCCGGCCCCGCAATGCCGATATGTACCGGCAGCGTGATCCCGGCGGCGGTCAACCGGTTGACCCAGTCGATGATCGGTCCGGCCTCGAAACAGAATTGCGTGGCGATGGCCATCTGCGCGTCGGTGGTCTCGGAAAACCGCTGTTTCCACTGCAGCGCCTGCATCACCACGCGGTCGGACCCGTCGGAATCGATGTCGCGGTTACCTTCGGGGTGGCCTGCAACATTCAGACGGTCGAAATCGCCGAACAGGCCGGTTTCCAGCAATTGCATCGACGAATGGAATTTGCCCGCCGGCGTGTTCACCCCGCCCCCCAGCAGCAGCGCCTGCCGCACATCCGCCTCGCCGCGATAGCGCGCGATCCAGTCGGCCAGCGTGGCGCGATCCGGAATGATGCGGGCCGGAAAATGCGGCATCACCGGGAACCCGTCCGCGTGCAGCCGTTTTGCGGTCGCGACCATGTCGGTGATCGGCGTGCCATCGATATGGGCGATGTAGACGCGGGTGCCTGCGGGCAGGATGGCGCGGAAATCCGCGACCTTTTCGGCAGTGCGCGGCATGACCTCGATCGAAAAGCCGCGCATAAAGGCGGGTAATTCCCTGCCATCAGCAGGCGCTGCGGCGACATCGGGGCGTTTGCGGAAATTGAAC
>JBBRCF010000176.1:0-5755 GCA_038205135.1 Rhodobacterales bacterium
GCCCGACGTCGTCTGCCGGTCCCTGGTCAAGCGGTTCGGTGCCACGCCGGTATTGGGTCCGATGGACATCACCTTTGCGGCCGGGCAGACCACCGCGCTGGTCGGGCCGTCGGGCTGTGGCAAATCAACGCTGTTGCGGCTGATCGCCGGACTGGACACGCAGGATGCGGGCAGTGTGACCATTGGTGGCGACCTGCCCGCCACCTTGCGGGCGACAGGCGGATTGGCGGTGGCATTTCAGGACCCATCGCTGTTGCCGTGGCGAACAGCCCGGGGCAATGTCGCGCTGGCGCAACGGCTGGCGCGGCAACCGGTGGACAGGGCGGCGATCGACGCGTTGCTGACACTGGTCGGGTTGGACGGGTTTCTGGATGCGCGCCCCGGCGCTTTGTCGGGTGGCATGCGGCAACGCGCGGCGATCGCCCGCTGTCTGATCACCCGGCCGCGCCTGTTGCTGCTGGATGAACCCTTTGGCGCGGTTGATGAATTGACCCGCCGGCAGCTGGCGCGCGACCTGCCGCCCTTGTGGCAGGCGCGCGGCACCACGACGCTGCTGGTCACGCATTCGGTGACCGAGGCGGTGATGCTGGCCGACCGCGTGCTGGTGTTTTCGCCACGCCCGGCGCAGATCATTGCCGATATTCCGGTGCTGCTGGCCCATCCGCGCAGTGCTTTGGCCGCCGGATCGGCAGCTTTGTCCGCCGTGTTGGCTCGTGTCACCGAGGCACTGGAATATGGCACGGCCGGCAAGCCGCATCTGCGGGCGGTAACATGATCCGCACGATTGTCCTGCCCGCGATTGGTCCGGTCGCGCGGTCGGTGTTCAGCCTGCTGGGCGTGTTGATCCTGTGGCGGGCGCTGGCGCTGGCGCTGCCCGATGCGTTTCTGGTTGCCGGTCCGGCCGAGGTGCTGGGGCATCTTGGTGCCAACCTCGGGCTTTATGCCCGTGCCATGACCGCCACGCTGCTGCCTGCGGCGGGCGGGTTTGTGATCGGCAATCTGGTGGCGGTGGCGCTGGCGGCGCTGGCGGTGCTGGTGCCGGGGGCTGCGCGGGTGATCGCGGGGTTGGCGCTGATCATGTTCTGCCTGCCGCTGGTGGCCACGGGGCCGGTGTTGCGGGTGCTGTTTGGCCCGGGGGTTGGCCCGCAGGTGACGCTGGCGGCGTTGGCAGTGTTCTATACGACCTTTGTGCCGGTGCTGGTGGGGCTGCGCGCGGTTCCGGCCGGTTGGCTGGACGTGATCGCCAGTTATGGCCGCGGGCGGTTCGTCGCGCTGGCACGCGTGCGTGCCCGCGCGGCGCTGCCCTATCTGGTGGCAGGACTTCAGATTGCCGCTCCGGCAGCGTTTCTGGGCGCGATGGTGGGCGAATTCACCGGCGCGGACCGGGGTCTGGGCGTGCTGACCCTGCGGGCGATGCGCGATCTGGACGTGCCGGCGACCTGGACGCTGGCGGCGCTGGCGGCGGTGGTCAGCATCGCGGCGCATGCGGGCATCGGATTGCTGGCACGTCGGTTGCTGGCCGATCCTGCGCCGCTGTTGACTGTGCCGCCGGTGACCCGCGCTGCGCCGGGGGTGCGGGTGGCGCTGCTGAACACCGGCGCCGTTGTTGCGGTCGCACTGCTGGCGTGGTGGGGGCTGTTGGCGGCATTCGACGTCAACCCGTTCTTTGCCAAACGGCCCGGCGACGTCTGGGCGTTTCTTGTCAGCGGACCGGGGGCCGGCGACCACCGCGCCACCCTGGTTGCGGCGCTGGCCCAGACGGCGGCGGCGCTGGGTCCGGGCTATGTTGCGGGGATGATTGCAGGGGCCGCGCTGGCGGTGACGATGACGCTGGCGCCTTTGGTCGGCGCGGTTGCGATGCCGCTGGCGATTGCCCTGCGCGCCGTGCCCATCGTAACCACGGCACCGCTGCTGGTGCTGTTTGTCGGGCGCGGAGTGCTGGGCAGCGCCATCATCGTTGCGGTCATGGTGTTCTTTCCGGCGCTGATCGCCTGTCTGCACGGGTTGCAGCGCGCGCCGGGACAGGTGCTCGACGTGATGGCCAGCTATGGGGCCGGACGCGGCCGCGCGATGATCCACGCCCGCCTGCCCGCCATGTTGCCGGCGTTTTTCGTCAGCGCCCGCATGACAGTGCCGGCCGCCGTGCTGGCGGTGACGGTGGTGGAATGGCTGGCCACGGGGCAGGGGGTAGGGGCGTTGATGGCGCGGTCGGCCTCCCTGTCGGAATACGGCATGTTATGGAGCGCGACCGCGCTGGTCGCCGCACTGGCCGCACTGGGGCACGCGGGCGTCGCCTGGGTGGAACGGCGGGTGCTGACGGTCTTTGGTCCGGAACAGGTGCAATGACCGCCGCGACCTTTGCCATTCCGGGCGATATCGACACCGTCACGGGTGGCTACCGCTATGAAAAGCGGCTGCTGTCCGGCCTGCGCGATCTGGGCCACGACGTGACACATCTGGTGTTGCCGGACAGCTTTCCCGATCCGGGCAGGGTCGACATGGCCCAGAGCGTGGACGCGTTATGTGCGGTGCCGCCGTCGCATCCGCTGATCCTTGACGGGCTGGTGTTCGGGTCCCTTGATCCGGCCGGGTTGGCGCAGGTGCGCGCGCCCGTCGTGGCGATGATCCACCATCCGCTTGCGCTGGAATCGGGGCTGACCGCCGCGCGCAGGCGACATCTGCATGACACCGAACGCGCCAATCTGGCGCTGGCCGCGCATGTGCTGGTGCCCAGCCCGCATACCGCCCGCACGCTGATCTCCGATTATGGCGTCGATCCCGCGCGGATCACGATTGCGCTGCCGGGCACCGACCGGCCCACGCAGGCCGCGTCACCTGTCCAGCCGCCGCTGATCCTGTCGGTCGGGCTGCATCATCCGCGCAAGGGGCACTCTGTGCTGTTGCGCGCGCTGGCGGGGATAACGGATCTGGAGTGGCAGGCGCAGATCGTCGGCCGCGTGCATGATGCGGCGTCCTATGCCGCGCATCAGCAACTGTGCGCCGATCTGGGCCTGACCGCCCGCGTCGCGGTGCGTGGTCAGGTCGTCGAAGGCGCGCTGGACGCGCTTTATGCCGGTGCCACGATTTTTGCACTGGCGTCCGAATACGAAGGCTATGGCATGGTGTTCGCCGAGGCGCTGGTGCGCGGCCTGCCTATCGTAGCCTGCCGCGCGGGCGCGATCCCGGACACCGTGCCAGCCGATGCCGGAACACTGGTGCCGGTCGGCGATGTCGCGGCGTTCAGCAAGGCGTTGCGGCACCTGCTGGCCGACCCCGCCCTGCGCATGCGACAGGCCACCGTCGCCCACCAGCATGGCGCCGCATTGCCCGTCTGGGCCGATACGGCGCGGATCGCAGGCAAGGTGCTGGAGTGGGTCGCAGCCGGCGAAAACCGACCGGCGGCCTGCGATCACGCGATCGGCCACACAGATGTCACTTGACCGGCGGGCCGCGCATGGCAAGGCAGGCATCAGCCTCCGACCAAAACCAAAGGGGCACCGCTGTGCGCGCGATCACTGAACTAGCCACGCCTGCCGACCGCCTCGCACCCGTGATCCGGGAACGTCGCCGGCTGGTGCTGGCGCTGAACCTCGCGACCATCGCGGCGCTGTTGGCGGCCATGGTGGCGCTGCTGGCGCTGGGCGGGTTTCAGCCGCTGGAAGCGCTGATGCTGCTGGCGTATGCGGTGACGCTGCCGTGGCTGTCGATCGGGTTCTGGAACAGCCTGATCGGGTTTCTGATCGACCGGCGCCATGGCGCGGGCGCAGCGGCTCTGGTGACACCCGCCATCACGCGCATCACGGGGGCTGAACCCATCGCCAACCGCACCGCCATCATCATGCCCCTGCGCAACGAGGACCCGGCCGCATCCATCGCCCGCCTGCGCGGCATACAGGCGGGGCTGGCGTCCACGCCTTGGGCGGACCGGTTCGACTACCACGTTCTCAGCGATACCGACCGCCCCGACGTGGCCGCGCGCGAAGCGGCATTGGTCGCCGCATGGCAGGCGGACGCCCCCGGTGTCGGCGTATTCTATCGCCGCCGCAGCGACAACGCGGGCTACAAGGCCGGCAATGTCGCCGAATTCCTGCACCGCTGCGGCGTCGGGTACAGCTATTTCCTGCCGCTGGACGCCGACAGCGTGATGGGGGCCGATACCGTGCTGCGGCTGGTACGCATTCTGGATGCGTCGCCCGAAATCGGCCTGCTGCAGAGCCTGGTCACCGGCCTGCCGTCGCGGACCTTTTTCACCCGCGCGTTCCAGTTCGGCATGCGCCACGGCATGCGGGCCTATACGTTGGGATCGGCCTGGTGGCAGGCGGATTGCGGGCCGAACTGGGGGCATAACGGGCTGATCCGCACCGGGCCGTTCCGCGACCATTGCATGTTGCCGGTGCTGCCGGGCAAGGGCCCGCTGTCGGGCTACATCCTCAGCCATGATCAGGTCGAGGCGGTGCTGATCCGCCGCGCTGGGTATCAGGTGCGCGTTCTGGCCGAGGAAAGCGAAAGCCACGAGGAAAACCCGCCCAGCCTTGCGGATTTCGTGCGGCGCGAATTGCGCTGGTGCAACGGAAACATGCAGTATCTGCGCCTGTTGGGGATGCCGGGTCTGCGGCCCGTCAGCCGCATCCAGTTGTATCTGGCGATCCAGATGTATCTGGCCCCGCCGGCCTGGATGCTGTTCATCGTGCTGGGCGCGTATCAGGCGGCGGACCCCGCGCAGTATGCCGGGCTGTCGGTCAGCCTCGGGTTGGGCCAGTTCGCCGTGATCATGACGATGAACCTGATGCCGAAACTGATGGGACTGGCGCAGGTGCTGACGGATGCGGACCGCGCCGCCGCCTATGGCGGGCGCATCCGCGTGGCGCTGGGCGGCGTGGCAGAAATCCTCACCTCGATGCTGACCGCGCCCATCGTGGCATTTTCGCTGACCCGCTTTGCGCTGGGGCTGATGTTCGGCAAACGCGTCGGCTGGGACGCACAGCAGCGCAGCCGAGAACGGCTGGAATGGACCGAAGCCGCGCAGGTGTTCTGGCCGCAGACGCTGTTCGGCATCCTGTTGACGGGCTGGGTCGCCACCATGGTCCCCGGCGCGTTGTGGATCGCCGCGCCGATGCTGATCGCGATGCTGTTTGCGGTGCCGATCGCGGTGGTTACGACCATGCCCGGCCTCAGCCGCTGGTCGGTGCGGCAGGGGCTGTTCGACATCCCCGAGGATCGCGCCTGCGCCGCCGTTCCGCCCGCGCCAATGATCCGCGCGGACGCGGCATGACAGCGCCGCAGCCAACGCCCATCGGTCCGCACGACCAGCACGCGGTCATCGTAGCGCATGGCCAGCCGTCCGATCCCGCGCCCGCCGCCGCGGCGTTGGGCCGGCTGGCTGCACAGGTGGCGGTGCATCTGCCCGGCTGGACGGTGACCGCTGCCACACTGGCCGAACCTGACGCGCTGGCCGCTGCGACGACGGCGGCGCGCGGCCGGGTGTTTCCGTTGTTCATGGCGGGCGGCTGGTTCACCCGCACACATCTGCCGGCCCGGTTGCGGGCCGTCGGAGCGAAAGGGTGGCAGGTGCTGGAACCGTTCGGTTGCGATCCGGCGCTGCACCTGCTGGCGGAAACGGTGGTGGCCGAGGCGTTGGCAGCCCGGAACTGGACCGGAACCGACACAGCATTGCTGCTGGCCGCGCACGGGTCGTTCAAAAGCCCGACACCCTCCGATATCGCGCATCATCTGGCGGCCCGGCTGGCAGGGGCCA
>JBBRCF010000177.1:0-5750 GCA_038205135.1 Rhodobacterales bacterium
CGTTTTTTCGGGCTCTGGACCTGTCTGTGGCGTCGCGCGGCACCGGTCTGTCGTTCGAAGGCGCCTCGGTGCTTAACTTTTTTTTGTCGGGGGGCCGGTCACGCCCGCCCCCGGACCACCCGACACGCGCTTGCATGAATGATGCGGTCCGCAGGGGCCAACCGGTGTTCAGGCACCGGCACAGCGAAGTTTTGACAATTCGGAGCACGGGCGCATGATTTCTCGCCGCGACTTTCTGCAAGTGGCCATGGCCACATCGGCGCTTTACGGCGCATCCGGCTTTGGCAATTGGTCGCTGCTATCAGCGCAACAAGCGCTGACGCAGGACGATTTGCTACAATTCGACACATTCGGCAATGTCACGCTGATCCACATGACCGACATCCATGCGCAGATGACCCCAGTCTATTTCCGTGAACCCGAAATGAACATCGGCGTTGGCGCCAACAAGGGCTATGTGCCGCACATCACCGGTGCCGATTTTCGCAAGTTGTATGGCATCGCCGACGGCAGCCCGACGGCCTATGGGCTGACCTATGACGATTTCGCGGCGCTGGGGAAAACCTATGGCCGCATCGGTGGCATGGACCGTGCGGCGACCGTCATCAACGCGATCCGCGCCGCGCGCCCGGATGCGCTGCTGCTGGATGGCGGCGACACCTGGCACGGGTCCTACACCTGCTATCAGACCGCAGGCCAGGATGTGGTCAATGTGATGAACGTCCTGAAACCCGATGCGATGACGTTCCACTGGGAATTCACGCTGGGTCAGGACCGTGTGCGCGAATTGGTGGCCGCCTCGCCTTTTGCGATGCTGGGGCAGAACATCTTCAACGCGGAATGGGACGAACCGGCCGAAGAATTCAAGGCCTACGAGATTTTCGAACGCGGCGGCGTCAAGATCGCTGTGATCGGACAGGCATTTCCCTACATGCCGATCGCCAATCCCGGCTGGATGTTCCCCGATTTCAGCTTTGGCATCCGCGATGAAAACATGCAGCAGATCGTGGACGAAGTCCGTGCCGATGGTGCAGAGCTGGTGGTCTGCCTGTCGCACAACGGTTTCGACGTCGACAAGAAGATGGCCAGCCGCGTCACCGGCATCGACGTGATCCTGACCGGGCACACCCATGACGCGCTGCCCGAACCGGTTCTGGTGGGCGAAACGATTCTGATCGCATCCGGCAGTCACGGCAAGTTTGTCGCGCGGCTGGATCTGGACATCCGCGATGGCCGCATGATGGGGTTCCGTCACAAACTGATCCCGCTGTTCGCCGATGTCATCACGTCCGATCCGGACGTGGCCGCCGTGATCGAGGCGGAACGCGCGCCGTTCAAGGCGCAACTGGAAGAGGTGATCGGCCGCACCGACGCGGACACCACGTTGTTCCGGCGCGGCAATTTCAACGGATCGTGGGATGATCTGATCTGTGACGCGCTGCTGTCCGAACGCGAAGCCGACATCGCCATGTCGCCGGGCGTGCGTTGGGGGGCATCGATCCTGCCCGACAGCCCGATCACCCGCGAAGACCTGTGGTCCACCACCTCGATGACCTATGGCAAGGTCTATCGCACGGAAATGACAGGCGAATTCATCAATACCATCCTCGAAGACGTGGCCGACAACCTGTTCAACCCCGACCCCTATTACCAGCAGGGCGGCGATATGGTCCGCATCGGCGGCATGGGCTATGACATCGACATCGGCCAGACGATGGGCAGCCGGATCAGTGACATGGTCCTGTTGAAAACCGGCGAAAAGATCGACCCGTCCAAGACCTATGTGGTCGCGGGCTGGGCCTCGGTGAACGAGGGCACCGAAGGGCCGCAGATCTGGGATCTGGTGGAAAGCCACATCAAGAAACTGGGCACCGTATCGGTGAAACCCAACACAAGCGTAAAGGTGACGGGCGTCTGACGTCCGGCCGTTTTCGAAAGAACCCGAAAATCGGTTTCATGCGATTGAATCCGATATGCACCAGGAGGCGACGAACGACATGACCGACCGTTCAGAACAGAATTCGTCCTCGCGCCGCGCGTTCCTGAAGGGCACGATTGCCACTGGGGGAGCGCTGGCCGGGGCCAGCATGGCGGGGGCGTCAGCCCCCGATCCGTTGATCACAGAGGTGCAAAGCTGGGCGTCCGGCTTTGGCGACGGCGTGGATGCTTCGCCCTATGGCTTGCCGATCAAGTTTGAATCCGATGTGGTGCGGCGCAACGTGGAATGGCTGACGGCGGATACCGTATCGTCGATCAACTTTACCCCGATCCATGCGCTGGATGGCACGATCACGCCGCAGGGTTGTGCATTCGAACGCCACCATTCCGGCGCGATCGAGCTTTCAAAGGCGGATTACCGTCTGATGATCAACGGGTTGGTCGATCAACCGCTGGTGTTCAGCTACGCCGATCTGGAACGGTTCCCGCGGGTGACCAGGACTTTCTTTTGTGAATGTGCCGCCAACACCGGCATGGAATGGGCCGGCGCGCAGCTGAATGGCGTGCAGTTCACCCATGGCATGATCCACAACATGGAATACACCGGCGTCACGCTGCGCACCCTGCTGGAAGAGGCGGGTCTGAGCGGCGCGGGCGATCTGAAGGATAAATGGGTGTTCGTCGAAGGCGCGGATGCGTCGTCAAACGGCCGGTCGATCCCGATGGAAAAGGCGCTGGACGATTGCATGATTGCCTTCAAGGCGAACGGCGAGGCGCTGCGCAAGGAACACGGCTATCCCGTGCGCCTGATCGTGCCGGGCTGGGAAGGCAACATGTGGGTGAAATGGCTGCGCCGGATCGAAGTCACCGGGCAGGCGATTGAAAGCCGCGAAGAAACCTCGAAATACACCGATACGCTGGATAACGGCACCAGCCGGAAATGGACCTGGGTGATGGATGCGAAATCCGTCATCACCTCGCCCTCGCCGCAAGCGCCGATCACCCATGGTCATGGCCCGCTGGTGATCACCGGGCTGGCATGGTCGGGCCGGGGCGCGATCACCCGCGTGGACGTGTCCACCGATGGTGGCAAGAACTGGCAGACCGCGCGGCTGGCCGCGCCGGGGACGGACAAGGCGCTGACCCGGTTCTATCTGGACCTCAACTGGCAGGGCGAAGACATGCTGCTGCAATCGCGCGCCATGGATTCGACCGGATATGTCCAGCCGACCAAGGACGAGCTGCGCGAAGTGCGCGGCCTGAATTCGATCTATCACAACAACTGCGTCCAGACCTGGCACGTCTATCCGACCGGGGAGGCCGAAAATGTCGAAGTTTCCTAAACTGTTCCTGACCGTCGCAGCGACGGCATTGCTGGCTACCCCCGTCTTGGCAGAAAAGATCGGTCTGGGCCGCGCCGCCCTGCCCGAAGAAATCGCTGCCTGGAACAAGGACGTCTCGCCGAATGGCGAGGGCCTGCCCGTCGGGTCGGGGTCCGTCGCGGTCGGCGAAGAGGTATTTTCGGCCGGTTGCGCTGTCTGCCACGGCGAATTTGCCGAGGGTGTGGACAACTGGCCGAAACTGGCGGGCGGAGCCAGTACGCTGGACCATGACGACCCGCTGAAAACCGTGGGCAGCTATTGGCCATATCTGTCCACCGCCTGGGATTACGTGCACCGGTCGATGCCCTATGGCGGGGCGCAGACCCTGTCGGCTGACGAAACCTATGCCATCGTCGCCTACATCCTGTATTCCAACGATCTGGTGGATGACGATTTCGTGCTGTCGAACGAAAACTTTCTCTCGGTCGAATTGCCCAACGCGGACGGGTTCATCCTTGATGACCGCGACACGGCCGAAAAGCATTTCTGGAAGCCCGAGCCCTGCATGGCAAACTGCAAGGACAGCGTCGAAATAACCATGCGCGCCACCGTGCTGGACGTGACGCCGAACGACACGACGGATGACGCCGCCAAGGTGGAACCCGCCGCCGCCGAACCTGCAAAGGCGGCCGAAGCCGCCCCTGCCGCGCCGGCGCAAACCGCCGCTGTCGCCCCTGCTGCTGCGGCCGCGGGCGATGCGGAGTTGATCGCCCAAGGCGAAAAGGTGTTCAAGCAATGCTCCGCCTGTCATCAGGTCGGTGACAGTGCCAAGAACAGGACCGGCCCGATGCTGAACGGCATCATGGGCCAGAAGGTCGCCGCGGTCGAAGGCTTCAAGTATTCCAAAGGCTTTATCGCGCTTGGCGAAGAAGGCAAGGTTTGGGATGCCGCTTTGATGGCGGAACTGCTGACCAAGCCGAAGGATTTCGTGAAGGGCACCAAAATGTCCTTCAACGGTCTGAAAAAGGCAGAGGATATCGCGGCGGTCACGGCCTATCTGGCCACCTACGCGAACTGATACGGCCGCCGGGGTGCGCAAACCACCCCGGCAATACCCCGCGCTCGTGCGGGTCAGGGCGGGACTGGCAAAAGGAGGCGATCCCCCGTGACAGATGCCCCGGGCGTGGCACGCTCTGGATGTTGACCCACGGTAGTCTCCTGCTGCATCCTGACCCTGTCCGCACCGAAGACGGTTTGGACGCAATCCCGCATCAGACGGGGCTCGACAGGGAACGCGCATGACCATTCGATCTGCCGTCAGCGGGATGCTGCTGTTCATCGCCACAACGCCGCTGGCTCTGGCCGCGGAACTGATCGGTGATGCTGAAAAAGGCGAAGTGATCTATCGCCGCTGTTCTGGTTGCCACGAGGTGGGCGCCGGGGCGGAAAACAGGATCGGCCCGGAACTGAACGGCATTTTCGGTCGGAATGCGGCGGCGGAAAAAGACGGCTACGCCTATTCCAAGGGCCTGAAACGCATGGGGGCCGACGGGCTGATCTGGGAATTCCGGACGCTGGATGCCTATCTGGAAAATCCCAAGGCGCTGGTAACAGGCACCCGGATGAATTTTCCGGGAATGAAAAACCCGCAGGAACGCGCCGATGTCCTGGCGTATTTGCGCAATTTTTCCGACATGCCGCAGAACATTCCCGAAAGCAGCCCGACCGCGCGGGGGCGCGAGGTTGATTTGCCGGTCGAGGTGCTGGCCCTGACCGGCGACCGCGATTACGGCGAATACCTCGCGTCCGAATGCAAGACCTGCCACCAGGTTGATGGTGACAGCGAAGGTATCCCGGCGATCATCGGCTGGCCGACCGAGGATTTCGTGATCGCCATGCATGCCTACAAACGTCAGGTGCGCCCGCATCCGGTCATGCAGATGATGGCGCAGCGGTTGTCTGACGAGGAAATCGCCGCCATCGCCGCCTATTTCGCCACGCTGCAATAGCAGGGCAGATCGAAGGGCCGGGACGAACCCGCGCCCGAACCCAGGGAGGAAGACCATGACCTTGAACAGACGCGCCTTCATTGGCGCCGGAATGGCCGCTTCGGCGGTATTGTCGGCCCCCACGGTATGGGCGCAGGCGAAACCCCGCGTGGTGGTGATCGGCGGCGGCGCGGGCGGCGCCACGGCGGCGCGCTACCTTGCCAAGGACAGCAACGGCGCGCTGGACGTCACGCTGGTCGAAGCGAACCCGATCTATACCACTTGTTTCTTTTCCAACCTCTATCTTGGCGGTTTCCGCGACTGGGAAAGTCTGCAGCACGGCTATGACGGCATCGCGTCCAGTGGCGTGACGGTGATCAACGCAATGGCCACCGGCGTGGACCGCGCCGCGCGCACCGTGACGCTGGCTGGTGGCGAAGTGCTGGCCTATGACCGGCTGGTGCTGTCGCCCGGGATCGATTTCCGCGAGGGGTCGGTCATT
>JBBRCF010000178.1:0-5690 GCA_038205135.1 Rhodobacterales bacterium
GGGCCGCTGGCCGCCCCGGATTGCGCGCTGATATCCGATCTTGCCGCGCGATGGCCGTCAGACAGGTCCATAGACCCCGCCCCCCCGCAAGCTTAAGCCGACCGTCGCGCGGAGAGCCGGACGGCCGCGGCTCCGGATCATTCCGGGGTCGAGGAAAGTCCGGACTCCACAGGGCAACGGTGCCGGGTAACGCCCGGGCGGGGCGACCCGACGGAAAGCGCCACAGAGATCGAACCGCCCGCCGTCCGCGACGGGCAAGGGTGAAAAGGTGGGGTAAGAGCCCACCGGGCCGCCGGCAACGGGGGTCGCATGGCAAGCCCCACCAGGAGCAATGCCGAATAGGGATCGCGCGCCAAGACATCCGCAAGGGTGGCGCGGCAGGGTCGCCCTGGCCCGAGCGATCCGGGTTGGCAGCTTGAGGCCCGCGGTGACGCGGTGCCCAGAGGAATGGTCGTCGAACCGGAGCGATCCGGGGAACAGAATCCGGCTTACAGGCTCTCCGCGCATTTTAAATACACCCGTCCAGGGGGGGCGCCGCCCCCCGCCTTCGGCCCCCCCCGGGGTATTTGTGAACCAGAGAAGTCACAAGCGCCGGGCTTTGACCTTCTCTGGTTTCCAAATACCCCCGGCCGGAGGCCATCCCGAGCCAACCGGCGTCAGCCGGTGGCGAGATGAAAAAGCGCGGTGAAGCCGCTCTGCGGGATAACGCGGGAACGACCACGCACGTCGGGAATGGCAAAGCGGCGCGCGTGGTTGATCAGCAGGGTCGCGGGACAAACGGGGACAGCCGGGATGCGATACGGGACAGGTGTGGCGCTGGTGGTGGCGGCGGGGCTCTTGTGGTCGTCGCAGGGGCTGATCTTTCGCCAGATCGACGCAGCGGGGCCATGGGCGATCATGTTCTGGCGGTCGCTGGGACTGTTGCCGGTGATCGCGCTTGTGTTGGTAGTGATGGCGGCCCGCGCGGATGCGGTAGGCCGTGCACGGCTTTTGGCGGCGCTAAGGCCAGGGGCGGTGGGGTGGCTAGGGGCACTGGGGCTGGTGGGTGCCTTTGCCGGGGCGATATACGCGATTCAGATCACCACCATCGCGAACGCGGTGTTCCTGTTTTCCGCCACGCCGTTTCTGGCCGCACTGATCGGTTGGGGGGTCTTGGGCGAGCGGGTGCCGGCGGCGACCTGGGGGGCGATCGCGCTGGCGTTGCTGGGCATCTTCGTGATGGTGCGCGGCGGGCCGGCGGATGCAACGGGCGGTGCTATGGCCGGGAATGTGGCCGCGCTGGTGTCGGCGTTGGGCTTTGCGGTCTTTACCGTGTCGTTGCGCGCGAAGGGAGGCGATGATCCCTTGCCGATGGTGATGCTGGGCGCGGTGTTGTCGTTGGTCGTCGCGGCGATGATGTCCGCGTGGACCGTGCAGCTGCTTTCAGTGCCCTGGGCCGACCGGGGCTGGGCGATTTTCATGGGCGCGGTGACGCTGGCGGGGGGCATGGTCCTGTATTCCCGGGGCAGCCGGGTGGTGCCCGCCGCACAGATGGCTCTGTTGGCCAATATCGAGGTGTTGCTGGGGCCGCTGCTGGTCTGGCTGGTGCTGGGCGAAACGGCGGGGCGGCACGTGTTTCTTGGCGGGGCGATTCTGGTGGTGGCAGTCACGCTCAACGGGGTGGCGGGTGCCCGCAGGCATCACCGGGTGGCGGATGCGCCGCCCGGGGGCGGCCTAAACGCATCCTTCCCGCACGCATCCTTCCCGCACGCATCAAGCCTGAACGCATCCGTCCCGCACGTTTCTGGCCCGCAAGTTTCTGGTCCGCAGGCGTCTGGCCCGCAGGCGTCTGGCCAAAAAACTGTCGCGTGACTGTCACGCAGGGGCGTATACAGTGCGCGCTGACTAACCAGGAGGGATGGGTCATGAGTTTTGTTCGCGCGTTGGCTACGCTGGCAGTTGGTTTTGCCGCAGCCAAGGGGATGCAGAAAGTCAAGGAAATGGGGGGCGTCGACGCCCTGCGGGACAAAATGCGCAATGCGGGCCAGCCGGGCGGCATGGCCGATGACATCGGCGCGATGGCGCAGAAGATGGGGCTGCCGGTTCAGACCGAACAGCTGCGCGGCATGTTCGACAGCTTTGGCAAATCTGCAGCCGGGGCGTCTGAATCCGCCGAGGCCGGTCTGGGCCAGATGATGGGCACGGCCAAGGCGGGTGCCGGTGCGTTGGGCGGCATGATCGGCGCGATGACCGCCGGCAGCCCGATGGGCGGGATCAGCGAAGAGACCGCCCGTCTGATGATCCGCGCGATGATCCAGGCCGCCAAGGCAGATGGCAAAATCGACGACATCGAACGCAAGGCGATCCTTGATCAGATGGACGGATCGTCGGACGAGGAGGTGGCTTTTGTCGAGGCGGAACTGGCCGCACCGGTCGATCCGGCCGCGCTTGCGGCGGATACGGCGGAATCGATGCGGGCACAGGTCTATTCGGCGGCCCTGATGGCGATCGCCGTCGATACGGATGCCGAACGCGCCTATCTGCGCCATCTGGCGTCGGCGCTGATGCTGGATGCGGGCAAGGTGGCAGCGATCCATGCCGGCATGGGCAAGCCGGTGGTCTGACCGGGTCACGGCAGGGGCGGCGCGTCGGCAAGGACGCCGGTGCCGCCCTGTTGCTTTGGCCGTTGACTCTGGGCGCGGCGCGGGTAAAAGGCGGTCTTCAACAGATTATCGACGGGCGCGCCCTGCGCCCCGCGCAGGAGAAGTATCATGGCGAAGCCGACGACCATCAAGATCCGTCTGAACTCGACCGCGGGCACGGGCCATTTCTACGTGACCAAGAAAAACGCCCGCACGATGACCGAAAAGATGACGATCCGCAAATTTGACCCCGTTGTGCGCAAGCACGTCGAATACAAGGAAGGCAAGATCAAGTAAGTCCTGATCCGCGCCGACAATCAGGGGCCACGCCGTGTGCGTGGCCTTTTGCACTTGTGCCCCCCCGGCGCACCCCGCCCGCCTGACAGATGCAGGACCGCCCATGCCCCGCGAAGGCCACTACATCAACCGCAGCAACTGGTTGCGTGCGGCCGTGCTGGGCGCGAACGACGGGATCTTGTCCACCGCGTCGCTGCTGGTCGGCGTTGCTGCAGCCGGGATGGCGCGGGACGGCATCGTGCTGGCGGGGGTGGCGGGGTTAACGGCGGGGGCGCTGTCGATGGCGGCGGGCGAATTTGTGTCGGTATCGACGCAATCCGATGTCGAGGCGGCCGATCTGGAACGCGAGCGCGTCGCATTGGTCGAGGATCCGGATTACGAACTGGATGAATTGACGGCCGGGCTGGCCGCGCGCGGCGTCGAAGACGGGCTGGCGCGCGAAGTTGCGTTGCAGATGACCGATCACGATGCGCTGGGGGCCCATGCCCGGGAAGAACTGGGGTTGTTCGGGTTGCAGGGTAATGCGAACCCGCTGCAGGCGGCGGGCGCATCGGCGCTGGCCTTTGCGGTAGGGGCGGGCTTGCCGCTGGGCGGCGCGGTGCTGGCTCCTGACGGTTGGGTGGGGCTGGTGGTGGTCGTCGTGGCGCTTTTGGCGCTGACGGGGCTGGGGACGCTGGGGGCTCGTCTGGGGGGCTCGCCGGTACTTCCTTCCGTACGGCGCGTGTTGTTCTGGGGCATGGTGGCGATGGCGGCCACATCCGGGGTGGGGCGGCTGTTCGGGGTTGTGGTCTGATCTGACCCGGCCGATGCAACAAGGGTTTCAAGGTCATGCCGATGATATTGCGCCGTGCAGACCTCGCCGATTCCACCGCGCTGAGCGCGCTGTTCGCGCGCAGCTATCCCGTGCTGCTGGCCGCTGATTATGCGCCCTCGGTTCTGGACCCGGTCCTGCCCCTGATGTGCCGCGCGCAACCGGGGTTGCTGGACGCGGGGCGGTTTCACGTCATTGCGGGGCCGGATGGTCTGGTCGCGGCGGGGGGATGGAGCCACGAACAACCGGGCACCGGCGCCCTGATACCGGGGCTGGGTCATGTCCGGCATGTGGTCTGCGACCCGGCGGCAACGCGGCAAGGCCATGCGGCGCGTATCCTTGCCGCTGTGGTAGCGCAGGCCCGCGCGGAAGGTCTGCGGCGGCTGGACTGCTGGTCAACCCGGACCGCCGTGGCCTTTTATGCCGCGCAGGGCTTTGCCGTGACAGGCCCGCGTGATGTGGTGTTTCCTGGCGGATCGGTGTTTCCCGCCGTTGACATGAACCGCATGCTTTAGGCGGACACGCAAAAGGCCGGCCCTTGCGGACCGGCCTTTTGACATGTGTCAGGCAGCGATTATTCGCGGTTGCCGAAAATTGACAGCAGCATCATGAACATGTTGATGAAGTTCAGGTACAGGCTCAGCGAGCCCATGATACCGGCCTTGTCCATCCATTCCTGGTCGCCATGCACGGCATGTTCCAGATAGGTGTTCTTGATGTTCTGGGTGTCGAATGCGGTCAGACCCGCAAAGATCAACACGCCGATCACCGACACGGCAAAGGCGATCATGCCCGAGCCGATGAACAGGTTGACGATCGACGCCACGATCAGGCCGATCACGCCCATGATCAGGAACGACCCCCAGCCAGAGATGTCTTTCTGTGTGGTGTAGCCCCACAGCGACAGACCCGCGAACGCGATCGAGGTCACCAGAAACACCTGCGCGATCGAGAAGCCGGTGAAGGCGACAAAAATCCACGACAGCGACAGGCCCATCACGGCGGCGAACACGTAAAAGAACATCTGCGCAGCGGCAGCCGACATGCGGTTGATGCCGGCGGCAAAGCCGAAGGACATCGCAAGCGGCGCAAACATGATGATCCAGCCCAGAATGTTGGGTGACAGGGTCACGGGATCGCGGAAGATGCTCAGCAGTTGCGGGCTGGTGCCGACGGCCCAGGCCACAGCAAATGTCAGCGCCATGCCCACGGACATGGTGCCGTAGACCTTGTTCATATGGGCCCGCAGGCCCGCGTCAATCTGGGCGGCGCGGGCACCGGCCACAGCGCGCATTGTGTTGTAGTCAGCCATTGGTTGCCTCCGAAACTGGCGTTGCCGGTCCGGGAATGGACCGATTGCAATGAATATCGGGGGTCGGCCCTCCGTTTTCAAGAGAAAGCGTGTGTTAAGATGCGCGGGGTTCTCATGTTCTGGCGGCAAGTTGGCTCACGAACGCGTTATCGGACCCATGGCGCGTCAAATCCATGGCGCGTCACGGCAAAATCGCATCAAATCAATCGCGCGTCACATCCGGGCATGGGCTGGATCGACCGCGATCACCACCTTGCCGGTTGCTGTCCGGGCGCGCAGCAGGTCCAGACCGTCCGCCACCCGGTCCAGCGGCAGAACATTGCCCACAGGGACGCGAAGGCGGCCGGCCGCGATCCAGTCCAGCAGCATTGCCAGACTGCCGCGCAGCACATCGGGCCGGAAATTCATGTAGCCGCCCCAATACAGCCCGATCACGGTCAGGTTCTTGACCAGCAGGTGATTGGCGGGGATCTGCGGCACCTCGCCGCTGGCGAAACCGATGGGGATCAGGCGTGCTTCGGGGCGAGCGGCGCGAAAAGCGGCCTGCCACTGTGCGCCGCCGACGGCGTCATACACCACGTCCGCGCCGCCCAGCGCCTTGAACGCGGCAGTCAGGTCGGGGGTTTCGGCATCTACCGTCGCATCGGCC
>JBBRCF010000179.1:0-5673 GCA_038205135.1 Rhodobacterales bacterium
TGACCCATCCATTCCTGATCCGGCGTCACATCCGGGGCAGCATCACGGCGGTGCCGAGGGCAAACGCGGCCATGGGGCGAAACGGGGTCTGGGTGATGCGGGCCTCCCGGGTTGGTCGGGGATCATCCCCGCGACACCCACAGCCACGCAGACATCCGGACCAAGGTTGCAGCGCCCGCCATCACATCGAATTCACGATCCCGTGACAGGCCCGCGCAGCAACGCCGTCGCCAGCACGGCCCCGGTGGGCAAGCCCGTAGGCGATCCGCCCGCCGGTTCGTCCGACACGGCCAGCGCGCCAGCGGCCAGCGCCACGCGCAGGGCCGCCGGCACGGCGACACTGGCGGTCGTGGTCGCAGGCAGCACACCCAGCGACACCGGAGGCTGGCCCATCGGGATCAGCCACAATTCGAAATCCCGCCCCGCGGCCGGGCGTCCGACGATCCCCGACAGCACCAGATCGCCCGAACGGTCGTCATAGGCCGCGACCATACGTACCGCCGCACCATCCGCCCCCAGCGTCGCCTGATAGGCAGGCGCGCGCGGTCCCAGCACAGGCAAGGCCAGCACCAGCAACAGCCCGGCCAGCGCCGTTCCGGCCAGCAGGCCCGGCCAGAACCAACGTAGCCAGCCGCGGCCGCTCTGTGTCGCCGGGGCCGGAAACAGCCGCGTCATCACGGCGGCCCTGACCGTTGACGGAGCGGCCACCTCGGGCACATCCGCCAGCAGGGCAGCCATCCGTTCGGTCCATGCGCGATATTCCGCGCGCAAGGCCGGGTCGGACGCCAGCCGCGCCTCCAGACGCCGCGCCTCGTCCGGGGGCAACAGCCCCAGCACATGCTCGGCGACCAGTGCCATATCATCGTCGGACAGCGGCGCGGTCATTGCGTCAGACACTCCTTCAACCGCAAAAGGCTGCGGCGCAGCCAACTGCGCATCGTATTCAACGGCACGTCATAACGCGCCGCCAGATCGGCGTAGCTGTCACCGTCCAGATAGGCTCGGCGCACCGCATCGGCCCGGTCGGGTTCAAGCGTGGCCAGACAGTCCGCCAGACGCGCCCGTTCGGATGCGGCCACCGCCAGCGCCTCCGGGCCCGGTGCGGCATCGGCGACCAGTTCGGCCGCATCCAGCCCATCATGCCCGCCCCGGACCCGGCGCAGCCCGTCCAGTGCGGTATTGCGCGCGATGACCGCCAGCCAGGTGATCGGGCTCAGCCCGTTCGCCTGATAGCGATCCGCATGGTGCCAAACCTTGATGTAAATGTCCTGCAAGGCGTCCTCGGCAGCAGCGCGATCCCCCAAGACACGCAGGGCGATGCTGAATAGTTTCCCCGAAGTCGCATCATACAGCGCCGCAAACGCCGCCCTGTCACCCAATGCGGTGCGGGCGATCCAGGTTTCGATCCTGTCCCGTGCCTCTGTCATGTCGGATCCTGTGCCACGGAACGTCACAGCGGTCCAGTGTGCTGCGCGAGCCCTTCCCCTTGCCCCCGACTGCGTTATGATGCACCAAACGCGTAAATCAACAACGTGACGACAGGGCCCGCAGCCCTGCGAAAGGATACCACATGGCGGATGGCAAGATCGAAACGGGCATGAAGCCGACCGAGGATGTCTCGGTCCGCGAGATGTTTGGCATCGACACCGACATGATGGTCAAGGGGTTCGCCGAGCGTAGCGAACGGGTCCCGGACATCGATTCGACCTATAAATTCGACCCCGACACCACGCTGGCGATTCTGGCGGGGTTCCGCAACAACCGCCGCGTGATGATCCAAGGCTATCACGGCACCGGCAAATCGACGCATATCGAACAGGTCGGCGCGCGGCTGAACTGGCCGACCGTACGGGTCAACCTCGATTCACACATCAGCCGGATCGACCTGATCGGCAAGGATGCGATCAAACTGATCGACGGCAAGCAGGTGACGCAGTTCCACGAAGGCATCCTGCCTTGGGCGCTGCGCAACCCGGTCGCCATCGTGTTCGACGAATACGATGCGGGCCGCGCCGACGTGATGTTCGTGATCCAGCGCGTGCTGGAACATGACGGCAAACTGACGTTGCTGGATCAGAACGAGATCATCACCCCGAACCCGTATTTCCGCCTGTTCGCCACCGCGAACACGGTGGGTCTGGGCGACACCACCGGGCTGTATCACGGCACGCAGCAGATCAACCAGGCGCAGATGGACCGCTGGAGCCTTGTCGCCACGTTGAACTACCTGTCGCATGATGCCGAGGTTGCCATCGTTCTGGCGAAAAGCCCGCATTACAATTCCGAAAAAGGCCGCAAGACGATCAGCCAGATGGTGCATCTGGCCGCCCTGACCCGGACCGCGTTCATGAACGGCGACCTGTCCACCGTCATGTCGCCCCGCACCGTGATCACCTGGGCCCAGAACGCCGAGATCTTCCGCAACGTCGGCTACGCCTTCCGGCTGTCATTCCTGAACAAATGCGACGAGTTGGAACGCCAGACGGTTGCCGAATTCTACCAGCGGTGTTTTGGCGAGGAACTGCCAGAGTCTGCCGCAAGCATGGCGATGAAGTAAGACGTCTCTACGGTAGGGTTTCAATCCGCCGCCAGCATCACAAACGCAAAACGGCGGCCGACATGGCCGCCGTTTCCGTTTGTGGCGTCAAGGTTAGCCGCGCGCGGCCATCGTGGCTTTGGCCCACCAGGCCATGTCGTCCAGAAGCGCCTTAGCGGACGGGGCAATCGCGCCTTCGATGTCGGCCAGATTGCCCGACCCGCCAAAACCGGGATGCACTTTCCAGAATTCACCGCCGCCGATATGGACGGCATTGCGCACCGGCACCATCTGCAATTCGACGGCGATCATGCGCAGATGTTCCAGCGCACGGGCCCCGCCCATCGACCCGTAGGCAATCGCGCCCATCGGCTTTTTCGCCCATTCCACATAGGCCTGATCCATTGCGTTTTTCAGGGCGCCGGTGATCGAATGGTTGTATTCGGCGACCACAAAGATGTAGCCGTCAAAGCCCGCCAAGGTCTGCTGCCACTTGACGGCGGCCGGGTCCTGCGACGGCGCCCAGGCGTTGGACGCGACCTCGTCGAACATTGGCAGCGCGTGGTCGCGCAGATCGACGAGGGTAACATCCATGTCGCCGCGGGCCTCGGCTGCGGTCTTGATCCATTGGGCGGGAATGTCGGCAAAGCGGGTCTTGCGGGTTGACCCGATAATGATGGCGATACGGGGTTTGGTCATGTTTAGTCTTTCCTGACAGAGGTTCAAGCTTGGTGCCAGACATGGGCCGGCAATCATTGGGGTGCAATTCCACCCGACCGCGCCCTGTCTGTGCAGGGATGCACCGATCGACATGCCGCAAGCCGCAACACGATCGGGGGCTTTTCTTTCGCCCGCGATCCGGGCAATCATCGGTACCATGAAAGCTCCGAATGACAACCCCGCCGATCCGTTCAAGAAAGCCCTGGCCGAGGCCACCAAGGTCATGGCCAATGATCCCGACCTGACGGTCGCCTATTCGGTCGATCCGGCGGGCGTGTCCGGCGACACCATGCGCCTGCCGCAGGTCAGCCGCCGGATGACCCGCGACGAGGTGATGTTGGCGCGCGGCACGGCGGACGCGCTGGCGCTGTATCGCCGCTATCATAATACGGCCACGCATGCGAAATACCGCCCCGACGGTCAGATGGCACGCGATCTGTATGAAGCGCTGGAAACCGCCCGCTGCGAGGCGATGGGCGCCCGCGACATGCCTGGCACCGCCATCAACATCGACGCCAAGATCGGCCACGATGCCACGCGCGCGGGCTATGACCAGATCACGCAGGCGGCGGACGCACCGCTGGCAACAGCGGCCGGCTATCTGGTGCGGCATCTGGCGACCGGCCGCGATATGCCGCGCGGCGCGCAGAACGTGATGGACCTGTGGCGCGGGTTCATCGAGGATCAGGCAGGCGACACGCTCGACGGGATTCGGGCCAAACTGTCCGACCAGACCGAATTTTCCCGTCTGGCGCGCCGGATCATCGAGGATCTGGGTTATGGCGACCAGTTGGGCGACGATCCCGACCAGCCCGACCCCGAAGACGATGCGCAGGACGAGGCCACTGACGACGATGCCCCCGAATCGACCGGGGAGGACAACAGCGAAGACGAGGCCGAAGCCGATCCCGAACGCAGTCAGGACGACAGCGACGACGCCGCACAGGCGCAGGTATCGCAAGACGACATGGCCGATCAGGAGTTCGACGAAGACGCTGAAATGCCTGAGGGCGACGCGCCGCTGGAACCTCCGCCGCCCGCGCCACATTCTGACGCCGACCCGAACTACGCCGCCTATATCACTGATTTCGATGAGGAAATAGGGGCCGAAGATCTGGCAGATCCGCTGGAGCTGGAACGGTTGCGCGCCTATCTGGATCAGCAGCTTGACCCGCTGAAAGGAGCGGTGTCGCGGCTGGCCAACAAGCTGCAACGCCGCTTGCAGGCCCAGCAGAACCGGTCGTGGCTGTTCGACATGGAAGAAGGCATTCTGGACGCCGGCCGTCTGGCGCGCGTGGTGGCGAACCCCACGACGCCCCTGTCGTTCAAGGTCGAAAAGGACACCGAATTCCGCGACACCGTGGTGACGCTGCTGCTGGACAATTCCGGGTCAATGCGCGGCCGCCCGATCAGCATCGCGGCAATCTGCGCCGATGTGCTGGCCCGCACGCTGGAACGCTGTTCGGTCAAGGTCGAGATTCTGGGCTTTACCACGCGGGCCTGGAAAGGCGGGCAGAGCCGCGAAAAATGGCTGGCCGACGGTCGCCCCGCCGGTCCCGGTCGATTGAACGACCTGCGCCACATCATCTACAAATCCGCCGATGCGCCGTGGCGGCGTTGCCGCGACAATCTGGGCCTGATGATGAAAGAAGGCCTGCTGAAGGAAAACATCGACGGCGAGGCGCTGGAATGGGCGCATCGCCGGATGGCCGCCCGCCGCGAGGCGCGCAAGATCCTGATGGTGATTTCCGACGGCGCTCCGGTGGACGATTCGACGCTGTCGGTAAACCCGGCGAATTTTCTGGAAAAACACCTGCGCGACGTGATCGCCATGATCGAGAAACGCAAAGCGGTTGAACTGCTGGCCATCGGCATCGGCCATGACGTGACGCGCTATTATGGTCGCGCGGTGACCATCACCGATGTCGAACAACTGGCGGGCGCGATCACCGAACAACTCGCGGCGCTGTTCGACAGCGACCCGCGCAAACGGGCCCGGGTGCTGGGCATGCGCCGGGTCGGCTGAGGTCGAGGGGGGCGCTGCCCCCCGCGCGTACCGCGACCCCTCGGGGTATTTGGCAACCAGAGAAGCCGGAACGGCGCGCCGCATACGGGGACCATTGCGGCAATCCGGTCCAATGGCCGTCGGGGTAGAAGTTCCGATGGGCCGCCTGACCGGCGCAATCTTGCTGATGCTGTCACTGACAACCGCCACGGATGTGGTGCTGACGGACTGTTTGTTGGTGCCGGGCGGGAGGTCGGTGGGCTTCCGGGCGGATGCCGGTCCCGACCGCCGTCTGATGATCCGGTTGACCTGCACGGTCCAACGCTGTGTTTTCAGGGCGACCGGCCGAGCCGGCATCGTTGGCGGGCAGCCGGATGAAGTGACGCGATGCGGCGGTCAAACGCCACCTTCC
>JBBRCF010000180.1:0-5622 GCA_038205135.1 Rhodobacterales bacterium
AGGATCGCCCAGAGGTTGAGGTGGAGGCCGCTGAGGCGCTCGATGACGTTGATGAAGGGATCGTGGAGTTCGACCGTCGCCGCGCCGCTGAGCCCGGCGAGCGCCGGGATCAGCACGAGGGCGAGGACCATGGCGATGTCCTCGACGATCAGCCAGCCGACGGCGATGCGGCCGCGTTCGGTCTCGATCATGCGGCGTTCCTGCAAGGCCCGCAGCAGCACGACGGTGGACGCAACCGACAACGCAAGCCCGAACAGAACCCCGCCACCCCAACCCCAGCCCAGCGCCCAGCCCAGCACGCTGCCCGCCACAGTCGCGACCGTGATCTGCACCATCGCGCCCGGAATTGCGACGCGCCGCACAGCCAGCAATTCCTGCAACGAAAAATGCAATCCCACGCCGAACATCAGCAGGATGACCCCCATTTCCGCCAGTTCGGTCGCGATGTCCTGATTGGCGACAAAACCCGGCGTGAATGGCCCGATCAGCACACCCGCCGCAAGGTAGCCTGCGATCAGCGGCAGGCGCAGACGATGCGCCAGAAAACCCAGCAGGCACGCCAGTCCGAGGCCCACCGCCATTGTCGTCAGAAAGGGCATGTCATGGGTCAAGCGCGCACGGCTCCGCGGTCAGAGGTTGCAGTTGGATCTGGGGAAAGCGCCGCAAAACGCCGCAGATCAAAGATAGCGGCCCCGCTGCGATTTTCAATCAATCCTGACACTCTGCGACGGGTTTGCTTGGCTCTGGCAGAGCATCTGACGACACACCGGGCCCCCTTTGCACAAGTGTGCCACAATTGTTGCCGGTCTGCCGCGGAAATACCTCGTTTAGGCAGAATTGTTGCCACGTCCCATGGTGACTTTGGACCATCGGAAACAATTCCAGCGGGGACAGCCAGATGACAACGATCCACGGACACGAAACGGCGGCGCAAAAGGCGCTGCAGGTGCTTCGCGAAACGCGGACCAAGGTGCTGTCGACGCGCGAATGGCAGCATGTGCTGCGTGGCTACGGCTATGCACTGCGCAAGACTGACACCGGCACGACCGTGGTGCGGTTGCCGCACAACCATGAAATCTGCGATCTGCCGGCCGATCTTTGCGCCTGATTTCCTGATTTTTCACGGTTTGTGAACGAAATCCGCCATATTTTCAGAGCAGGTTTTAATGGTCATTCATCCTAGGACCGGAGGCCGGCCGTGCACCATTTCGTCAACAACGCCTTCTTGACCGCCGAAATTCTGGACCTGATCCACGACGATGTGGCGGCTGCGGTGGACGATACCGACCTGCGCCGCCGTCTGGCGCGCAACGGTTACGGGTTTCGCGATACCGAACAGGGCCGCATGCTGGTGACCTTGCCGCATCAGGTCGAGGTTTGCCCGCTGTCCTGAGCGGCGCAGAAAACCGCAAAGGCCTCTTCGGCGGTTTCGACATAGGTGAACAGCGTCAGATCCTCGGCATTGATGGTCCCCGCATCGGCAAGCGCCTGCCAGTTGACCACACTGTCCCAGAAGGCCCGTCCGAACAGCAGGACCGGCACTCGATCCATCCGGCGCGTCTGGATCAGCGTCAGCGCCTCGAACAGTTCGTCCAGCGTGCCGAATCCGCCCGGAAACACCACGATCGCGGTGGCGCGCATCAGGAAATGCATCTTCCGGATCGCGAAATAATGAAAATTGAAACACAGGTCCGGCGTCACATAGACGTTCGGGGCCTGTTCATGCGGCAACACGATGTTCAACCCGATGGAAATGCCGCCGGCGTCTTCGGCGCCGCGATTGCCGGCCTCCATTACGCCGGGCCCGCCACCGGTGATGATGATGTCGCGCTTGCCGCCCTGTTCCAGTGACCGCTGGGTGACCAGCCGCGCAAATTCGCGGGCCACGTCGTAATAGCGCGACAGGTCGGCCAACATGGGCGTTTTCGCGGTATCGCGCTGGTCTGGCGCCGGGATGCGCGCGCCACCGAACATCACCACGGTGCTTTCGACACCGTATTCATCCATCAGCAGCTGTGGTTTCAGCAGTTCCAGCTGCAGCCGCACCGGGCGCAATTCCGGGCGCGTCATGAAATCCGTATCGGCAAAGGCCAGCGCGTAGGACGGCGCGCGGGTTTGCGGTGTGTCGGGGATTTCCCGCAAGGCTGCGACATCCTGCGAACTGTCGCGGAACGGGTGGTTGCGGGTGTCGTCCTTCATCATGTCCGTCGGTTTTTTCATGCGAATGGGCTACCCGGTCTGGCGCAGGTTGAAAAGACGTTTCGCCGTCGCGGCGGGTAACGCCTTGTTGTCCCGGCGCGGGTCACCTTTTCTTGCGATGATTTTTCGACGTGGCTTGATGTCGTGACGACACTGCCGGGCAGGGCCATCACCGGTAGCCCCGCCGTCAGCCCCGCCGTCAGCCCCGCCGTCTGCCCCGCCGTCTGCCCCGCCGTCTGCCCGCTGCATCTGCAAGCCTGGCGCGCAACGCGGTCGAGGCGGCGGCGGGTCAGGCGCGGTCACAGTCAACAAGCATTTCTGTTTGATTGCGTGGTCCGGTTGATGCCGGTATGACGCCAAAAGCATCACAGGAGGCCCAGATGACCAACGCCGCACTCGAAACCGCGATCGAAGCCGCTTGGGAGGCGCGCGACACCCTGACCCCCGCCACCAAGGGCGTGGCGCGCGACGCTGTCGAAGCGACACTGGCAGCGCTGGGCGCGGGCACGCTGCGGGTGGCCGAACGGCAGGCGGATGGTGTCTGGCACGTCAATCAATGGGCCAAAAAGGCCGTGCTGCTGGGGTTCCGGTTGCAGGACATGGGCCTGCAATCCGGCGGTCCGCAGGGGTCCAGCTGGTGGGACAAGGTGGACAGCAAGTTTCATGGCTGGGGCGAAGACGATTTCCGCAGCGCCGGTTTTCGGGCCGTGCCGAACTGTATCGTGCGCAAATCGGCCCATATCGCGCGCGGAGTGGTGTTGATGCCGTCGTTCGTGAATCTGGGTGCCTATGTCGATGAAGGCACCATGGTCGACACCTGGGCCACCGTTGGGTCCTGCGCCCAGATCGGCAAGAATGTGCACCTGTCGGGCGGCGTCGGCATCGGCGGCGTGCTGGAACCGATGCAGGCGGGTCAGACGATCATCGAAGAGAACTGTTTCATCGGCGCGCGGTCCGAGGTGGTCGAAGGCTGCATCGTCCGCGAAGGGGCCGTGCTGGGCATGGGCGTGTTCATCGGCAAATCGACGAAAATCGTCGATCGTGAAACCGGCACCGTGATGTATGGCGAAGTGCCGGCCGGATCGGTAGTGGTCGCGGGGTCGATGCCGTCGAAGAACGGCATTAACCTGTACTGCGCGGTGATCGTCAAACGCGTCGATGCGCAGACGCGGTCCAAGACATCGATCAACGAACTGCTGCGCGACTGATCAGCCAGCCAATTTTTACCCAGCCTGCTTCATCAGGCGGGCCTTTTCGCGCGACCAGTCGCGTTTCGCCTCGGTTTCGCGTTTGTCATGGGCCTTCTTGCCCTTGGCGATCCCGATCTTCAGTTTAACCATCCCGCGCTCGTTGAAATAGAGCGCCAGAGGCACCAGCGTCATGCCCTGCCGCTGGGTTTCCTTCCACAGCCGGGCCAGATCCTTGCGCGATACCAGCAGCTTGCGTCTGCGGCGTTCCTCGTGGCCCCAGGTTTTGGCCTGTGCATAGGGGGCGATGTAGCCGTTGATCAGCCACAATTCGCCCTGCTCGACCGACGCATAGCTGTCGGTGATGTTGGCGGCGGTGGTGCGCAGGGATTTCACCTCGGACCCTTGCAGGATGATGCCGCATTCGATGTCATCCTCGATGGCGTAATCATACCGCGCGCGACGGTTTTCCGCGATCAGCTTCGAATTGGGGTCTTTATTCACTTGGTTCATGATCTGACAGATAAGCATTGCCATGCGCCCTGTCCATGTGGCGCACGGCGGGCGGGCCGGATCAACTGCCGCGATAGGTCGAATAGCCGTAGGGCGACAGCAGCAGCGGCACATGATAATGCGCGTCGCCATCCGACAGGCCGAACCGGATCGGCACCTGATCAAGGAATAACGGCTCTGGCCCGGCCTGCCCGGTCGCGCGCAGGTAATCCCCGGCGTGGAACAGCAATTCGTAGGTGCCCGGGCCCATCCTGCCCTTGGGCAGGATCGGCGTGTCTGTGCGACCGTCCGCGTTTGTGACCGCCTCGGCGATCTTGTGGTGACTGTTGCCGCTAATGCGGTACAGCCAGATCACCAGCCCCCCCACCGGCATCCCCCGCGCGGTATCCAGAACATGGGTCGTCAGATATCCGTCTGCCATGCGCGGTCTCCTGTCGCCAATCCACCGTGACTGGACCACATTCCGCGCCATGCCGCAAATGGCCTGCCGGAAAAACTTGAAAATCCCTGCGGGCTGCGGGAACAGTCGGATCAGTCATCAAGGAGCCATGCCATGCCCCGCTACCCTCGCGACATGATCGGCTACGGTCCGCGTGCGCCGCAGGCCAACTGGCCAGGCGGCGCCTATGTCGCTGTGCAATTCTTGCTGAATTACGAAGAAGGCGGCGAAAACAGCATCCTGCACGGCGATGCCGGCTCCGAGGCGTTCCTGTCTGACATCGCAGGCGCGCAGTCATGGCCGGGGCAGCGGCACTGGAACATGGAATCGATCTATGATTATGGCGCGCGGGCCGGGTTCTGGCGGCTGCACCGGCTGTTCACCGGAGCGAATGTGCCGGTGACGATCTGTGGCGTGGCCAGCGCCTTGGCGCGCAGCCCGGAACAGGTGGGCGCGATGCAGGCGTCGGGTTGGGAAATCGCCAGCCATGGGTTGAAATGGGTCGATCACCGCGACATGCCCGAGGATCAGGAACGCGCCGCGATTGCCGAGGCGATCCGCCTGCATACCGAGGTGACCGGGGAACGCCCGCGTGGCTGGTACACCGGGCGCTGTTCTGAAAACACCGTGCGGCTGGTGACGGAAGAAGGCGGGTTCGATTACATATCTGACACCTATGACGACGACCTGCCCTATTGGCTGGAGGCCGGCGACCGTGACCAACTGATCATCCCCTATACGCTGGAGGCGAACGACATGCGGTTCGCCACCGCGCCCGGCTACATCACCGGCGAACATTTCTACCAGTATTTGAAAGACAGTTTTGATGTGCTGTACGCCGAAGGCCGCGCCGGGCGGCCTGCGATGCTGTCGGTGGGGCTGCATTGCCGCCTGATCGGCCGACCGGGCAAGATTGCGGGGTTGAAACGGTTCCTCGATTACGTGCGGATGCATGACCACGTCTGGACGCCGCGCCGGATCGACATCGCGCGCCACTGGGCCGCGCATCACCCGCATACCCGCCATGACCGCCCCAGCCAGATGGAGCGCGACGCTTTTGTGGCGCGGTTCGGCAGCATCTTTGAACATTCACCATGGGTCGCCGACCGCGCCTGGGATCTGGAACTGGGCCCGGCGCATGATACTGAAGCTGGGCTGGCCAATGCGCTGGCGCGTGTGTTTCGCAGCGCCACGCCCGACGAACGGCTGGGTGTGCTGCGCGCGCATCCCGATCTGGCGGGCAAACTGGCACAGGCCCAGCGCCTGACGGCAGACAGCACGCAG
>JBBRCF010000181.1:0-5591 GCA_038205135.1 Rhodobacterales bacterium
ACGCAAGGGTGCGGGTCGGCAGCACCGCTTCTGTCTGGTAGATGTCGCGGGCGGGGTCGTGTTTGATAACGGATTTGAAGGCCGTGCCGCTGTTGGGGATCAGCGCGGACATCCAGTAATGGTCGGTGAACCCGATCCAGCCGTTCGACGTGACCTGTGTCACTTCTGCCGGAAGGCCTTCGCGATCGTTGATGTCGAAATCGGAGATGGCGTTGTATTTTTCCTCGGTCAGGGTGCCATCGGCCATGGCGACGACGCCTTCGTGCAGAACGAAGAATCTCTTCAGGTCGTCGGGTTCGCCATGCCGCACCAGCAGGCCGAAGGGCGCAAGACTGACGGAGTCTGTACCGGTGTTGACGACTGACTGCGTGATCGTGAACAGAAAATCCGCGTCCACTGACAGCGTGCGGGTGAAAGCCATCCCCTTGCCATTGTCCCAGGTCAGGGTTACCGGCGTTTCCGGAGTCAGGCGGCTGCCTTCGGGCGCGGACCATTGGGTGTTTGCGCCGGGGACGTCGGCCGCAAGCAGACCCGCGCCCGCCGCCCAGCCGTAAAGCGCGTAATACGCATCCTTGGCGCCCTGAGGGCGCAGGACCGTGACAATCGGTGCGTCAGCCGCGAGGGTCTCGCGGAAATCCTTCAGCTTCAAATCATCGATCCGCCCGCCGAGCAGGGACAGGGAGCCTTGCAACCGTGGCGTTTCGATGATGATGCGCGGCGCAGCCGCAAGGGCCGCCGGGGCTGTATCCGCGGCCGTAGTGGTCGCCGAAGTCCCTGGCACAGCCTCGGGGGTCGGCCCGCTGAGCAGGGCGGGATCGCTTTGCGAAATCGCGGCCGGATCTGCCGTCAGCGGGGCCTGGGGCGGGGGAAACAGCACGAACCATACAAGAATGACGCCCATGGACAGGGCGACGGCCAACAGCAGGTTCTTGTTCTGATCGTCCATTGCGGCACATCTTCCGTTGAAAACCGGGGCGGATATCTGCGTGGTTCAACAGACTGACACCTCAAACGTCAAGCGGATTCCGACCCGATGCCCCGGCACGGACGCTGTGCCGCGAGGACGGGCGGGTATCACAGGACTGCGTCCTGTCCACCGGGTTGCACCGCCCGGTCTAGCCCCGCGCCGAACGTATTTCAGGTGCAGCGGCCAGTTTGGCGCGATGCGCCCGCATCCAGTCGCGGGTCTGTTCCAGCGGCATCGGGCGGGCGATGCCGAAACCTTGCACATGGCGACAACCCAGTTGCGCCAGAATCGCATGTTCGCCAACGGTTTCGACTCCTTCGGCCAGCGTATCCAGCCCCAGCCGTTCCGCCATGCTGAGGATGGCGGCAATCATGCGTTGCTGGTCGGGGTCGCGGTCGACCTTCATGACGAAGGAGCGGTCGATCTTGATCCGGCTGGCGGCAAAGCGCCGGATCGAGGCGAGCGAGGCATGTCCGGTGCCGAAATCGTCCAGATCGATCCGGCAGCCCATCCTCGAAAGCGCATTGATAGTGCGCACGACGGCATCATCCGGGGTGGTGGCGATCACGGTTTCCAACACCTCGACCATCAGCGCCTCGGCCTCGAGATCGAACTGGTCCAGTTCCCAGCGGATGCGGTCAGGCAGGCTGGGATCGCGCAGTTCTGCGGCTGAAAAATTCACTCCGACCGCCGGAACCGCAAAACCCTCGGCGTGCCAGGTGGCCAGCGCTGTCAGGGCCCCGCGCAACATGACTTCGCCCAGCCGTGGGGTCAAACCCGCTTCTTCTAGAACCGGCAGGAATTCGGCGGGCGAAATCAGGCCACGTTCGGGGTGGATCCAGCGGGCCAACGATTCGAAGCCGGTGACAACGCCGGTTTCGGTTGAAATCTGTGGCTGGAACCATGGCCGGATCTGGCCGTTTTCCAGCGCCGCCGCGGCCTCGGCAGCCATCTGGGACCGGCTGGCGCGTTCGCTTTGCATGCCGCGGGCATGGGCGCGGATCGCAGACGGTGCATTCTGCCGGGCCTCTGTCAAGGCGGCCTCGGCCGCTTCGTGCCAAGATTCGGCGCTGTTGCCCGGGTTGCGACTGGACAGGCAGAACCCGATCGAGCACGACATGAAAACTGGCCCGGCTCCCAGCGTTACCGGGTCATCGACCGCCGACTGCATCCGTCCGGCCACCTGGATCGCGCTGTCCAGATCCATGTGACGCACCGGGGCCGTGACGACGCAGAACCCGCCGTTCTGCAAGGTCATGACATGATCGCCCTGCCGCAAGGCACCTTGCAGCCGGGTTGCGATCTGGGCTTGGACCGTTTCGGCCGCCTGCAGGCCCTGACGATCGACCATCAACCCGAAATCATCCAGCGCCACGCGAAAGATCACGGCTGTGCGCGTCGGCCCGCATTGGGCGAGCGCGGCCGAGATTGCCGTCCCGGACGTATCGCCCGCAATATCCGAAGGGTCGCCGTCCGGGGCCGCGTCGACCAGCACATAGGCAATCGGGACCAGCAGGGCGACCAGCATCAGCGATGCTTCGCCACCGATCCAGAACGCGGCAAGGGCAGCAGCCGGCAGAAACGCCAGCATGTGCGGCCCGTGCAGAGCGGCGCGCAGATCGGCCCGGAATTGCCGTAACCGGCGGGCGAGCGTGGAGGCCATGACGCACCTTTTCCCGTTTTGTTCTCACGAAACGGTTACCCATGCGGCATGAATCGACCCTTAACGCAGCCGGGGTGCTGCCGGGTCATTTGCATCGAAAGCGATCTTTCCACGTTCCAGCCCGGCAAAATCGAACAGCGCGGTGTCGATCATGTGCGATGGGCGCACATTCATCAGCGCAGTGAACATCTTTTGCCGCCGGCCCGGGCTGCGGCGTTCCCAATCGTCCAGCAAGCCCTTGATCTGCTGGCGTTGCAGCCCGTCCTGGGACCCGCACAGATCGCAGGGGATGATCGGATAGGCCATCGCACGCGCGAAGCGGTCGCAGTCGTCTTCGGCCACATGCGCCAGCGGGCGATAGACGAACAGGTCGCCTTCTTCGTTCACCAGCTTGGGCGGCATGGTGGCGACGCGTCCGCCATGGAACAGATTAAGGAAAAATGTCTCCAGAATATCGTCACGATGATGCCCCAGCACCACGGCCGAACAGCCTTCTTCGCGGGCGACACGGTACAGGTTGCCGCGCCGCAGCCGCGAACATAGCGCACAATAGGTGCGGCCCTGCGGAACCTTGTCCATCACGATGGAATAGGTATCCTGATATTCGATCCGGTGCGGCACGCCCATCTTCGCGAGGAATTCCGGCAGCACGGTGGCGGGAAACCCCGGCTGGCCCTGATCCAGATTGCAGGCCAGCAGGTCCACCGGCAACAGCCCGCGCCATTGCAATTCATGCAGCACGGCCAACAGGGTATAGCTGTCCTTGCCGCCCGACAGGCACACCAGCCAGCGCGCGCCGCGTTCGATCATGCCGTAGCGGTCGATCGCTTCGCGCACGTCCTGCACGATGCGCTTGCGCAGTTTCTTGAATTCGGTGGTTTTCGGCGCGCCGTAGAACAACGGGTGGATGTCGTCGGGTTCGTCCAGCATGGTCTAATCCTGTCGTGGCGGCGGGGGGCTGCTGCCGTCCCGGTGGTGCTGCCGGTCGTGATCGGGGTCCGCGCCGGGCACTGGGTCATAGCCCATCGACCCTAACGGATGGCAGCGCAGAATGCGTTTCGTGGCATACCACGTGCCGACAAAGGCCCCGTGGCGTTCCAGCGCGTCCAGCGCATAGGCCGAACACGTCGGCTGAAACCGGCAATTATGCCCGACCCACGGGCTGAGCAGCAGCCGGTAGGCCCGCAATGGCAGGGCAATGACATGTGCCAACGGTGTCATCGCGGCGCTTTGTCGGCATGCAGCCGGTTCAGGGCGTCGCTGAGGTCGGCCAGCAACAGGGGATAGGGCCGCGCTGCTGTCGCGTCGGCACGCCCGATCAGCACATAGTCCCAGCCGGGGCGGCCCTGCAGCGGCAGAATGGCCTGGGCCGCGGCCCGCAGGCGGCGTTTGGCGCGGTTGCGCGCCACGGCATAGCCAACCTTTTTGGAACAGGTAAACCCGACGCGGATACCCGGTGCGGGTTCATCCGCCGCGCGCCGTCGCGCCTGTACCAGCATCGATGTCGCGGGTACGCGCCGCGCAGCAGCCGCCTTCAGAAAGTCGGGCCGGTGCTGCAAAATGGTCAGCCCACATGACAAAGCCGCCGGAGGGTGATTGCCCGGGGTTTCGACCACGGGCGCCTCCGGCGGCATGATATCGGTGTCCCCTGCGGTAGGGATCAGGCGCACAGCACCTTGCGGCCACGGGCCCGGCGCGCAGCCAGAACCTTGCGGCCACCCGGGGTGGCCATGCGGGCGCGGAAGCCGTGACGCTTCTTGCGGACGAGCTTGGAGGGTTGGTAGGTGCGCTTCATGGCTGCGGCTCCGTTATCTTGCCGCCCGGAGGCGGAACCTGTGCGTGCCACCCGAAGGCGGCCAATATGTCGGGGGCGCGGAATCGCGGAACCCTGAATTCTGAAGTCCGGTCTATAGGGGGGAGGGCGGTGGCTGTCAAACCCCGTCCGTCGTGAAACTGCAACAAATTCCGGGGTGCCGGGTTCTTGCACGGTCCGGGGCCCGCCGGCCCTGCGGGACGCGCCGCCATGCCAGACCCCCATCAGGACGGCACAGGCATCCTGCAACGCCGTCGTCCACCGAAAAACGCCGGCGATCAACCCGGCGTGATCCCTGCCGGCTTTTTGAAATTTTCGCGGGAAAGGCGGTGGCAGGCCCTGTCGAAAGGATGCAAGGTGGCGCCGATGACCGACCCGAAACCCCCAATTCCGCCGTCCTTGCTGCGCTATGTGCCGTTGGCCCTGATCGTCCTTGGCGGTTTGCTGGGGGCGGCGTTGTTGGGCGACTACCTCAATTTCTATGCGCTGGCCGAACATAGCGCGACGCTGCTGGCGTTTTGCGACAGCCATTATGCGCTGACGGTGCTGGTGTTCATCATGGCCTATGCGGTCATCGTGGCGTTTTCGCTGCCCGGCGCGACAGTGGCGACATTGACGGGCGGGTTCCTGTTTTCCGTGTTTCCCGGGGTGCTGTTCAATGTCACGGCGGCCACGCTGGGGGCCATCGCGATCTTTCTGGCGGTGCGGGCGGGGCTGGGGGTGCGGCTGGCGGCACGCATGGATGCTGCCGAAGGCGCGGTGGGGCGGTTGAAACGCGGGCTGGATGCCAATCAGTGGGAAGTCCTGTTCCTGATGCGGCTGGTGCCTGTGGTGCCGTTCTTTGTGGCCAATCTGGTGCCGGCGCTGGTGGGGGTGCCTTTGCACCGTTTTGTCATCACGACGTTTCTGGGCATCATTCCGGGCGGATTGGTCTATACCTCGGTAGGCGCAGGGCTGGGCGAGTTGTTCCTGCGCGGCGAAAAGCCGAACCTGCGGGTGATCCTCGAACCTGCGGTGCTGTTTCCCATTCTGGGGCTTTGCGCGCTGGCGGTGCTGCCCATTATCATAAAGGCAGTGCGCGGGTGGAAAAATGGCTGAGATGAACCGCATCACAACCGACATTCTGGTGATCGGGGCGGGGTCGGGCG
>JBBRCF010000182.1:0-5578 GCA_038205135.1 Rhodobacterales bacterium
AAAGCCGCCGCCGCGGATCACCTCGCTTTCGATGGCGATGAAAAGCTCGTTGAACAGGTCAAGGCTCGCCGTCGGACCCAATTTCTCCATGATGCCGGTCGCGCCGCGCATGTCGCAAAACATGGCAGTCATCTGCTTGGACGCGTGGTCGCCGACGCGGACGTCGACGATCTCGGACCGCCCGAGTTCCTTGAGCGTGTAGCCGGGGATGAACCGCGCGTAGGCGGTTCGCAGGTTGACCCGGTCTTCTTCTGCCCGGCTCAGCCGGCGATCGGTATCCGCCAGCCGGAGTTCCGCAACAATCGGATCAAGGCACTGCCCGATCCGCGTCATCGGGACGGATCGGCTGCGATCCGGACGCAGCACGAATTGCGCCGTCACGTCTAGCCCGTCGGGTCGTGGTAGCGTGATCGCAAACGTTTGCGCGTCGCTGTCCGGCTCCGCAGCAACGCTTCGCAACGGTTCGCTGTCGGTCCGCGGCACATCCCCCGCGGCATAGACCAGCCGCAGGCCGTCACGCACCGTCCGAGTCGCGTCCAGCAGTTCCCGGGGTCCCTGCATATCGGCCAGCGTCAGCGTCAGCCGTTCGGCGCCTGCAAGGTCCAGCACCCGGGCGCAGACCGCCTCGATCCAGTCTTCGCGGGAGGCGTGCTGCGCGCGCAGGACCGTATCGTCGGCGGCCGCCCAGTATGGCGCGGTCGCCCCGGTGTCCTGCGGATCCGCGCCACCGATGCCACCGGCCAGCTTTGCGCATCCCCATGACGCGGCAAGCCGTCCGATCTCGTTTTGCAGCAGGCTGGCTTCATGTCGCGCCCCGAAATTGCCATGCATGTCGCGCAGCGCCGTGGCCGCCAGCATCCCGACCCATGCCGGTGCCCGTCCGGCGAGAGCTTCCGCCATCACCTGATCGAACCCGCGCAGCGCCACGATGCGCCGGCCAAGCGCCCATGCGGCCAAAGCGTTGGCCAAAGCCGCGAGCGGCGCCACGTCCACCGCGCCCTTTCGCGCCCAGCGGCGCAGTTTGCGGGTCCCGGCAATCGCGGTCAGAACGTGCCGGCGACCCGCGCCGCGCACGGCCAGCGTCGCCGCCGCATGGACCTCGATCAGGACGCAGTAGGGAACATAGAACTGCCCCTGTAGCGCCTCGTGACGCCGGCCGATTTCGGCGGTCGCCGCAAGGGCCTCGTTGACCCGGCCCTCGAGCGCAAAGCGCAGCGCCTGATAGAGCTTTACATAGCAATATGAGGTATAATCCTTGTTATGCAGGCAGAACGCCTCGTGGGTGGCGTCGTCAGGCGTGCCGCCATCGCTGTCAGTCGCCCAGTCCAGAAACTGCCGCATCATCCCCAGCAGGAACAGGACCTTTGACTGGTTGCAGTCCCGACTGACGCTCAGCGCCCGATCAACTGTCACAGCGATGTCGGGCAGCGGCATGCCCGACCAGAAGGCGTCGTTGCACCGGTGCCATGAACAATAGGTCGCGAATTCGAGGTCGCCAGAGGCAAAACCAGCGCGCTCGCCTTCCAGCAGATGCTCGGCCACCAGCGCACGGCTTTCGCTCCAGTGGCGCACAAAGGTGTTGAACAGCATGTGGATGCGGGCGCGCAGATCGTCGGCGTTGAACCGCTCGACCAGTCGCAGCGCCAGTTCGCCATAGGCATAGCCTGCCGACACGTTGCCCAGGACCGCACATTGCGCCAGCCCGTAGCAGACCCATCCGAAGGCCGACAGCCGCGAATTGCCGGCATCGACCGACAGCCGCACCATCCGGAACACGATCAGCGGGAACAGGTTCGGCGCGGCGAAATACGCAGCCGATGCTGCCAGCATCAGCGTGTCAAGCTCCATTTCGGCACGCGGATCGTCCATCGTCGGCAACGCCAGCAAATCCGCCGTCGTCAGGCCGCGCAACCGGAACGCGGTGCGGGCAAAGGCCAGTCCAACGTCGAGTTTGCTGGCCGACCTCGGCAACCCCGCGTTCAGCTTCTCCAGCATCTCGACGGCGATATCCAACGCGTCTTCATAACGAACGGCGCTGACCCGATGTTGCAGCCGCACGCGGTTGGCAGCCGCCCAGTCGATGTTGTCGCGCGCGTGCTTGGCTGCGTTCGACACCAAACGCTCCAGTGCATCCAGATCGTTGCTAAGATACGCCGCCTCGGCCCCGTCGTGATGGGCTTGCCGGACATCCGCGTAATCATCCACCCACGCCGCGTCCGACATGGCCGACAGCCCCGCCAGCGCGAATTCCAGCGCCATTTTCGGATCGCCACTGTCCAGCGACCTGCGCGCCGCGATGCGGTTCAGGCGGACGATCTCTGCCCGCGACGGCCCGTCGCCCGTCGCCTTGACCTCGGCATTGTACAGCGTTGTGGCGCGAAACAGCCAGGTGCCGTCCCCGGTCTTTTCAAACCGTTCGGCGAAAACCGCGGCCGCCTTCAGGCGGATTTCGGAACGGCGGGCTGCAAGCGGCGTCCGACGGTCGCGGGCGAACCGCTGAAACGTGTCATGGGCAAAGCGGTATGCGTTTTCGCCGCCGCGTCCGCCGCCGCCGCCGCCGATCTCTTCCAGGATCTGCGCCCGGCACAGTCGGATACAGGTCGAAGCCAGCCTGCTTTCGTCCACGCCCGATACCCGGTGCAGCAGCGCGACATCGACCCGGTCCCCGATATGGGCCGCCATGCCCAAAAGGTCCCGTTCCTCGGCGTCGAGCCCGGCAAGCCGCATCTGCAGCAGGTCGTCGATGCCGTCGCCAAGCGCCAGCCTCTCGACCGCATCATCCGCCACCGACCAGTCCCCGCCCGAACCCGCACGGCCCTTGCGGCCTTGCCGCGACAGCAGATCGACGACATTGACGATCGCCAGCGGATTGCCACCGGTGGCCTTGCGGATGCTGGCGCTCAGCGGTCCAAGCGGGCGGTCCGAGGCCGGGGCCAGACGTGACAGGATATCGGCGATCTCGCTTTCATCCATGGCGTCAAGTTCGATCTCGACCGACGGATTTCCGACGGTGCGGACGATGCGGCGCAACGTCGCCGCCCCTTCGAAATCGCCACCGAAATCGCCGCTTCGATGCGCGATGATCAAGGCCAGATTCTGAAGCGACGAGTCGGCGATCATGTCCTCGAGGATGCGCAGCGTGCCCGCGTCAGCCCATTGCAGGTCGTCAACGTGGACGAACAACCGTCCCTTGCGGCCTGAAAGTGCTGCGAAAAAGCGCCTTAACACGAATGACACGCGGGTCTGGTTTTCTTGCGGTGCGAGTTGGATCAGTTCCGGTTGTGGCCCCAGCACCGCGTCCATGCGGCCGCACAGATTGACCACCAGTTGCCCGTTCGGGCTGATCGCGTCGACAAGGCGCCGCCGGATCGCCTCGCGCGGGCCGTCGGGCATGGCCAACATCCGCTCGGCGACGATTTCAAGCCCGTTGACGAACAGGCTGGCGGGCGAGGCTTCGGTGAACTGATCGTATTTGAAGGACACCAGCCAGTCGTCCGGACGCAAGACTGTTTGAAGCACCTGCCGCACCAGCGCGGATTTGCCGAAACCCGCGCGCCCCGTCACAAAAGCGACGGCGCTGCGCGGAAGAAACGCATTGCCGAGCAACTGCGTCAGGTCCGATACGTGTCGGCCGCGACCGACGAAGACCTCAATCGGACGGTCGGGTGGCAGCGCTGACATAGTCTGGGTGTTGAGCATCGCAAACCTTGGCGGCATCTAATGGATGAACACATAATAACTAGTCCAAAGATCCGATGCGGCCGACGGATCAAGGTTCATAATTATGCAGTTTGCGCCGGAGTCATAGCCTACATCTTGTGTCGCCTTACATATGAAGGGGTGAAAACCACCCATGTAATGCCTGCCTGACCAGGGCCCGATGATCGCACGCGGGTGGGCCGGGTCTCGGGCGATCCAAACGGCACGATTGCGTGCGAGGGCAGCACCTGCGCCATGATCTGCCCACCGGTCACAGGCCCAAGCGGGTCAGATCAGCCGCCGCCGGATGCGGTGTGACACGGCGTCGATCACCGACACGGTGATCAGGATCAACAGGATGATGAACGCCACCTGCGGCCAGGCGTTGATCAGGATGTGGTCCATCAGGTAAAACCCGATGCCGCCCACGCCGACGACCCCCAGTATGGTGGCGGACCGCACGTTCGATTCAAAGAAATACAGCGTGTTGGTCAGAAACACCGGCAACACCTGCGGCAGGATCGAAAACCGCATCACCTGCAGCCGTCCCGCCCCGGTGGCGCACACGCCCCGGTTCTGATCGGCATCGGCGTTTTCGATCGCCTCGGCGTACAGTTTCGCCAGCACGCCGGTGTCATTCACCGCAATCGCCAGAATGCCGGAAAACGGGCCAAGCCCGATAACCGAGACGAACACGATGGCCCAGACCAGACTGTCGATCCCGCGCACCACATCGAACCCGCGCCGCGTCACAAACCGCAGCGCGCCCAGCGGCATGGTGTTCTTGGCCCCCAGAAACCCCAGCGGAACGGCCAGGATCGATGCCACCAATGTGCCGATGAACGCCATCGCGACGGTTTCGGCGATGGCCCTGACATAGTTCACATCAACCCGCCGCCGCTGGGCGGCATCATCATCGCGGCCACGCCACCCAGCCGGTCCAGACCGCGCGCGATGCGGGCAAAGGTGAACCCCAGCACCGAAAGGCCCCAGAAGAACAGCACGAACAGCACCAAACCCCCGGCAACCTTTGCAAACCAGCGCCAGTCGCGGGCGGGAAACGCGCCGGGGCAGATGGTGCGGGCGTCAGCAATCCGGGTCATGCGGCGGCCCGCAGGCTTGCGGACCCGATGATCATGTGGCGCAGGCGCTCTGATACCATGTCGATCAGCATGATCGCGATGGCTGAAATGTCGGTGTAGGCAAAGCTTTTGATCGCGGCACACAGCTCCTGCCCAATGCCGCCCGCGCCGACAAAGCCCAGCACCGACGCCGCACGCACGTTGATTTCAAACCGCAGCGGGCCACAGGACAGGAACGCCGGCGCAACCTGTGGCAGCGCGCCATAGCGCATCACCTGCGGCCATGACGCGCCGGTAGCCCGAATGCCGCGAATGGGTTCGGGATCAGCGTTTTCGGCCATTTCGGAAAACAGCTTGCCAAGAGCGCCCATCGAATGCAGCGCAATCGCCATCACACCCGCCATCGGGCCAATGCCAAAGGAAAACACGAATAGCACCGCGAACACCAGTTCCGGCACTGTGCGGGCAAATTCGAACACGCGGCGCATGAACCAGCAGGCCCAGGGCGCCGGCGACAATGGGCGCGCGGCGACAAACGCCCTCAGCAGGGCCAGCACGATTCCGAACAGCGTGGCATAGATCGAGATCAGGATCGTCACACCCAGTTCGCGCAACCAGCGCGAGCCGCGGCGATACCATTGCGCCAGATCGTCCTGCAACGTGGCCCAGGCCAGATCCGGCACCATGTGGCCAAAGTAATTGCCCAACCGGTCGGACCGGTCCCACAACCGCGCCAGATCGACTTCGCCCAGATTGGCCGAGATCAGCGTGGCAACCACCATCGCCAGCCCGACCTG
>JBBRCF010000183.1:0-5357 GCA_038205135.1 Rhodobacterales bacterium
GTTGGGCAAGCTGTTTTCCGAGGTCAACGAAAATTCCAGCCTGAAACCCGTCGAAGGCGTAATTTCGACCGGCGCGGGCTGGCATGCGTCGATGATATTCGGCGTGTTGGCGCAGGTGCTGCCGAATTTCGTCAGTTATGCGCTGCTGCGGTTCGAGGTCAACATTCGCGGCGCGGCGGTGATGGGGTTTGTCGGCGCGGGCGGGATCGGGCAGGAACTGGTGACTGCCATCAGGCAATTCTATTGCACCGACATTTCCGCGATCCTGATCCTGATCATCGTGACCGTGATGCTGGTGGATATCGGCACCGAAAAACTGCGCAACATGATCGTCGGACAAGGAACGCATTGATGGGATCACATTGATGGCTGGCATCCGCACTGTTCTGCTGGACCGCGCACGGTCCCTGTCCCCCGAACATCAGGCGCTGATCCACCCCGGCTGGCGGCGGCATCTGCTGCCGTTCGGGATCGTATTCGCGATGGTCGCGCTGTTCTTCTATTCGTTGGACCGGTTCGCGTTCACCTTTGCCCGCATTTTCAACGGGATCGAGCAACTTGGCTTTATTCTGTATTTCATGATGCCCCCCAATGCCGAGGGGCAGTTCCTGTTCTTTGCCCGCGCTTTGGGGGAAACCGTGGCGATTGCGTTGTTGGGCACGCTGCTGGGCGCGATGCTGGCCTTTCCGCTGTCGCTGCTGGCGGCGCGCAATGTGATGACCAACCGGATCGTGCAATTCCTGTCGCGCCGCACGTTTGATGCGGTGCGCGGCATCGACACGCTTATCTGGGCACTGATCTATGTGAACGTGGTCGGCCTTGGGCCGTTTGCGGGTGTGCTGGCGATTGCGTCATCCGACATGGCGGGCTTTGCCAAGCTGTTTTCCGAGGCGATGGAAGCCACCGAAAAGAACGCCTCCGAAGGTGTGCGGTCCACTGGGGGGCGGCGCAGCGACGAGATCGCCTTTGGCCTGTTGCCGCAAGTCATGCCGGTGCTGATCAGCCAGATCCTGTATCTGTTCGAATCCAACACCCGGTCGGCCACCATCATCGACATCGTCGGCGCCGGCGGCATCGGGCTGTATCTGTCCGGCACCATCCGCACCGGCGAATGGCAGCAGGTGTCGATGCTGATCCTGATGATCCTTGTGGTGGTCAGCGTGATCGATCTGATTTCCACCCTCCTGCGGTTCGCGATCATCGGCAAGCGCAGATGATCCTGTCGCAGGCGGGCGCGCTGACCGTCACGCTGGCGGATGTGGCGCAGGCATTGGTGACGGAGGCGTTGGTGACGGAGGCCAGCCCCGGCGCGCCCGACCTGAAACCGGATCGCAGTTTCGTGACCGCGCTGGACCGCAACATCGAGGCGGCGCTGGCCACACGCATCGCGGACCGGTTCCCCGACCATGGCATTCTGGGCGAAGAAGGCGCAGCGTCGAACCCCGGCGCAGACTGGACATGGGTGCTGGACCCGGTCGATGGCACAGGGGCCTGGGTCGCGGGCGTGCCGGTGCATGGTACGCTGATCGCGCTGTCGCATCAGGGCCGTCCGGTGCTGGGCGTGATCGACATGCATCGCACGCGCGACCGCTGGATCGGGGTCGAAGGCGCTGTGACCACGCATATCGGCCTACCCTGCCAGACCCGCCATGGCGTCCGGTTGGACCGCGCGATCATGTCGGCCTCATCGCCGGATTTCTTTGGCTCCGCTGACCTGCCCGCCCTGACCGCGCTGCGTGGCGCCACCGGCTGGCGGGTCTGTGGCGCGTCCTGTCTAGCCTATGGCCGGCTGGCTTCGGGCGGCACCGATCTGGCGCTGGATGCCGGGCTGGACATTTGGGACTGGGCCCCGTTCACACCGATCATCGACGGCGCCGGCGGGCGCGTCACTGATTGGGCGGGGCGGACGCTGGTGATGGGGTCGGGCCGACGCGTGTTGGCGGCGGGCGATCCCGCGCTGCATTCCGCGGCGTTGCGACTGATCGAAGCGACGTCCTGATCCGCCTTACATCGGCCACAGCACCGTACCGGGATGGAATTGCGACCACGCAAACCAGAACGCTTGATGGCTGCCAAGGTCTGCCCCGTCGGAATCGACCGCGCGAATACCGCCCGCCGACAGTTCCAGCCGCACATTCTCGAACGAAATCGAGGCCCCACGGGTCAGCGCGGCCATTGCGGCGCTACGCTGAAACGCGACAGGCTTGCCCGACGCTGCCACCACACCGATGACATCTTCATGCACCGGCAGACGCGGATCGACATCACCCACCGGAAAGATCGGGCCATCCTTGTCGCGGCCGTTGCGGAAATCGAAATCGCGGCCAAGCGCAAGCGCCTCGACCAGCACGGTCGTATTCGGGTGCGCGCGCTTCCATGTGCCCCAGGTGGTGGTGACAACGCTGGCCTGTTGCAGGTGCAGGTTCTGCTTGGCCAGCGGCCCGGTCACAGCCTTGCCCAAAAAGGTGTCAAACACCGAGAATGTCCGCACATCATACATCACCTTGTTGGACCGGATCAGCAGCCCCGAGGTGCGCAGGACCGGTCTTTCGATCCCGGCTGGCATCCGGTCGGTGAAATAGGCCTGCGCCGCGCCGCACAGGGTGCAATAGGGAATGCCCAGATCACGCCCGCCCAGCGTGTCATTGACCATCTCGCGCACTTCCATGATTTGCCGCGGATAGGCGCGGGCCTCGCCGTTGATCTCGATCCCGAACACCACGTCGTCGTCATCCAGCCAGGTTGCTTCGGCTGCCGTGCTGACCGGCGGGTTGTCCACCGCCGGGATGCAGTTGCAACGCTCGTCGGTGCGGTCAAAGTCCCGGTTGTCGATCAGCACCCCGCCCCACGACACGTGCCGCCAGTCAATATCGCCTTCGACAAAGATCCGTTCCCAACCGGGTACCGCAGAGGTGAAAATCGCACGTTTGAATTTCAGATAATCCGGTGGCGCGGGAATATCCCAGGCGATCAGGTGGTTCGTGATGGTGTCCCAGTGGTTCTGGGTCGGCGGATCGATTTCCAGCAGGTCGGCTGCCACCCCGGACAGGACCGACCCCAGCGCGCCGCTGCTGACAAAGCGCATCATGTCGCTGATCAGCCAGACAATCCGGGGGTCTTTGGCTGCGGCGATCACCTCGAGCGCGGTGGTCTGGTCGTCGTCCCACGACGATTTCGCAAAACTGTCGACAAAGGCGGTTTGCAGGGCCGCCTGCAACGCAGCCGACGCCGGGCCCACAGGCACCGCAGGCGGTGTGCCGAATTCGGCGATCACATAGTCCGGCAGCGGCTTGGTCTGGGCCTGCAGCGCATCAGCCCCGAACAAGGGCAGCATCAGGATGGTCAGAAACCAAAGCCGGACCGGCGCGCGCAACAGGGATATCATCAGGAAACCTTCCGCTTTTTATTGTTATACAAGTTCGGCCCAAACGACGCACCGCCCCCGCGGACAGACCGCCCGCGGTCGGTCTGCAGCGTCATCCGATGCGACGTTTTGTCTCGAACCATCGTTGCCGAAATCTGGCCGCGCCGCCAATCAACACCGCATCAAGTCTGAGTGATCGATGATTGCGACGCGGCCATGTCACCCCGGCGCAACCCAGCCCGCCGCCATCATCTTGTCCCCTGTCGCCGCGCTGGCGCAGGATTATGCCGTCGATGACTGGCGCGCCAAATGGCCCGAAGTGACCATCGGCATCGGTACAGACGAAAACGCCCAATCTGCCGTCGAACGCTGGGACCATTTCGCCGCTTACATGCAAGGCTGCATGAAGGTTGCAAAGGTCGTGATGCGCGTCGCGTCGGATTATTCCGCCATCATCGAGGCGCAGGCCAACGGCGATGTGCAGTTGCATTGGGCCGGTCCGGCCGCCTATGCCATCGGCCGGGATATCTCGGGCGGCAACATGGAACCCATCGCCATGGACGTGTCGCCGAACGGCGAACTGGGCTATCGCTGGGTCATCGCGGTCAAGGCCGACAGCCCCTACCAGGCCATGGAAGACCTGAAGGGCAAGTCGCTGGGCTGGCCCACGCCGGGTTCGGCCTCTGGCTATGTGTTGCCGATGCAGTTTTTTCGCGAAAACGGCATGGTGAACGCCAGCAACGAGCCGGTGTTCTTTGGCAATCTGGTGCAGACCGGCAGCCATGACAACGGTCTGGTCGCCGTGGTGCAGGGCACCATCGACGCCACCACCAACTGGTACTATTCGCCCGCCGCCGGCAACCACACCCGCGCCGCCGGTGCCGGCACGATCAAACTGGAAGACATCCGTTTCATCTTTGAATCGGAAGTCGTCCCCAATGCGCCCTTCGTGGTGACCAAGGACCTGCCCGAGCCGATGAAGCGCACCATGCAGCAGTGCATCGTCAACATGTCCTGGATCGACCCCGAAGCCTTTGCCAAGGTCGGCAAGGACGTGTTCGGCGTTTCGCCGTTGCCGCGCACGAAGACTACATTCCCTTCATCAAGATCCGCCTGGCAACCAAGTGATCCCGGCACCGACGACCCCCTCCGGCACGTTCTTGCGGCTGGAGGGGATCACCAAGACCTATGGCAGCGCCCGCGCGCTGGACAGTGTCACGCTGGATATCGCGCGTGGCGAAATGATCGCGGTGATCGGGCGGTCAGGGGCGGGAAAATCAACGCTGCTGACGGTGATCAACCGTCTGATCGATCCCGATGGTGGCACCATGACCTGCGAGGGGCGCGATGTGCTGGCGCTGCGGGGGCGCGATCTGCGCAACTGGCGGCGGCGCACCGCGATGGTGTTTCAGCGGTTCAATCTGGTGTCGCGCCTGTCGGTGCTGACCAATGTGATGACCGGGCGGCTGGCCACGCGGCCGCTGATCCCGTCGCTGTTTGGCGTTTTCTCCGATGACGACCGCGCCGCCGCGATCCATGCGCTGGTAGCGCTGGATATGGGCGAACAGGCGCTGAAACGCGCCGATGCGCTGTCAGGCGGCCAGCAACAGCGCGTGGCGATTGCGCGCGCCATGGTGCAGGAACCGCTGATCGTGCTGGCAGACGAACCCGTCGCCAGCCTTGACCCGCGCAATTCAGCCGCCGTGATGGACGCGCTGGCGCAAATCAACCGCGACCATGGCATCACCGTGCTGATCAACTTGCATTCCGTGGCATTGGCCCGGACCTATTGCGCGCGGTCGGTGGCGATGTCGGCGGGGCGCATCGTGTATGACGGACCGACCGAAGGGCTGACGCCGCAGGTGCTGGAACGCATCTATGGCACCGCCGATCTGGACGCCATCGAGGAGGCGGCGTGATCAGCGCTGATCAGGTACAGGCCGCGTGGGTCACACAGCGCCGGGCCCGGCGGCGCCAGACGGCGCAGGTCGGG
>JBBRCF010000184.1:0-5326 GCA_038205135.1 Rhodobacterales bacterium
TGATGCGCCGTGAACAGTGCGGCCGACCGCCCGCTGGCATGGTAGCCGGGGGTTGCCTCGGCCTCGACCAGCAGAACGCTGCCGTGGCTTGCCAGTTCACAGGCCGCCGCGGTGCCCGACAGGCCCGCCCCCACAACCAAGAAATCGTATTGCATGCTGGTGTCCCTTGGGGTTGCGGCGCGCGCCTGCACTGGCGGGCCGCCCGACCTGCGTCGTGCAGGCACCCGCCTTCCTGACAGAAGCGCCTCAAATCGGGCGATGTGCAAGAAAAATGAAATCGTTTTGATATTTGAAAGTTTACTGTCAGTGTCGCTGAATACGAAAGGAAGCCGCAAGATGCCCGATTCGTTGCGTCATCGCCTGTCGGAAAGCCTGTCAGCGGCCTCCAAAGCCGACCGCGCCATCGCGTCCTACATGCTGGCCGAGATGACCACGGTGCCGTTCGAAACGGCGGCCAGTCTCGCGGCAAAGGTGGGCGTGTCGGAACCGACGGTCGGCCGGTTCTGCCGTACGCTGGGCTACAAGAGCTTTCGCGACCTCAAGGACCATCTGCAGCGTGACATCGGCGACCGGCCCTGGTTGATCGCCGACCGGCTGCGCGACTTCGAAGAACAGGCGCGCGGCGGCGAGGACCAGCTTGCACGCGGGCTGAAACTGGAAATGGCGGCGCTGGTCGCGGTTTACGAACTGGCCCGGACGCCGGAATGGACGCGCGCGGTCAAACGGCTGGCCACGGCCTCGGCGGTGTTCGCGGTCGGCTTTCAGACCGAACGCGGCATTGCGCAGATCTTTGTGAACCAACTGCAATACATCCGCGACCGGGTGCATCTGCTGGACCTCGCGGGGGGCAACTTTGCCGAACTGTTGGCAGGCGGGCAGGACACCCCCTGCCTCGTGATCTTTGAAGGGCGGCGCTATTCGCGCATGGCGCAACTGCTGGCGCAGGATGCGAAACGGGCCGGCATCCCGGTGACGCTGGTCACCGACCCGTTCTGCGACTGGGGCCGCACCCTCGCCGACGAGATGTTCGTCGTCCCGACCGAGTTTAACCTGTTCTGGGAATCCGCCGCCCAGATGGCAAGCCTCGCCAACCTTCTGGTCAACGGCGTCTTTCTGGAACTGGGCCATTCCGTCGAACAACGCATGAACGAAATTGCACGCCTTTACAGTCGGTTCACCGGGTATGTCGGCGATCCGACCGGCCCGGCCAGACCAAGTGATACCCCTCCAAGCGATACTTGAAGCGCCAAACGATACTTGAAAACGACAGTCAAAAGTCACACTCAACAGGGATACCAAAAATGAAACCTTTTGCCATGCGCCTGCTTGCTGGGGCGCTGCTATCCTCGACTTTTCTGGTGTCCGGCTTTGCCGCCGTGGCGCAGGACGTCACCATGGTGCTGCCGGCCCGCGAGGTTGGCGCACCGACCTATGACCCGATCAGGGGCACCAAACTGAACGTCGCCACAACGCTGATCTATGACCGGATGGTGTTGCAGGACGCTGACCAAAGCTATCATGGCCAGCTTGCGACTGAATGGTCGGTGACCGAAGATGGCATGGAATGGGTGTTCAAGCTGCGCCCCGGCGTGACCTTTCATGATGGTGAACCCTTCAACGCCGCCACCATTGCATGGTGGGTGCCGAAATTCGCCGGCACCGAGAACGCCTTCATGACCGAGGCGATTGCATCGGTCGAGATCGTCGATGATCTGACCGTCAAGTTCACGATGAAAAACCCCGACCCGAACCTGTTGTCGAACATGGCCACCACCTTCATGGGCGTGCCGTCGCCCAAAGCCTATGACGCGATGGGCGACAGCTTTGGTGTGACCGGCGCTGTCGGCACCGGGCCTTTCAAGCTGGAAAGCTTTACGGTCGGGCAGGAAACCGTGCTGGTGCGCAATGACGCCTATACCTCCGGGTCTGCCCTGTCGGAAAACAAGGGCCCGGCGCATATCGCCCGCCTGACCTTCCGCGAGATCGCCGATGACAGCACGGCATTTCTGGAACTGAAAACCGGTGGCGTGGACATGCTGCTTTCGGTGCCTGCCGATTTCCGCAAGACGATGCAGGCCGAGGCCGGTCTGACCGTAGTCACCATGCCGGGGCGCGAGTTGTTCTATATGCCCATCAACACCATCGTGGCGCCGTTCGACGACATCAAGGTGCGGCAGGCCGCAGCACTTGCGGTCAACCAGCCCGAGATCCTTGCCAACCTTTATGGCGGCATCGGCGCTGTGGCCGACACGTTCCTGACCGACGCCCTGCTGGAAGGCAAGGTAAAGGACGAATTGCGCATCAGCTATGACCCTGACGGCGCAAAGGCGCTGCTGGACGAAGCGGGCTGGGTTGCCGCCGCTGATGGCACGCGGTCAAAGGACGGCACGCCGATGACGGTCAAGCTCTGGACCCAGAACGGCACCGAGTTCCGCCGCATCACCGAGGTCATTCAGGCGCAGCTTGCCGCCGTCGGCATCACCGCCGAAATCACGGTTCTGGACCCGGCCAGCATCAACGACGAATACAAGAAAAAGACCGAACATCAGCTGGCCGTGCGCAGCTATTCCTATGAAAACGCCGATATCCTCGACTGGTTCTTCAGCGCCGAGCGGCTGGGCTATCCCAACGTGTCGATGTGGACCGATGCCGCCGCCGAAGAGCTGCGCATCAAGGCGATGACCGGCTCGCGAACCTGGGACGAGCGGGTGGTGAACTTTACCGCCTATCATGAATATGTCCTGACGCAGTTCGTGTTTGCGCCGATCTATCAGCCGGTGCAGTCCTATGCCTTTACGACCGATGCGCTGTCGGTGCCCGAGGTGATCCGGTCGACCCGGGTCCAGAGCCAGACCTTCCTTGACATCATGGTCAAGTAACCCCCAGAACCGGGTGCGCCATCCGGCGCGCCCGGGCATTTCCGAACCACCGGGGGCCCGATGCTGCTGTTCACCGTCAAGCGACTGCTGCTGCTGATCCCGGTGTTTCTGGCGATCTCTGTGGTGATTTTCATGCTGGTGCATCTGGTGCCCGGCGATCCGATCGACAGTATCCTGCGCGTTGGGGCCACCCCGTCGGAACGGGCGGCGCTGGTGGCGCGCTATGGCCTTGATCAACCGATCCTGACGCAATACGTCACCTGGTTCGGCAAGATGGTTCAGGGTGATCTGGGCGATGCGATCATCCTGCGCCGCCCCGTGGCCGACCTGATCGCGATGAACCTGCCGCATTCGTTGGCGCTTGGGTCGTTGGCGCTGCTGTTTTCCACCGTGGTCGGCATCACCGCCGGAGCGCTGGCCGCGATCTTTCGCGATACATGGTTTGACCGGGGCGTGATGACGCTTATCCTCCTGGGGTCTACAGTGCCCAGCTTCTGGCTCGGTCTTTTGATGATCATGCTGTTCGCGGTCACTTTGGGCTGGTTCCCGGTGTCGGGCGCGCGCACGGCCTCGGCTTTGGTGCTGCCGGTGCTGACCATCGGCCTTGGCGGTGTGGCGCTGGTCGCACGGGTCACCCGCGTCGCGATGATGGACATCGCCCGGCGTGACTTTGTGATGATGCTGCATGCCAAAGGCGTGTCGCGCTGGCGTATCGAGCTTGGGTCAGTGCTGCGCCATGCGATGATGCCGGTGGTCACCATCCTCAGCCTGAGGATCGGCTGGATCCTGGGCGGTGCCGTGGCGGTGGAGTTCGTCTTTGCAAGGCCCGGCCTGGGGTCGCTGCTGATTACCTCGCTGAACCAGCGGGATTATCCGGTGGTGCAGGGTTGCCTGCTGATGCTGGCCATTGCGGTGATGCTGGGCACGTTGCTGGGCGACATCTTGCAGGCCATGATGGACCCGCGCATCCGCGAGGGCATGAAATGAGCGCGCTGTGGTTTTTGTGGGGCGTGGCCCGGACCCCGCGCGGTGCGGTATCGGCGGTGGTGCTGGTGCTGGTCATCGTCTGCGCGCTGTTCGCGCCGTGGCTGGCGCCTTATGAATACGCGATCCAGAACCTGCCGGGCGCCAATACGCCCCCCAACGCCACACACTGGATGGGTACCGACGAATTCGGCCGTGACCTGATGTCCCGCATCATCCACGGCGCGCGCACGTCGCTGTCGGTTGCCATCACCGCCATCGGAATTTCCGTGGTTGCGGGCATGACGCTGGGGGCAATGGCGGGCTATTTCGGCGGAATTTTCGACCGCGTGGTGACGGCGGTGGTCGACCTGACCTGGTCCTTCCCCGAAATTCTGATTGCGCTTCTGTTGATCGCCATCATCGGCACCGGCACCGAAAGCATCATGATCGCGATTGCCATCGCCTACCTTGCGCAGTTCACCCGGCTGACCCGCGCGCAGGTCATGGCGCTGCGGTCTGAGACCTATATCGAGGCGACGGTGAACCTTGGCGCAGGCCACGCGCATGTCATCTTTCGCCACCTTTTGCCCAATGCCATCACGCCCGTGATCGTGGCGGGCATGCTGGCCACCGGCGATGCGATCATCCTCGAGGCGACGCTGGGCTTTTTCGGCCTTGGCGCGCAGCCCCCGACACCAAGCTGGGGGGCGATGATGTCGTCCGGCACCGCCCAGATCTTCATCGCGCCGTGGATCATCCTTTTCCCGGGGGCGGCCATCGCGCTGACCGTGATCGCGATCAACCTGTTCGGCGATGCGCTGATCGATGCGCTGGATATCCGCAACCGGTTGCGGGAGGTCTGACATGGCCTTGCTGACCGTTAGCGGACTTGGGGTGGCCATCGGCAATGTGACCCCGCTGGATGGCGTCTCGTTCGAGGCGCACCAAGGCGAGATTCTGGGGCTGGTCGGCGAATCCGGGTCCGGCAAATCGCTGACGGCTCTGGCGGTGATGGGCCTTCTGGGCCGCATCGGCGGGCGCGTCACCACCGGGTCCATCATGTTCGACGGACAAGAACTGACGGCGCTGGCCGAGCCCGCAATCCGCCGTCTGCGCGGCAAGCGGATCGCGCTGATCAGCCAGAACCCGATGACCTCGCTGGACCCCATCGTGCGGATCGGCGCGCAGATCGATCAGGTGTCGCGCCTACATCTGGGTCTGTCGAAACCGGCCGCAAAAGCCCGCAGCATAGATTTGATGCAACAGTTGCGCATCCCCGACGCCGGAACCCTGCACAGCGCCTATCCGCACCAGCTTTCGGGGGGCATGAAGCAGCGCATCGTCATTGCAATGGCGCTGGCCGCCGACCCCGACCTGATCATCGCGGATGAACCTACAACCGCGCTTGATGTCACCATTCAGGCCCAGATCATCCAGATCATGATCGACCTCGTGCGCGACAGGGGTCTGGCGCTGCTGCT
>JBBRCF010000185.1:0-5294 GCA_038205135.1 Rhodobacterales bacterium
CAATGTCAGGGTCTGTTTTCCAACCACCCCCGCCAGATCGAGCGTGACCGGACCGGCCTGCCACGGCAGGTCCAGCCGAAAGGCCGGTGGCTGACCCTCGATGGAAACCGGCGTGGCGCTGCGGCTGAGACCAGCCAGATGCAGCGTCACTGCGGTTACCGCGGGGTCTGAAATGGTGCCGGTGACGATCAGCCGCCCATCGCGCAGCGCGATGCTGGCAATATGCACCGCGCCCCCAGCAGGTCGGTGATCGGTAAGATGCAGATGCCGCGCCGCATAGCGCCCGAACATCGCCCTGATCCGCCGTATCATCGCGCCCTGCCCTTACCCGCGCGCCGCAAGCCAGTCGCGCAAGTCGTCACGCAAGGCAGCAGTTATGCCGGTCCCGCGCAGGGTCAGGCTGCCGTCGGGGTTATCGGTCAGCGACAGGTTGGCGCCGATCTGGATCGGTGGGGTTGGTTGCGCGGGCGTTTCGTGTGCTTTCGTCGGTTTAATCGCCTGCAGGATCGTCACCTGTTCGGCGGCGGCATCGGCGGCGGGTGCGGCTAACAAGTCGCTGCGCAACTGCGGCCCAAGCGCGGGGTGGTCTTGCAATGCCTTTGACAGTAGCAGCCCGCTGCGTTCGCTGAGCGCTTCGGGGAAGGCCAGTGCGCCGTCCAATGCCTCGACAATGGGCAGATAAGAACCGATTTTCGACCGTTTCGACCGGGACGCCGCGTGAAACAGACCCTGCAAGCCCTTTTTGTGGCTGTCATAGACACCCTGCCCGACCACCTTTGCGACGATCCGGGCGCGTTCGTAGTAGCTAAGCCCGACCCGGATTTCGTTTTCCTCGACCATCGCGAGGTAAGCTTCGGCGGCATCTTCGGGCCGGCGCAGCAGGGCCTGAACGGTATCGAAACGCGCCTCGCCGGTGTCGCTGCGCAACATTTTCAACGCCTCAAGCCGTCGCCAGCCGGAAATCAGCCCGTAGCGGCCACCGCCCAGACTCGTCACCTCGATCGGAGCCTGCTGGCCGCGTCGCAGCAGGCTGTCGCGCAGGGTAGTCATTTCGGTCGGGTCCACCGCGATCCGGTCACGGATCAGATGGCCCGCGTCGATCGTGTCGAGTGGCAGGGCGAGGATCATCCGCCCCTCGGACCGGGCCCGCGCCATCGTGTCGGCCAGTTCGTCAAGGGCGGCGACTGTCGCCGCATCGCCCGCCACGGCCGCGATCGGCGCGCGGCTGGTTGCTGGCCCTGCCCCCTCCCACCCGTCGCGATAGGTCGGGAACATGGATTTGGTTTCGGGCGCCGCGCCAAAGGGTTTTTCGACGGTTTCGATCCGTGGTGGGGTCAGGCGTTTGCGTTTGGCCATGTCATGTCCTGTTCATCTGTCAAAACTTGCCATCTGCTTGCCGCGAAAGGGTAAACAACCGCCGAGTGGGCCGTAAGTTGCGCCCGCTGCCCCCCTCCTGCGAGGCCAAATGTTTCGCATGCGAAACATTTCGGGTCATTTGGCCACCTTGGCAGTGGCCTTTTCGGCCGCCAGTTCGTCACGCCGCCATGCACCGATCATCAGCGACTTGAAGGCGGCATAGGTGTCGTCGAATGTTTCGCGGCCACGGGCATAGGTTTCGCGGTTGAAATCGCGGTAATCGGCCTCGTAGATGCCCTGAACCTGTTCGCCGGCTTGGCCGACAAGCGCGGTGAAGTCCTGTCGCTGCGGCGATAAGGTGGGGCCAAGGTAGGCCTGCATCAGGGCAGCAAGTTCGGCCTGCTGCGATCCGTCATAGCGGGTGACCACGGCGCGCACCGCGTCCCACTGGAACGCCAGTCCGTCGCGACCAAGGGCCCGCGCCGCCATGTTTTCGGCATCCTCGATCGACCCGAAGGTCGTGGCCAGCATGTCAAAGAACCGCCCCGTGGAATCGAATTCAAGGAACGACGCGCCGAGTGGCACCAGCAGGATGTCGGCCGCCGCCAGCCCGTTGATTGTCAGATAGCCAAGGGCAGGGGGGGTATCGAGCAGGATCATGTCGTAGGCGTCAAGCACGCCGTCGGCTGCCAGAATATCACCCAGCGCGTCCCAGAGCTTCCAGCCGCGCCCCTGCATCCGCCAGACAGGCACCTGAAATTCGGCCCAGTACAGGTTAAGCTGCGCCCCGATCAGGTCGATATTGGGCCAGTGGGTTTTCTGGATCAGGTCCTGCGCGGTGACCCCCAGCGCCTGATCGAGGGTGTCGTCGAGCGGCTGCGGCGCCTCGCCCCGGTCCATCCGGCGCTGGTTGTCGCTGCGCAGGTATTGGCCGTAATGGCGCGCCAGCAGCGGAAACACGGTGCCCCATTCGTCGGCCACCTTGCCGCCGAAAACACTGGTCATCGACCCCTGGCTGTCGAGGTCGATCACCAGCACTTTGTAGCCATCGAGGGCCGCCGACATCGCCAGATGCGCCGCCGTGCTGGTCTTGCCAACGCCGCCCTTAAAGTTGGCGATGGCGGTGATCTTGGCGGGCAGACCGGCAGGCCGCCACGGCAGGTAGTTGCGCGATTTCGCCCCCTGCGCACCAAAATGCGCCCGCAGTACCAGCACCTCGTCAAGGCTGAACCACTTGGCCCCACCGTCAGTTTCGCTGCGCCCCTGCGGCAACTCTGGATTGGTCTTGAGAACGCGGCGGAAATGGCCCGTGGCGACGGGGATCAGATAGCGGGTAATCTCCCACGTGGAAAAAAGCCGCAAGGCGCGGCGTCCGTCGGCCTGCAGGCCGCGGTTGGCCAGATCGTCGCGCCCGCGGGTGCAGGCGGCGGCGATCTCGGCAAAGCCATCGGTGCCAGTGCCGGCACCAAGAGCGGCTGCGGCACGATCGGGGTCGATGCCGAAATAAGGCGGCAAGGGGATCTTGGGGCTGCTGCGGGAATCGCCTGTCATGGGGTTCGGCCTGATGTGCGCTGTTTTCAGCAAGATACCCGAAAACGCCGCACATGAAAGAAAATACCCAACATCGCAGGGTTCCTTTGTCTTTTCTCAGGGAAATATCCGCAAACCGGCGTTTGTGTGCAACGGTTTCAAGGGCAGCGTGCAGATTTTTGCTGTGTTATCAATGTTATTATTTGTTACAGGTCTGGGGATATCTTTCCAAGTATCTGGCGAACAACGGGTTTTTCGCCCTGCCAAAAGCGTCAGGTGACTCTGAACCCACGCTTTGGCGACTCTGGTCCGCCGAAACGGTGACTCTGGTCCGACGCTGGACGACAACGCCGGTGTGGACGCCGACCTGTGGATAACTCTAGAGTGTCATTGAAACCCCGTTACCGGATTCGGGGCCAGAATCGGGCGCAGACCCGGGACAAAAAACAGGGCAGGGACCGGCCGATGACGCAGATCATGAAATGGCAGGGTGCGGGGCTGTTGCCCGACCGCCATCCCAGTGCTGATTTCTTTGTCTGCGATATTTTCGGTGCCTCGCCCAAGGACGATCTGGGCAGCATGGAGCATCCGATCTTTTCGCTGGCGACCCGGCCCGACAGGCGCATTCTGACCTATACCCACAACGGGACCGATGTCACCGTCACGCCGTCGGTCCGGGGCCGGGCGACGATCCACGACAAGGACATCCTGATCTATTGCATCAGCCAGCTGATGGCGGCGCTGAACGCAGGGCGGGCGATTTCGCGCAAACTGCACTTGCGCGCCCACGACCTGCTGGTGGCGACCAACCGCGACACCTCGGGTGATGCCTATGCGCGACTGCGCGAGGCCTTCGAGCGGCTGGCGGGTACCCGCGTGACGACCAATATCGCCACCGGCGGGCTGGAGATCACCCAAGGCTTCGGGTTGATCGAAAACTGGGAGATCGTGCGGCGCAGTCGCTCACGTGGTCAGGCCGAGGGGCGGATGATCTCGGTCACTGTCACCCTCAGCGAATGGATCTGGCAGGCGGTCCTGTCGAAATCGGTGCTGACGCTGCACCGCGATTATTTCCGGCTGCGCAAGCCGCTCGAGCGGCGGATCTACGAGTTGGCGCGCAAACATTGCGGGCGCCAGCCCGAATGGCGGGTGTCGGTGGCGGTGCTGCACAAGAAATCCGGGTCGGCCAGCCCGCTGCGGGTGTTTCGTGCGGCGATGCGCCGGATGATCGTCGACGCCAACCTGCCCGATTACGCGATGGCCGAGGAAAGTGGCGACCTGATCCGCTTTGGCCGCCCGCAGGCGGTGGTCAGTGCGACCGAGATGCTGCGCTTTGACGCTGATGTGCTGGATGCGGCGCGGGCGCGGGCACCGGGTCAGGATGTCTATGCGCTGGAAAGCCGTTGGCGGGCCTTCTGGGCAGCGTCGGGGCGACCGCGGCTGGGATCGCCCGAACGGGCGTTTCTGGCTTGGGTCGCGGGGCAGGTGGGGCCGCGCGGGACATGAGCGTGAGGATAGAGACGACGCCGCTGGCGGGCCTGCTGATCCTGACACCTGCGCGCCACGGCGACGACCGCGGGTTTTTCTGCGAGACGTGGAATCGCGCAGCACTGGCGGGGCAGGGGATCGACGTGGATTTCGTGCAGGACAACCAGTCGCTGTCACCGACCCCCGGCACCCTGCGCGGGCTGCATTTCCAGACCGCACCGCAGGCCCAGGTCAAGCTGGTGCGCTGCGGGCGCGGGGCGCTGTGGGACCTGGCGGTGGACCTGCGCACCGGATCGCCGACCTTCGGACGCTGGTTCGGCACGACCTTGAGTGCGGCCAACGGGCGGCAGATGCTGGTGCCTGTCGGGTTTGCCCACGGGTTCGTCACCCGTGCCCTCGACACCGAGATTCTGTATAAATGTTCGGCCCCCTATGCGCCGGCCTGCGAAGGCGCTCTGCGCTGGGACGATCCGGCGATCGGAATCGACTGGGGGCTGGCGGGGCCGCCGGTGATCGCGGCGCGCGATGCCGCCGCACCGCTGCTGGCCGAACTGGATAATCCATTTCCGGGGCCGTTTCCAAAGGATTTTGCGCGATGAAGCTGCTGGTCACAGGGGCGGCGGGGTTCATCGGGTCGGCGGTGGTGCGGCTGGCGGTGGCGCAAGGGCATCACGTCGTCAGCCTAGACGCGCTGACCTATGCCGCGTGCCTGGACAACCTTGCCAGACTCGACGGCCACCCGGCGCATGTCTTTGTGAAGGCCGATATCCGCGACCGCACAGCCCTTGGTGCGGTGCTGGCTACACATGCCCCCGACGCGGTGATGCATCTGGCCGCCGAAACCCATGTCGACCGGTCGATCGACGGCCCGGCAGCCTTTGTCGACACCAATGTTACCGGCACGCTGCATCTGCTGGAAG
>JBBRCF010000186.1:0-5227 GCA_038205135.1 Rhodobacterales bacterium
GACCGAACCGGTTTTCGCTGCCATCCGCCCCTATATCCAGAAATTCAACAGCAGCGAATACATCAACGCGCTGGCCAATGGTGACATCTGCGTCGCCTTCGGCTGGTCCGGTGACATCCTGCAGGCGCGCGACCGCGCCGCCGAGGCCGCGAATGGCGTGGAAATAGCCTATAACGCGCCCAAGGAAGGCGCGCTGATGTGGTTCGACATGATGGCGGTGCCCGTCGATGCACCGAATCCCGACGCCGCGCACAAGTTCCTGAATTTCATCATGGACGCGCAGAACATGGCGGCCGCGTCGAACTATGTCTACTATGCCAACGGCAACAAGGCGTCGCAGGAATTCCTGAACGAGGACGTGATCGGCGATCCGGCGATCTATCCGTCCGAGGCCGCGCTGGCCAACCTGTACACCAAATCGCCCTATGACGCTCAGGTGCAGCGCACCGTGACCCGTCTGTGGACCAAGGTGAAATCGGGCATCTGACGCCCGCTCCGGCCCGCGCCATACCCGGCGCGGGCCAATTTCTGCAAGGGGGCAGCAGACCTCCTCAACCGACAGGGATAGAAGCGATGGCCGTGCCTCTTTTCGCGCCTTGGAATGATCCGAACCAGAAGCCGCTGATCCAGTTCAAGAACGTGACAAAGCGCTTTGGCGATTTTGTGGCGATCAACAACCAGAGCCTTGATATCTTTACCCGCGAATTCTTTGCCCTGCTGGGTCCGTCGGGCTGCGGCAAGACCACGATGATGCGGATGCTGGCCGGGTTCGAACAACCGACCGAAGGCCAGATCCTGATCAACGGACAGGACATGAAAGGCGTGCCGCCGAACGAGCGGCAGGTGAACATGATGTTCCAGTCCTATGCGCTGTTCCCGCATCTGTCGGTCTATGAAAACATCGCCTTTGGCCTGCGCCGCATGGGACAGCCCAAGGACCAGATAGATGCCCGCGTCGAAGAGATGCTGCGCCTGACGCGCCTGTCGAAGTTCGCCCGCCGCAAGCCGCACCAGATTTCCGGCGGACAGCGGCAGCGGGTGGCATTGGCCCGCAGCCTGGCGCGCGCACCGAAACTGTTGCTGCTGGACGAACCACTGGGCGCGCTGGACAAGAAGCTGCGCGAAGAAACCCAGTTCGAACTGATGGATATTCAGGAAAAGACCGGCACCACATTTGTCATCGTCACCCATGACCAGGAAGAGGCGATGACGGTTTCGTCCCGCATTGCGGTCATGGACGAGGGCCGCATCATTCAGGTTGCGACGCCTTCGGTGATCTATGAGGCGCCGAATTCGGTCTATGTTGCGGATTTCATCGGCGATGTAACCATCATCGAAGGGTCGGTGCGCACTGTCGGGCCGGTCTATGAAATCGACTGGGCCGAAGGCCAGCCGCCGCTGCGCGCCGCCTCGCCGCTGGTCTTGTCGACGGGGCAACGCTGTCACATCGCGATCAGGCCCGAAAAGGTCGAGGTGCATCACGCGCGGCCCGAAGATGACAACGCCCTGCAAGGCCGGATCATCGACGTGGGCTATGGCGGCAATCTGTCCACCTTCAACATCCGGCTGGGCAACGGCAAATTCCTGCGCGCGCAAAGTTTCAACACCGAACGCAAGACCAAGCAGGAATTCACCTGGGAGGATGACATCTGGGTCAGCTGGACTGACCATTGCGCTATCCTGTTGGCAGAATAGGGCGGCGTGATGCGCAAGTTCACCCTGATCGGGATCCCTTACCTCTGGCTGTTGATCCTGTTTCTGGTGCCATTCCTGATCGTGATCAAGATCAGCCTGTCGGACGCCGCCGTGTCGATCCCGCCCTATACGCCGAAACTGGACCTGTCGCAGGGCTGGGCTGGCATCATCGCGTTTTTCTCGGCCTTGGATTTCGAAAATTACGTCTTCCTGTCTACGGATGACCTGTATTGGAAAGCTTACCTCTCTTCGTTGCAGATCGCGGCGATCTCGACCTTCTTTGCGCTGCTGGTTGGGTTCCCCATCGCCTATGGCATGGCGCAAGCGCCCGATGAATGGCGCCCCACGCTGATGATGCTGGTGATCCTGCCGTTCTGGACGTCGTTCCTGATCCGGGTCTATGCGTGGATGGGCATCCTGTCGACCGAAGGCTTCCTGAACCAGTTCCTGCTGTGGCTGGGCGTTATCGACGCGCCGCTGACCATTCTGAACACCCAGAATGCGGTCTATATCGGCATCGTCTATACCTATCTGCCGTTCATGATCCTGCCGATCTATTCGGCCTTGGAAAAGCTGGACACATCGTTGATCGAGGCGGCCGAGGATCTGGGTTGCTCGCGGACCAAGGCGTTCTGGCTGATCACTGTGCCGCTGTCGCGGCCGGGCATCATCGCGGGATGTTTTCTGGTGTTCATCCCGGCACTGGGCGAATTCGTCATCCCGTCACTGCTGGGCGGGTCGGAAACCCTGATGATCGGCAAGGTGTTGTGGGAAGAATTCTTCAACAACCGCGACTGGCCGGTCGCCAGCGCCGTCGCCGTGGTGCTGCTGCTGATCCTGATCATCCCTATCGTGCTGTTCCAGCGTAACGAACAAAAACAGCGCGAGGCGGGCAAATGAGGCGGATGTCATGGTTCAACGTCACCTCGCTGACGATCGGGTTCGCGGTCCTGTACCTGCCGATGGTCATTCTGGTGGTCTACAGCTTCAACGAATCGAAACTCGTCACCGTCTGGTCCGGGTTTTCGACCAAATGGTATGGCGAGTTGTTCAGCAACCAGTCGTATCTGGATGCCGCCTGGGTGACGATCAAGGTGGCGGTGGCCGCATCTACAGTCGCCACCGTCCTTGGCACCATGGCTGCGCTGGTGCTGGTGCGCGTCGGGCGGTTTCCGGGCCGCACGCTGTTTTCCGGCATGATCTATGCGCCGCTGGTGATGCCAGAAGTGATCACCGGCCTGTCGCTGCTGCTGCTGTTCATCTCGATGGGCGTGGACCGCGGCATATTCACCATCGTCCTCGCGCATACCACATTCGCGATGTGCTATGTGTCGGTTGTGGTGTCGTCGCGGCTGGTGACGTTCGATCAGTCGCTGGAAGAAGCCGCGCTGGACCTTGGGTGTTCACCCTTTAACGCGTTTCGGCTGATCACCCTGCCGATCATCGCGCCGGCGGTGATTTCGGGCTGGTTGCTGGCGTTCACCCTGTCGCTGGATGATCTGGTGATCGCGTCGTTCACCGCCGGCCCGTCGGCCACCACATTGCCGATAAAGATCTTTTCGGCGGTGCGCCTTGGCCTGTCGCCCGAGATCAACGCGCTGTCCACCATCATGATCGGCATCGTGGCGGTGGCGGTGATCGGCACGTCGCTGGCCACCAAACGCGCGGCGGTACGCGCCCAACGCGATGAACAGGCCGCCGCCCGCGCGACCGGCTGATGCGACGGATTTTCGGTGCACATGCCTATGGTCCGGCCCCGGCCGCGCGTTGCGGCTGGGCCGATGATGTGCCGGACGCGGATATGCAGGCCCCGCCGCTGGCCGGATCGCTGATCACCGGGGTGGCCATCATCGGCGCGGGATATGCCGGATTGGCGGCGGCACTGGCACTGGCGTTGGCTGGCCTGCGGGTTGTGGTGGTTGACGAACATTTCCCCGGCCATGGCGCATCGGGCCGCAATGGCGGGTTCTGCTGTCTGGGCGGGGCACGGTTGTCTTCTGCCGACATCGCCGCGCGGCACGGAACACAAGGCCTGGCCGATTGGCGCCGCGCGGAACGGCGCGCGATCGACACTGTCGCCGCGCTGCTTGACAGCCACGCCATCGACGCCCAACGCCATTCGGTCGGCGAAACCATGCTGGCCCATTCCCCCCGCGCGCTGCGCGACCTGTCCGCCCATGCGGCAGAGGTCGCGCGGGATTATGGCGTGACCCCCGCGTTGCACGACCGCGCCGATCTGACCGCGCGCGGCATGGCCGGGCCGTGGCATGGCGGGCTGACGATCCCGTTGGGATTCGGCCTGCACCCCCGGCGCTATCTGCGCGGATTGCTGCGCGCCGCGCAGGCGGCAGGCGCGGTCATTCTGGGGCACACGCCTGTGACCCGCATCGACCACGGGTCGGCGCATGTGCTGCACACCCGCCACGGCACCATCACGGCGGCAAAGCTGATCATCGCCACCAATGGCTACACGTCCGAGGATGTGCCGCCCTGGCTGGCAGCCCGGTTCATGCCGGCCCAATCGAACGTGATCATGACACGGGTCCTGACCCAGGCCGAACGGCAGGCCGGGTGGTCCAGCGACCAGATGGCCTATGATACCCGCAGTCTGCTGCACTATTTCCGCCTGTTGCCCGACGGCCGGTTCCTGTTCGGGATGCGCGGCGGCGTGCTGTCATCACCTGCCGCCGACCGGGCGATGACGCAGCAGACACGCGCACATTTCAACCGGATCTTTCCGCAATGGGCGGGTGTCGAAACGCCGTGGGACTGGTCCGGCATGGTGTCGCTGGCCGCGCACGGCGCGCCGTTTGTCGGGCCGGTGCCGGGGGTGGACAATGCGTGGACCGCGATCAGCTATCATGGCAACGGCGTCGCCATGGCGACATTCGCGGGCGGCATTCTGGCCGATCTGGCGCGCGGGGTCCCGCCGCCGCTGTACCCCGCATTGATGCGGGATGCCCCGCCGCGCATCCCGCTGGGCCGGTTCCGTCGCGTCGCCATGCCCTTTGCCTATGCTGCGCGAGGCATCACCGACCGGCTTTAGCCCCACCCTCAGCCCTGCTCTCAGCCCTGCGGCGTCATCGTCTGACGGGCTTTTTCGCGTTTCAACCCCAGCGCATGTTCGCGCCAGATGATCGCCACGCCCGCCAACATGACGATCCCGCCCCCCAGCAGGGTCTGCCCTGTCGGCACCTCGTCGAACACGAAATATCCGATCAGCACCGCAAAGATCATCGAGGCATAATCGAACGGCGCCACCACCGATGCATCGGCGAACCGGTACGCCGAGGTCACGAAAATCTGCCCGAACCCGCCCAGAATGCCCGCCGTTATCAGCAGACCGGCCTCTTGCGGCGTCGGCATCACCCAACCGAACGGCAGGGTCAGCAGCGACAGCCCCGTGGCCGTCATCGAAAAGAAGAACACGATGGCCGAGGTCTGTTCGGTTTGCACCAATTTGCGCACATGCACCTGCGCCAGCGCCGCAAACAGCGCGGAAATCAGCACCAGCATCACACCCAGCGCCTCG
>JBBRCF010000187.1:0-5223 GCA_038205135.1 Rhodobacterales bacterium
CCCCAGTCTGTTCGGCCCCAGTCTGTTCGGCCCCAGTCTGTTCGGCCCCAGTCTGTTCGGCCCCAGTCTGTTCGGCCCCAGTCTGGTCGGCCCCAGTCTGTTCGGCCCCAGTCTGCTCGGCCCCGGTCAGGTCGGCCCCGGTCAGCTCGGCGCGCGTCTCGGCATCGATAAGGATCTCGCGGCCCACCGCTTTGGTATGGGCCTCGAGTCGGGCCGCACGGTTGACGGTCATGCCGATGCAGGTGTAGCTGGCGCGGCTTTGCATGCCGGCATAGCCTGCGACAACCTCGCCTGTCGCGATCCCGATGCCGATGCCGATGCGCAGATCAGGCTGGCCGGCCGCTCGCCGCTCGAGGTTCAATGCGTCGATCATCACAAGCATCTCGCGCGCCGCATCGACGGCCTGCTGAGCGCGGTTATCAAGCGGTTGCGGCGCGCCGAACAATGCCATCAGCCCGTCGCCGATCATCAGGCTGACCATGCCGCCGTGGCTGGCGATTGCGTCGAACATCAACGCGTGCCAGGCATTCAGCAGGTCGATGATCGCCTCTGGCTCCTGATTTTCCGACAGTGTCGTGAACCCCCGGATATCGCAGAACATCACCGAAGCGCGCAGCCGTCGCCCGCCGATCGCAAAGCCCTGATCGCGCAGGTCGCGGGCGACCTCGCTGGTGGCGAAACGGCTTGGCAAGGCCTTATGTTCGTCGCGCAGGCGCTTTTTCTCGAGGCACGAAGTCAGCCGTGCCTGCAAGAGCACCCTGTTCACCGGCTTTGGCAGATAATCATCGGCGCCCAGTTCGATGCAGCGAACGATGTTGTCGAGCCCTTCGACCGACGAGGTCACGATCACCGGCAGCCCTCGCAATTCGGGGTCGGCCTCGATCGCGGCCAGAACCTCGAACCCGTCCATCTCCGGCATCTCGATATCAAGCAGCAGGAGGTCAAAGCCGCCCTCCGCCGGCCGCTGCATCGCGATCCGTCCGTTTTCGGCCAGAACGACGTCATGTCCCAGCATCTCGACGCTCCGCGACAACAGCAGGCGGTTCACCTTGTTGTCGTCGACGATCAGGATCCGCCCCGCCGCACTAGACATCGCGCAGGCTCCTCAGGGCAGCACCGGTGCGCGCATGTTCGGCTTCGATGGCGTCCGGCGCTGCGGTCGGCAGGCCGCCCAGCTCCATGCCGCGCGCCAGTTCCGCCAGCGCCGTCGCGCCGAACAGGCCCGCATTCGACTTGATCGAATGGGCCGCCCTGCGAAAACCGTTGGCATCGCCCGCCGCCGCGGCCTGCCGCAGGTCGGCCAGCATGGCGGGGGCCTCTGCCAAAAAGGTCTCCAGAAGCTCGGCGGCGAAATCGGCCCCCATCGTGTCCTGCAATTGGGCATAGGCTGCGGTGTCGATCATCGCACCGGTCATGGCACGACCCTGCCACGCGGGGGCACGTCCAAAAGCGCCGCAACCAGCACCTCGACGCGGATGGGTTTGGCGATGTAGTCGTCCATGCCGGCCTCCAGACACATTTCGCGGTCGCCCTGCATGGCGTTCGCAGTCATCGCCACGATGCGCGGGCGGTGATCACGGTGGTATTGCGCCGTGATCCGGCGCGCGGCCTCCAGCCCGTCCATTTCCGGCATCTGCACATCCATCAGCACCACGTCATAGGTCTGCCGCGCCACGCATTCCAGCGCCTCAACGCCATTGCTGGCAAGGTCGGCCCGATAGCCCATCTGCACCAGCAGCCGCAGCGCCAGCTTTTGGTTCACAAGGTTGTCTTCAGCCAGAAGAATGCGCAGCGGATGGCCGGCGGCCATGTCCGGGTCGGTCCGGGGCCTGTCGGGTTGGGGCCTGTCGGGTTGGGGCCTGTCGGTTTGGGGCCTGTCGGTTTGGGGCCTGTCGGTGGGGCGGACCGGCCCAGGGGTTGCATGGCCTGCGGCGAACTGCGTGACCAGCGTGTCAAACAGCTGCGACTGCCGCAGTGGCTTGGCCAGAAATGCCGTGAACAGCCCGGCCTCGGCTTCGACATCACGCGGGCCAAGCGAACTGAACAGGATCATCGGCAGGCCGGGCAGGATCGCGCGAATGCGCCCCGCGAGCGCCACGCCATCCATCCCGGGCATGTGCATGTCGAGGATGGCGAGATCGAAGGGTGTGCCCTGTGCCAGCAGCCGCAGCGCCGCCTCTGGCGTCTCGAAAGCCGTAGTCTCGGCCCCCCATTTCCCGGTTTGCAGCGACAGAATCTTGCGGTTGGTCGCGTTGTCGTCGACGACCAGCAAACGCTTGCCCACGATCTGATCCTGCCGCCCCGTCAGGCTGCGGGGCTGCGTGCTGGGCAACTCCGCCGCCTCGGCGCGGATCAGGAAGCTGAAGGTCGAACCCCGGTCGGTGCCTTCGCTTTCGGCCGTCATCGTGCCGCCCATCAGTTCGGCCAGCCGCTTCGAGATTGCCAACCCCAGCCCGGTGCCACCGTATTTCCGGGTGGTGGAGCTGTCGGCCTGGCTGAAGGACTGGAACAACCGCCCCATGCCCTCCTCGGTCAGCCCGATGCCGGTGTCGCGCACGGCAAATTGCAGGTCGATGGCTCCGTCGTCGCGCGGGCGCTGCGACACGCTCAGGACCACTTCGCCCGCGGGCGTGAACTTGACCGCGTTCGACAACAGGTTCAGCAGGATCTGGCGCAGCCGGGTCACGTCGGCGCTGACGGCCTGGGGCACGTCGTCAGCCATCAGATAGGCCATGTCGAGCCGCTTGTCGGCAGCCCGCCCACTGACAAGGTCGATCGCGCCCTCGATGCAGTCGCGCAGATCGAAGGGATGGTTCTCGATCCCCATCTGGCCTGCCTCGATCTTTGAAAAGTCGAGGATCTCATTGATGATGCCCAGAAGGGCGTCGCCGCTGTCGCGGATCGTGCGGGCATAATCGGCCTGTTCTGTATCCAGCACGGTGTCCATCAGCAACCCGCTCATCCCGATCACGGCGTTCGGATCTCGTGGCTCATGGTGGCAAGGAAAGCGCTTTTCGCCGCATTGGCCTTTTCGACGGCGGCGCGGGCGGCTTGGGTCTCGCGGAACAGGCGCACGTTCTCGATGGCGATCATCGCCTGGTCGGCAAATGACTGCGCAAGGTCGATCTCTTCGTAGGTAAAAGGCCGCCGATCCTTGCGGATGAAGGCCATAAGTCCGGTCCGCTGCTCGCCCCGCACCAGCGGAATCGAAAGGAGGGAGCGGACACCGACGCGCTGCTGGATGACGGCTTCGAACGGTGGCAGGTCGAACTCCAGATAGTCTTCGATGTGCAGGGCCCGGTTTTCCAGCAGCACCCGCGACGGAAAATTCTGCTCGGGGTCGATCGGGATGCTGACCTTCTGCGGGTTCATTTGAAGTCCGTCCGGGGTCGCCACCGCCACTTGGTTCAGCACGTCGCCCTCCCGCATCATCGTCACGACGAGGTCGCATTTCACCAGGCGGACGGCGACCCTCACGATTTCCTCGAAGACCGGCAGCACATCGTTGGGCGACGCGCTGATGACACGCAGGATATCGGCGCTGGCGGTCTGACGCGCCAACGCCGATTGGGTGTCGTTGAACAGGCGCACGTTCTCGATGGCAATCCCCGCCTGATCGCAAAAGCTCTTCGCCAGTTCGATCTGCGCATCCGTGAAGGGACGCGCAATCTTTCGAACGAATGTCAGGACGCCGACGCATTCCCCGTTGCGCAACAGCGGCATGAAGATCGCGGTCTGCATCTCGAACTTGCTGAACGCCTCGACCTCATGTTCGGGCAGATCGACCTGCGACGCATCAGGGACATATACCATCTCGCCGGTGGAAAAGACCTGCGATGGATAGTTCTTGTCCGGTTCGATGGGGCTCTGCCGGCCGCTGGGCTCGAACACGCGCCCGTCCGTGATGGCCCCTGCCGACAGGGTGAAGGTATCGCCCTGCCGGATCAAGATGCCGGTGACGTCGCATTCCAGCAGGCGAAGGGCCGTGCTGGCGATTGCATCGAACACCGGCTTCACATCTGTCGGCGACGCGCTGATCACTCTTAGCACATCCGCAGTGGCGGTCTGACGCGCCAGTGCCGCCTGGGTTTCGCCGAACATCCGGGCGTTCTGGATTGCGATCACCGCCTGATCGGCGAAACTCTCGACGATGTCCATTTCCCGCCGCGTGAAAGCCGGCGCAAGATCTTCGTCGTGGCCGCGCGCGATGAACAAGGCGCCAACGACGTCCCCTTTCCATACCATGGGCACGAAGATGCTGGAAAAGTCCCCGACCTTCGCCGCCATGCGGCGAAGATTCTCGGACGTGTGCGGCCCATTTAGCGCGCTCGGGCAGTGAACGAGCTTGCGGGACTCCACCGCCAGCTGGTAGACCGTCCGCCCGACCGGCACCGGGGTGTAGCGGGACGTCACGATCAACGTGGTCGGCCCGCGCACCGCGCCCAAGTGCACCAGCCCGTCCGCGTTGATCGTCATGACGCTAAGGTCGCGGCACGGGATCAGCTTCTGGCAGCTGTCGAGGATCTTGTCGAAGACCGGCTTTGCGTCCTCGACCGAATTGTTGATCACCTCCAGCACCTCTGCCGTGGCGGTCTGCCGCTCTAGCGCCTCGTTCGTCTCGCGAAACAGCCGGGCGCTCTGGATTGCAATCACCGCCTGATCGGCAAAGCCCTGCATGATCCGCAGTTCCCGGTCGGTGAACGGCCGGGCCGACCGCGCCACACCGATCACGCCGATGCCCTTGCCCTCCCACATCATCGGGGCGAAGGCCACCGAGTGGTAGCTCGCGATCTGTGCCATCTTTTGCAGAACGCGCGGGGTGTCGGGGTTGTTTGTGCAATCGGCATAGTGGGCCACCTGCCCGGTGCGGATCGCTTCGCCCGCTGGCGTGATTTCCCAAGGCGCAGGAAAGGTTTCGAGCAGTTCCTTCTCGAACTTGCCCAGATAGGCCTCGACTCGCAGAAAGCCGTTCTCGTCGATCAGCAGCACGTCGACTTCTTCACCGCCAAACAGTTTCCTGCAGCTGTCGAGGATTTTCTCGAAAACCGGCTGCGTGTCCGCGACTGACCGGCTTATGACGCCAAGGATCTCGGCGCTGGCCTTCTGCTGTTCCAGCGCCTCGGTCAATTCCGCCGTGCGTTGCTGCACCTCTTCGAAAAGTCGCGCGTTGCTGATCGCGATCACGGCCTGGGCGGCTAAGGTTTCCAAGATCTCGACCTGCCG
>JBBRCF010000188.1:0-5211 GCA_038205135.1 Rhodobacterales bacterium
AGGCGGTAAGCGATGGGCTCGGGGCAGGTCACGCGCAGGATGCCAGACCGTGCAGCAACCTCTGCCGCCTCGCCAAAGGATCTGACGGCTGCCTCAACAGCCTCCGCGGCAGGCAACAGGCCGCGGCCTACCGGGGTCAGCCGGTAGCCGCTGGGTGCCCGCTCGAAAATCCGCAGGGCCAGCCGTTTCTCCAACTCGCCAAGCCTGCGCTGCACAGTGGACTGGTTCAAGCCAATTGCGCGCGCGGCAGCAGTGGTGCTGCCGTGCTTTGCGACGGCAAGCACGTAGCGCAGATCATTCCAGTCAAAGGTTTCCATCCGTCACCCCCTTGATCGCCACCCATTATGCAAAACTGCGGCCCCGGTTCTGCGATTTTCGCGACTGATGCCAGGGTCGGTTACGGCGCATCATGTGAGGACGAGATCTGCCGTCGGAGTTTGCGTTGGCCGCGCTCCGGTAAATGATGGTTTCCTCATCGATATGGTGTCACCGCCCGACAGGCCAAGGCATGAAGTTTTCCGCATCACACAGGTTCCGCATCTTTGAAGAAAGGACCGCGCCATGACCATCCAAGACAACACCGCGCTGACGGACACGATCCGGGCGCAATGGGACGGCGCGGCGGACGGCTGGGATGGTCAGGAGCCCGTTCTGCGCGCCTGGCTGGCCGACACGACGACAGCGATGCTCGACATGGCGCGCGTATCCCCCGGGCAGTCTGTGCTGGATGTGGCGGCGGGCGCGGGCGGGCAGAGCCTCGATGTCGCTGCCCGTGTTGGCGCGGCCGGGCGTGTGCTGGCCACCGATCTGGTGCCGGATCTGGTTGCCCGCCTGGTGCAGCGCGCGGCGCAGGTCGGTGCGGCCAACATCGGCGCGCGGGTTGCGGACGCCGAAGCGGCGCTGCCCGAAGTCGCACAGTTCGACGCGGCGGTCTGCCGCCTTGGCCTGATGCTGATGGCTCATCCCGACCGGTGCCTTGCATCCGTCCGACAGGCACTTAAGCCGGGGGCTGCGTTTTGTGCGGTGGTGTTCGATGGGCCCGAGGGCAATCCGTGCCTGCGCATCCTGATGGCCACGGCGCAGCGCCATGCCGGGCGCCCACCACGCGATCCCTTGGCGGCGGGTGGATTGCTAAGCCTCGGCGGCAGCGGTCGGCTCGACGCGATGTTTCGGGCCGCGGGCTACCAAGATGTCACGACACGCGCGATTGAAGCGCCGTTCCGGCTGCCGCGTGTCGAGGATTACGTTGCTTTCCTGATGGCCGCTGCGGCCCCGGTCCGGGCGATCCTGTCCGACTTGTCCGACAGCGCGCGCGCCGCGGCCTGGCGGGACATCACGGATCAGCTTTCTGTTTTTCAAGGGAATGAGGGTTGGGTCGGGCCGAACAGGCTTTTGTTGACCGCAGGCACACGATGAGCACCCTGGCGTGCAAGGCGGCCGTGGCGATCGGCGTTATCGTTTTGCTGATCGCGATCCTTGGTCTGATCCCCGCTGTGCGGGAAGCCATCGGGGCGATCGCGTCTGAGGACAGCGTGGCCGAGGCTGCCCTTCGCATTGGCCCATTGGCCATCGTCGTGCTGATGGCGCTGGCCATCGTCATCAGTCCTATCCCCAGCGGTCCAATCGCGATGGCGGCCGGTGCGATCTATGGGGCGACCGAGGGTGCGTTGCTTAGCAGCGCCGGAGCGGTCCTTGGCGCAATGATCGCCTTCAACCTGTCGCGGCATTTCGGGCGTGGGGCCGTGGCTTCGCTATCCAATCCCATCGCCATCTGGATATGCCGATCACGATCGCAAACGAAACTGATGGTGGTGGTTTTCGCGTCGCGTCTGATCCCTTTCATTTCGTTCGACCTGATCAGCTATGCTGCGGGCCTGACCAACCTGACGCAGGCCAGGTTCGCAGTGGCGACATCGCTCGGCGTGATCCCGATGGCTTTCGCGTTTGCCACGATGGGCACCGGCGTCGCCAGATCGGGGCCGTGGAGCGTTGCGGCGGCGGCTTGCTTGGTGACGTTACTTGTGCCGTTGGTGATGTGGCTGATCGGGATGAACAAGGCCAGCAGCAGGCTTTGAGCGAACATTGGTCACGCGCACGCCGAAAGTAAGCCAGACATGACGGGTCGGCATTTCGCATGTCGGTTGAAATCGCCCTCAAAGCGGGCAACCATCAATGCAAAAATGCGCCAGCCCGAGCCTTTCAAACCCTGCCTTCATCGCCGGATCATACCCCGGATCGATCCGCGCTGGGCCATATACATGCGCCCGGTTCCAAGCATCAATCTCGCGCAGTTCGGCGGCGAACGCCTCGGGCGAACCGGCCTCCTTCAAGGTCGTGTCGCCCCCGCAATAGCTGAAGATCATCAGCCGGGTCGAATTGGCCCAAGTGCCGAAGTAGGACGCGTCCTGCGCCGTATCGAGCTGCGCCCAGCCCGTCTCGTAACTACAGAGCCCGAAGTCATAGAGGTGGCGATCGGCGGGGGCGAACTCGCGGGTGATCTTCATGCCGTCACCTGAGCGCGGGCGGTGATCGCGATCACGCAGAGGTCGCGGTAGCGCGCCATCGCCTTGGGGCTGCTTGAGACTGGGTTGATCTCGAAAGCCTGCAAACCGGCAATGTCGCCTGCCTCGGCAAAGGCCACGACTTGGGCCAGCTTGACGCGGAATCGGGCGTGGGTCGGCGAGGAGAAATCCGGGGCTGGGGGCAGCGCGCCGGTCTGCGCCTGAATGATGATGGCTTGGCGTTTGCCAACAACCTTGGCGGACGCGTCCTTCGGTTCATCGACGAGCGCTGGTATCGTCTCGCCCGCAGGATCGGGGTTGCCGTAGTCCAGCACCAAGGTCAGCCGGGCCTCTGCTTGATCGAAGGTGTCGGCGGTCATTATCGACGCGAAGTCAAGGGCGGCGCGCTCGGTGCCGATCCTTGCCGCCAGCATGCGGGCAAAGTTATCGCCCGCATGCTTGGCGCTGGTGGCCGGTTCGATCGGGGTTTCGGAAAGGCGCTAGGCGAGCGTGTGGATCTGCGCGGCGGTCATGGCTTTGGATTTCATGGTCGGGTTCCTTCAGGCGTTGGTGATGTGGGCGGAAAGCCCGAGGGTGGTGACCGCGTAAATCATCGTGCGGCCGTCGCCGATCGCCGCGCCAGAGGCCTGTGCCTCGGGCAAGGTAGCGAATTGCTCCCGCGTCCGGCTGGAAGGCGTCCGGCCGCGTGCGGCGAAAAAGTGCGCGGCATTCTTGAGGCAGAATTTTTCGTGTGTTGTCAGGGGCTTGGTTGCGGTCTTCATGGCGATCTCCGACGCGTTGCAATGGGTGCAGACAGCCGCTGGGACCAATAGAGAGCAACTCCTAAGTCACTGAATAGATGAAGTTTCTGTCAGAATGGGAGTGTCCCGGCGAAGCTATGCCGCGCAGCGCGGTGTCTCGGAAGCGGCGGTGAGCAAGACCATCGCGACCGAGCAAGTCTACGTTTGGGTCCCTGAGTCGAACACCGCACTTTGTTAACTGGCGATGGAACAGCTGGCCGTGTTGTCCTGCGCACTGTTTTCGACCTGAAACACAGAAAAACCGGCGCCTGTCAGGAAGAGAAACCACGACGCGTCAGCGCCGGAACCGGGCTGAACCTAACACACGGGCGCGCTCAGTGACTTTTCAGTACGGCCACTCAGCTTGTGAGCAGCGTAGCTGGGGCCGTGCCGGTCTCCGTCTGCTGATCTTCACCATCCGCCATCTGATGCGGTCGGACGAGCAGCGCAACCAGTGCCCCGAAGTCGAATACCTGATGCGCCTTGTTGACCGGCCAAGCTCTGACAAGAAGTGAGAGCAGGCTGGTGATGATGCTGACCGCCATTCGCGTCGCCGCAAGGATCGGTGCAAGGTGCACAAGCGCACTTTCCGGAGGAACAGGACCACGAGCATCGGGGTGCTGTGCGGCCGACCGGGGCCATTTCAAGGGGTCGCCACTTCCAAAGGCCAGATGAGAAATCAAACCCCCGATTGGACCGGTGTTACGATTCTGAATATTCTGCACATTCCTATGGGATGCTCGGCGCTGCCCAAGTGGCGCATATAGCGGGTCGGTGTAGGAATAACGGCTGGGTTTTGTCATCTGGACATGGTTGGACTTCACGCGCGGCAAGCCTACCTACCCGGCATGGAAAACAGCCCCCAAACATCCGTTCTCTACAACGCCAACTGCCCGGTCTGTAATTTTGAGATTGGGCATTACGCGCGCTATGCGGGCCGCGCGGGCCTGCCGATCCGGTTTGACGATCTGAACACGGATGCGCGAACCCGATGGGGGCTGGATGCTGACACCGCTGCCCGGCGGCTCTATGTGCTGCATGATGGCATTTTGACATCCGGCATTCCGGCGTTTCTGGTGCTGTGGGCGCAGATGCCGCGCTATCGCTTGCTCGGCCGGATCGTTGGCTTGCCGGGGATCCGGCAGGTCGCCAGCGCAACCTATGACCATCTGCTGGCCCCGGTGATCTACCGCTGGCACCTGCGCCGGTTGCGCAAGCAGCGCCTCCCGATCTGACACGGGAGAGCGCATTTGCCTGACGACAATGAGAGCCACGGCCCGGCCGTACCCACAGGGCGCGCGGCGCGGCTGTGGCGTTTTGGCGGCATGGCCACGGGCATTGCGGGCAACGTGGCGGCAGGGGGATTGCGCGCGATTGCGAGCGGCAAGCGGCCGGACTTGGCGCAACTGCTGCTGACGCCTGCCAACACCTTGCGGCTGACGGACGGGCTGTCGCATCTGCGCGGGGCAGCGCTGAAGCTGGGGCAGATGCTGTCCATGGATACTGGGATAGTGTTGCCGGGGGAGTTGACGGCGATCTAGGCGCGGATGCGCGATGATGCCCGCCACATGCCACCCAAACAGTTGCAAACCGTGCTGAATGCGGAATGGGGGCCAGGGTGGTACAGCCGCTTTGCCCGGTTTGACGTGCGCCCGTTTGCCGCCGCCTCGATCGGGCAGGTGCACCGGGCGGTGCTGCCGGATGGCAATGATCTGGCGATCAAGGTGCAGTATCCCGGCGTGCGCGCAAGCATTGACAGCGATGTGGATAACGTCGCCACCCTGCTGCGCCTGCCGGGCCTGATGCCGCGCGGCATGGACCTGCAGCCGCTGTTGACCGAGGCCAAGCGCCAATTGCACGCCGAAGCTGACTATCTGGCCGAAGCGCAGCATCTAAGGCAGTTCGGTAGC
>JBBRCF010000189.1:0-5143 GCA_038205135.1 Rhodobacterales bacterium
GGTGGTGCCGCCGGTGGCCGGATCGATCACCACGATGGCTTGGGCATCGGTTACGCCGATCACGGTCCTGTTGCCGGGGCGATAGTCGATCCCCAACAGGCGGGTCACCCCCTGCACCTCCAGGGTGGCGGTGACAGCCCCGGTGACGGTGTCAATCATCAAAAGCGTCCTGTCGCCGGTGAGCGCCAGCGCGGTATCGGCAAAGCCGGCGGCAGGCAGCGCGCTGATAAACGCGGTGGACAGGCAAAGTGCAGCGAAGCGGGTCATGGCGATCTCCGGTTTTGCGGGGTGCGGCGGATGGCATCCCAGGGTCAGTCACGTTGCCGCAGCCGGATGGTTTCGCGCCCCGGTTCACGAAACCGTCAGTTCGCCCCCTTTCCCCGCAGGCGCGGGGGCGCTACACCCTTGGTCTGACAGCAGGGGAGACAGGCGCATGGCCGAAGACGGAATCAACAGCTTCATGACCGGACCGGATGATCACGGCCGCTTTGGCCAGTTCGGCGGGCGGTTCGTGTCGGAAACGCTGATGCCGCTGATCCTTGATCTGGAAGCCCGCTATGAATTTGCCAAGACCGACCCGACATTCTGGGCCGAAATGGACTGGCTGTGGAAACACTATGTCGGCCGCCCCTCGCCGCTGTATTACGCCGAACGGCTGACGCAGCATCTGGGTGGCGCCAAGATCTACATGAAGCGCGACGAGTTGAACCACACCGGCGCGCACAAGATCAACAACGTGCTGGGCCAGATCATCCTCGCGCGGCGCATGGGCAAGACCCGCATCATCGCCGAAACCGGTGCCGGCCAGCATGGCGTGGCCACCGCGACGGTCTGTGCGAAATTCGGGCTGGAATGCATCGTTTACATGGGCGCGCATGACGTCGAACGGCAGGCGCCCAACGTGTTCCGGATGAAACTGCTGGGCGCCAAGGTGATCCCTGTCACCTCCGGGCGCGGCACGCTGAAGGACGCGATGAACGACGCGCTGCGCGATTGGGTCACCAATGTGCGCGACACGTTCTACTGCATTGGCACGGTCGCCGGCCCGCATCCCTATCCGGCGATGGTGCGCGATTTCCAGTCGATCATCGGCAAGGAGGTCCGCTGGCAGCTGACCGAGCAGGAAGGCGGGGGCCGTCTACCCGACACGTTGATCGCGGCCATCGGCGGCGGGTCGAACGCAATGGGGCTGTTCTATCCGTTTCTGGATGATCCGACCGTCAACATCATCGGGGTCGAGGCCGGCGGGCGCGGTGTCGATGACCGCATGGAACATTGTGCGTCCCTGACCGGCGGGCGTCCCGGCGTGCTGCACGGCAACCGCACCTATCTGCTGCAGGATGACGATGGCCAGATCCTCGAAGGCCATTCGATCTCTGCGGGTCTGGATTACCCCGGGATCGGCCCGGAACATGCATGGCTGCACGACATCGGCCGCGCGCAATATGTATCGATCACCGATACCGAGGCGCTGGAGGCGTTCCAGCTGTCGTGCAATCTGGAAGGCATCATCCCCGCGCTGGAACCCAGCCACGCTCTGGCCCATGTGATGAAAATCGCCCCGACCCTGCCCGCCGACCACATCATCGTGATGAACATGTGCGGACGCGGCGACAAGGACATCTTCACTGTGGCCAAGCATCTGGGTTTCGACATGAAGATCTGACGCCGGCGGCATAGTCCTTGGGTTTATGCCCGTCTGCGGAACGTTGAAACCATCCGTCCTAACCCCCGGGTCAATAGAGCCGGGGGTTTTTTCATGCCCCTGTGATCCTGCGGCACAGCACGAACGGTGCAGCCGACACGCAATCGGATCCCAAGGGAGCATAACATGACCAAGACACGCAACATTCTGGTGCCGCTGGCGCTGATCCTGGCCGCAGGCGGCGCATGGGCGCAAAGCACGGTGGACGGGCTGGTGTCCAGCCTGCAATCGCAGGGCTACACCGGGTTCGAGGTCCGCAACGGCCCGACCCAGTCCAAGGTCGAAGCGATCCGTGGCGCCGAAAAGGTCGAGATAGTGATCGACCGGGCCACCGGCGCAGTGATCAAATCCGAAACCGAAGCGGCCAGCGCCGCCGACATGGCCCGCAACGGGGTTTCAGTCCGGTCGCGCGACCGGGATTTCGTGCGCGGATCGGACAGTGATGATGATAACGGCGTTTCCAGTGACGATGACAACGACGACGACAGCAACGATGACGACCGCCGCGGCCGCGATGACGGGTCTGATGACGGCGATGATTCCGACGGCCGTGGCGACGACAGCGACAGCGGTGACGACAGCGACAGCGGTGACGACAGCGACAACGACAGCGACAACGACAGCGACAACGACAGCGATAATGACAGCGACAACGACAGCGATAATGACAGCGACAACGACAATGACAGCGACAATGACAGCGACAGCGACGGCGATGACGACTGACCCCGCTGTGTCAGGGCATGTCTTGCAGTGATGGCCCTTGTCGCATCATGATGACCCTGCCGCGTCCCTGACCGGGACGCGGCCCTGCCACACCGGTTCCGGGCAGATTGCCCGCCACCCCAAGAAAGCATGACATGCGCCGCCTGCTGATCCTTAGCCTTCTGTTGTGCCTTTCTGCGCTGCCGGTGCGGGCGGAAACGCTGGTCGACCGCATTGCCGACCAATTGCGATCATTGGGTTATGACCGCATCGTAACCGAAAGCACACTTCTGGGGCGAACAAGGATCGAGGCGCGCAGTGCCGATTGGGAACGCGAAATCATCGTGAACCCGCGCACCGGGGAAATCCTGCGCGACTATTCCGAACGCCGGTCCGGGTCATCGGGCAAATCGGGCAGGTCTTCGGGCGGCGATCTGCTGGACATCAAGGATGACGATGACAGCGAAAAAGACGATGATGAAAACGACCGCGACGACGACCGCGACGACGATAGTGACAATGAAAATGACAGTGACAGCGGTGGAGAAGATTGACCCCATGCGGTTGACGTCATGATCCGCCCGACGCTGGTGATCGTGCTGTTCGGCGTGCAGGCCGCCTGCGCGTTGTTCTTTGTGTCGGACATCGTGATGACCGTGGTCGGCCTGCGCGCCGCCCCGATCAGTTGGCAAACCCGCGAGTTGCTGGAAATCGGCGCCGGTCTGGGATTGGCTCTCGGCATGGTGCTTGGCTGGCTGGCGTTTCGCCGCACCGAACGCGCGGGACGTGTAGCCGAAGAAAAGCTGCGCCGCGCCTCTGCGGCCTTCATGGATCTGATGCAGGAACGCTTTGCCGGGTGGGGCCTGACGGCGGCCGAACGCGACGTGGCGCTGTTTGCCATCAAAGGCTTGTCTACCGCGGAAATTGCCGGTCTGCGCGGCACTTCGGAAGGCACGATCAAGGCGCAGACAGCAGCGATCTATCGCAAGGCGGGCGTCACCGGGCGTCCGCAATTGTTGTCGTTGTTCATCGAGGATCTGATGGACGACCCTGCCGTCAGAACAGAGGCCACCCCCGACCTCAAGGTATCCTAGACCGCCATTTCCCGCAGCACCGCCAGCGGCACCACATCCAGCGCGCGTTCATGCGTGCCTGCCAGATGCACTTGTGGCGCGCAGCCTTCGGCATGGGCTTGCAGGAACCGCGCGGCGCACAGGCACCAACGGTCGCCCGGTTTCAGTCCGGGAAAACGGTATTCCGGGTGCGGCGTCGACAGGTCGTTGCCGGCATATTTGGAAAACGCCAGAAACTCGGCAGTCATCACCGCGCAAACGGTGTGGCTGCCATTGTCGGCGGCGCAGGTACTGCATTGCCCGTCGCGGAAATATCCTGTCATCGGGTCGGTCGAACAGCCGTCCAGCGGGCCGCCAAGGACGTTGCGGTTGGGGTAGGGGGTCGTGGGGTTGGTGTCTGGCATCGGGGCCTCCGTTCAGGCATCACATAGGCGTAGGGGCCTGCCAATCCACCCAGCGGCCGTGGAAATCGGCGCGACCCATCGGGATGGTCACATCACCGGGCCACAGCCGCAGCGTCAGCGCGGCTCCGGGCGCTGTTCGGTCCGCCTCCATCCCGAACCACGCCAGCGGCGCATCGGGTGTGGCACTGGCCCCGGCGGATTGCAGCGCGGAGGTGGCAGCGGTTTGCGTGGCGGCGGGGAAATACTGCCAGGCGACGGTGTGATAGACCAAGTGGATTGCGCCGGGCAAAGGATCGGCAAGGCGTGCAGCCAGCCAAGGCGCGGCGTCGTCACGGTCTATGGGCGCCGATGCCATTGTGATTGCGGCGCGGGTGCGGGCGATCCGGTCGGGTTGGTCCGGCCAGAGATAGGCCAACAGCCGCAGCGCGTGATCGGGGTTGGCCGGGTCCAGCGGGTTCAGATCGACGCCGCGCCGGTCGATGACGGTGATGGGCGCGACAGGCGGAAGGGGGCCCTGCCAGTCAGGCGTCAAGCACAGCGCGGACTGCGGATCGCCCAGCTTCAGGTCCGGCAGGTTCAGCATGAAACGGTCGAACATCAGGTTCAGGCCGGCGCTGGCCCCCAGTTCCGACAGACGCAGCGGCCGGTCGGCAAACCGCGCCGCCAGCCAGCTGGCCACTGCCAGCAACGGACCGGCGCGGCGCACCTCGTTGGTCTGCGGCGGGCTGGTCACCCAATCCAGAACAAAGGCGGCGTGATCCGCCAGCGCAGCGCGCAGCGCGGTTTCCAGCGCCGGGTCAGCCGCGTCGTGCGGCGGATAGACGGCCATCAGGTCCGGGGCCCGCCCGGTCAGCACCAAGGCATGCAACGCGCCTGCGAGACGCAATGGCAGCGACGCTCCGGACGGGCCTATGTCCCCCGGCCAATCCTCGAACCGCGCAGCGATGGCCGCATTCAGCGGCCAGCGGGTGGCACAAAGCGCCATCAGCCGTGCCATGAACGGCGACCCGAGCCCCGCACACGCCTGGGCTTGCCGGTCAAAGGCGGCACTCAGCGGCGTCACTTGAACCGGTCAAGCAGCCGCGCCAGCGGCGCGCGGGTGTCCGGAGCGGCGGCGGGGGGCGTCGCCGGGTCGGCGGGTTGCGCGACCGCGGGCCGCGCCGCGCCGGTATTGCGCGGCGGTGCGGTCCGCAGCGCGATGGCGTTCAGAAACCCCGGCCCGTCACCCGCGGCCAGTAGTGGCGCGCCAACCGCGA
>JBBRCF010000190.1:0-5089 GCA_038205135.1 Rhodobacterales bacterium
CGGGGGCCCCGGCGCCCCCCCCCCGGGGGTGTGCGGGGGCCCGTGGGGGGGGGGGGCCCGCCCCCGCAACCCCCCCGGGGCGGGGTTTGGGTGGGGGGAAGTCACAGCAAACCTTCCAGCTTGGCGGCGTCGAACCCGGCCCCAGGCATCAGATCGACGCCCGCCTTGGACATCCGCACCTCGACACCCGCCGCGATCAATGCAGCCTTCAACGCATCGACCGGGGCGAAATCCTTGCTGGCCATTGCCGCATCGCGCAAAGCGGACAGGCGCGCGGCCAGCGGGCATAGGTCAACGCCGCTGGTGGCCCAATCGCTCATCCCGCCCTCAAGAACCCCTAGCACCCGCGCCGAGGCCAACAGCACCGCCGGATCGTCCAGCGCATGCAACGCCGCCAAGGCCCCCGGGCTGTTCAGATCATCACAAAGCGCTGCGATCACCGCGGGGGCCGGGCTGGCGGCGAGTTCGATGCCCGCCGTCAGACCACGCCACTTGCGCAACGTCGCTTCGGCCTGCCGCGCTTTCTCTGCCGTCCAGTCCATTGGCTTCGAATAATGTGTCATAAACAGCACAAACCGGATCACCTCGCCCGGAACGCCCTGATCCAGCAAATCGCGCACGGTAAAGAAATTGCCCAGTGACTTGGACATCTTCTTGCCCTCGACCAGCAGCATCTCGTTGTGCAGCCAGACCTTGGCAAACCCGCCCTCGGGATGGGCGCAGGCGGATTGCGCGATCTCGTTTTCATGATGCGGGAATAGAAGATCAATCCCGCCGCCGTGGATATCAAACGTATCGCCCAGCAATTCCCGCGCCATGGCGGAGCATTCGATGTGCCAACCGGGGCGGCCATAACCCCAGGGGCTGTCCCAGCCCGGCTGGTCGCCTGTGGACGGTTTCCACAGTACGAAATCCATCGGGTCTTCCTTGAAGGGTGCCACCTCGACCCGCGCACCAGCGATCATATCATCGACCGACCGCCCCGACAGCGCGCCATATTCGGCATAGGACCGCACCCGAAACAACACGTGCCCCACCGCCGCATAGGCGTGGCCGCGCGTGATCAAGACCGCGATCATCGCGATCATGCCGCCGATCCAATCGGTGGCGCGCGGTTCATGATCAGGCCGCAGCGCCCCCAACGCGTCCATGTCGGCGTGATACCAGGCAATCGTCTCGTCGGTGATGTCGCGAATTGCGCGCCCGGTGGCGGCGGCCTTGGCGTTGATCTTGTCGTCCACATCGGTGAAATTGCGCACATAGGTGACGTGGTCAGGGCCGTAGACATGGCGCAGCAAGCGGTACAGCACGTCGAACACCACCACGGGCCGCGCGTTGCCCAGATGGGCGCGGTCATAGACCGTGGGGCCGCAGACATACATCCGCACATTGTCGGGATCGATCGGGGCAAACGCCTCTTTGCGGCGGGTGCGGGAATTGGTCAGGTACAGTCCGGTCTTCGGTTCCGTCATGGCGCGGCCTTTCGCAAGGGCGTTTGCTGGGCGTTTGCTGAGCGTTGCGGCGCGGGAGGGGGCATTCCGGGATGGAAATGACGACGCCCGCGACCTGAGGTCAGCGGGTAATGCAGATGCAGATGATGCACAATGTCGTCATGCCGCGCATAATAGGCGGGCGCAGCGCCGGTGCCAAGCCAGTTTCGCGCTGGTTGACTCTGCGCGCCCCCGCTGGCCCTATCCCCGCAAAATCCAGAACCGCAAAGGACAGACCATGCAGGCCTCAACGCGCATTACCGATATTCTGGGCGGCGGCGGGGATGGCTGGGGGTTGTTCTATCGCGCGCGGGCAATGGTGGCGGCGGGCACGCCTGTCACCGAGCTGACCATCGGCGAACATGATATCCGCACCGATCCGGTGATCCTAAATGCGATGGACCGGGCGGCGCGCGATGGCGCTACGGGATATTCCGCGATCCCCGGCACCGATGCGTTGCGCGATACGGTGGCGGCGCGGGTGCAGGCGGCGACGGGCGTGGCGACCACGCGGGCCAACGTGCTGATCGTGCCGGGCGGGCAATCGGGGCTGTTCGCCGCGCATCACGCCACGCTGGATGCGGGCGATACCGCGCTGTTCATCGACCCGTATTACGCCACCTATCCCGGCACGATCCGCGCCGTCGGCGCCCTGCCCCGCGCGGTCGCCGCGCGCGCTGATGACGGGTTTCAACCCCGTGCCGCCGATCTGGCCGCCGCAGCGCCGGGTGCGCGCACGCTGCTGGTCAACAGCCCGAACAACCCGACCGGGGTGATTTACTCCCCCGCCACGCTGGACGGGATCGCGGAGGTCTGCCGCGACCATGACCTGTGGCTGATTTCGGACGAAGTTTATGACACGCAGGTCTGGCATGGCGCGCATGTCAGTCCGCGCGCGCTGCCCGGGATGGCGGACCGCACCCTGGTCGTGGGGTCGATGTCGAAAAGCCACGCGATGACCGGGTCGCGGATCGGCTGGATCATCGGCCCGCCCGCCATCATCGCGCATCTGACCATGCTGTCGACCCACACCACCTATGGCGTCGTGGGGTTCGTGCAGGCGGCGGCGAAATTCGCGCTGGATCAGGGCCCGGCGTTCGAGGCGCAGGTGGCCGAGCCGTTCCGCCGTCGCCGCCAGATCGCGCTGGATCTGCTGGCGGAGCAGAACATCGTCCGCGCCATTCCGCCCGACGGCGCGATGTACATGATGCTGGATCTGCGCGCGACCGGGATGACGGGCGAGGCCTTTGCCCAGCATCTGCTGGCGACCCGCCATATCGCGGTGATGCCGGGCGAAAGTTTCGGCCGTGCGGCGGCGGGGCATGTGCGCGTCGCACTGACGGTCGATGACGCACGCTTTGCCACGGCTTTTGCGGCGCTGCTGGACTGTGCCGCAGAACTGACCCGCTAAGGAGACATCATGAAACACGACCCCGGACCCGCCTTTCGCGCGCTGCATGTGCCCGGCAATCCGTTCATTCTGGCCAATGTCTGGGATGCCGGATCGGCCAGGATGATGGTGGCGATGGGGGCGCAGGCAATTGCCACGTCATCTGCCGCGCATGCCTTTACGCTGGGCCGCCCCGATGCCTGCGTGACCCGTGACGAGGCGCTGACCCATGCGGCGATGCTGGTCGCGGCAGTCAACGTGCCGGTGTCCGGCGATTTCGAGGCGGGCTACGGTGACAGCCCCGAAGCGGTGGCCGACACTGTGCGGTTGGCCTGCGAGGCTGGTCTGGCGGGACTATCGGTCGAGGATATCGACCCGGCCACCGCCGCGCCTTATCCGTTCACCGAGGCTGTAGAACGGTTCCGCGCCGCCGCATCTGCTGCGCGCGCCCTGCCCCGCGATTTCGTGCTGGTGGCGCGCGCCGACGGGATCATGACCGGGCATCACGACTGCAACGAGGTGTTGCGGCGGCTCTTGGCGTTCGAGGCGGCGGGGGCGGATTGTCTGTATGCGCCGTTGCCCCGGTCCTGGGACGATCTTGCCCGCATCTGTTCCGCCACACGGCTGCCGGTCAATGCGCTGGTGGCGGGGTCCTATACCCGGCACAGCCGGGCGGAATTTGCCTCCATCGGGGTGGCGCGGCTGTCGCTGGGGTCCAGCCTTGCGCGGGTGACGCATCGCGCCATCCATGATGCGGGGGCCGCGATGTTCAGGGCGGGGGATTTCGGCCTGCTGGGGCAGGGTCTGTCAGGGGCGATGGTGGATGCGATGCTGACCGGCAAAGGCTGAAACGCAAACACTGATCGGGCCGTGATGCGAAAACGACATCGCGTCGTTTTCCGAAAAGACGCGGGTCCTGCCTCGGCGCAGCATCTCGCGCAGAGGGACACATGACCGACATGGACTGGAAAATTTCGCTTGTGGTGCGCACCATCGGCGCAGAACGCGGGCGGGCGGCACGCGGGGCACCTTTGGGCGGCTGATCGCGCTGACCCTGACACCCCCAAATTTCCCGGAGAAGCCCGAATGACCGACCAATCCCCCCGCCGCTCCGGTGGCCGTGACGCGCGCCGCAATGCCCGGTCGCACGCGCTGCCGGACGCCATGCGCCCCGTCCGCCCCGGCCTGTCCGGTGGCCAGTACAAACCGCTGACCGATGCCGACGTGCTGCGCATCCACCACACCGCGCTGGATGCGCTCGAACAGATCGGGCTGGCCGATGCGCCGCAATCCGGCGTCGAAATCCTGACCGGTGCCGGCGCAATCCTCGGCGATGATGGCCGCATCCGTTTCCCGCGCGCGCTGGTCGAAGACATGCTGGCCAAGGCTGCGCGCGGCATCACCTTGCACGGTCGCGACCCGCGTCATGACATGACCCTGTCGGGGTCGCGGGTGCATTACGGCACGGCAGGTGCTGCGGTGCATCTGGTGGACGCCGCCGGCCGGGAATATCGCGACAGCACGGTGCAGGACCTCCACGACGCCGCGCGCATTGCCGATCAGCTTGACAACCTGCATTTCTTTCAGCGCGCCATGGTCTGCCGCGATATCCTTGATAATCGCGAAATGGACCTGAACACGATCTATGCCTGCTGCGCGGGAACCACGAAGCATGTCGGCGTGTCGTTCACCGACCCCGATTATGTCACCGACGGGTTCGACCTGCTGCACCTGATCGCCGGCGGCGAGGCGCAATGGCGCGCGCGGCCGTTTGTCAGCAATTCGAACTGCTTCGTCGTGCCGCCGATGAAATTCGCGACAGAAAGCTGCAAGGTGATGGAGGGCGTCATCGCCGGCGGCATGCCGGTGTTGCTGCTGTCTGCGGGGATGGCGGGGGCTACTGCGCCCTCGACCGTGGCGGGCGCGATCGTGCAGGCGGTCGCCGAATGTCTGGCCGGCGTGGTCTATGTCAATGCCATAGCGCCGGGGCATCCGGCGATTTTCGGCACCTGGCCGTTCGGGCTGGATTTGCGCACCGGGGCGATGACCGGCGGATCGGGCGAACAGGCGCTGCTGACGGCGGGCTGCGCGCAGATGCACCGGTTCTATGACCTGCCCGGCGGGGCGGCGGCGGGGATCGCGGATGCCAAACTGACCGACATGCAGGCAGGCTGGGAACAGATGTGTTCCAACGTCATGGCGGGGCTGG
>JBBRCF010000191.1:0-5087 GCA_038205135.1 Rhodobacterales bacterium
TCGGCCATGTCGCGGGCGGCGGTGTCAAGATCCGCCGCAGGCACGACGCGGTTCCAGAACCCCCATTGCGCGCCTTCCTCGGCCGTCATCGTGCGCCCGGTGTAAAGTAGTTCCGCCGCACGCCCTTGACCGATGAGGCGCGGCAGCATGGCACAGGCCCCCATGTCGCAGCCGGCAAGTCCGACTCGACTGAACAGGAAGGCGGTCTTCGTCTCGGGCGTGGCGATCCGCAGGTCGGAGGCCATGGCTACGATCGCTCCGGCTCCGACGCAGACACCGGCAGCGGCGGCCACGATTGGGGTGCCGCAGTTTAGCATCGTTTTAACCAGATCGCCGGTCATACGGGTGAAGGTCAGCAATTCCTTCATGCTCATGCGGGTCAGCGGCCCGATGATCTCGTGCACGTCGCCGCCGGAACAGAAGTTGCCGCCGTTCGAGCCAAAGATCACCACATCCACATCCTCGGCATAGACAAGCGTGCGGAAGGTGTCGCGCAGTTCTGCGTAGCTGTCGAAGGTCAGCGGGTTCTTTCGCTCGGGCCGGGTCAGCCGGACGGTCGCAATCCGGTCCGCCACCGTCCAGTCGAAATGCCGGGGCGTAAAATCAGCCATTTTTGTCACGGGCAGCTCCTTCGGCGCGTCTGATGAGATCGCGCATTGCATCCAGATCCTTTTCACCAAGGTTCGCCAGAATTCGGTCGACCTCGATCTCATGGGCGCGGGCGAGGACCTCGAACTGGGTGCGGCCCGCATCCGTCAGGCTGACCATCACGACCCGGCGGTCGGTTTCGCTCGGCACCCGGTTGACCAGACCGTCGCTTTTCAGCCGGTCCACCACCGCGGTGGCATTCCCGTTCGAAACCAGAAGCATTCGGCTGAGATCGCTCATCTTCATGGGCTCGACCGCGCGGAACAGCGTGGCCATCACGTCAAAACGCGGCAAGGTCGTGTTGTAATTGACCCGCAGAAAGTCACGCAGCTGGTTCTCGGCCCCGCGGGTCAGTCGCAGCAGGCGGATCCAGGCCCGAAGTCTGCGGCGCGCCAGCGTCATACTTCGCCCCCCGCAATCGCGATGGCCTGACCGTTGATCCCGCCCGATGCCGGCCCGCAAAGCCACAACGCGGTCGCGGTGACCTCGGCGGGCTGGATCAGCCGGTTCTGGGGGTTGGTTCCGGTCAGGGCGGCGCGCGCGTCTTCGGCGGTCTTGCCGGTTTTCGCCACGATGTTGCGGACCGACCGCGCAGTCATTTCGGTGTCAAGAAATCCGGGGCAAAGCGCGTTGACGGTGATCTCCTTTCGGGCAACCTCCAGCGCCAGTGACCGTGTCAGACCAACCACGCCATGCTTGGCTGCAGCGTAGGGGGCGACATAGGCATAGCCCTTGAGTGCTGCCGTCGAGGCGATCGTGATCAGCCGTCCCCAGCCCTGCATTTGGTTAAGACCCTCGCGCAGCGTCAGGAATACCCCTGTCAGGTTGACGGCCAGAATCGCGTTCCACTGATCAAGGGTCGTGCGCCCGAAAGGTGCGCTGTCAGCGGCGCCCGCATTCGCGATCACGATATCGACAGGGCCCGCAGCCTTGAACAGGGCCCGCACCGACGCCTCGTTGGTCACATCCGCAACAACTGGCCGCAGCCCCGGCACCCGCGCCGCCAGTTGATCCAGCGGGGCGGCCTTGCGTCCGGCAATGACCACCTCCGCACCCGCTGCGGCAAAGCTCAGCGCCAGATCGGCCCCCAGACCGGTGCCCCCCCCGGTGATCACGACGCGTCGGCCAGCCAGTGTCATGCGCGGATCGCCTCTTGGGCCCGGTCGCGCAGGCGGTACGCCTGAGAGGCCCCGGCCAGATAGGGGTCGGGCCATTTCATCCCGGTATCGCCCAGTTCGAGGGATGCGTGCAGCGTCCAGTAAGGATCGGCCAGATGCGGACGGCCAAGGCAAACCAGATCGGCCCGGCCCGCGATCAGGATCGAATTGACGTGGTCAGGCTCGAAGATGTTGCCAACGGCCATCGTCGGCATGTTCAGTTCGTTGCGGATCAGGTTCGAAAACGGGGTCTGGAACATGCGGCCATAGACCGGCTTTGCATCGGGGCTGGTCTGCCCGGCAGAGACGTCGATGATGTCGGCGCCCGCGTCGCGGAACATGGCGGCGATCTGCACGGCGTCCTCGGGGGTGATCCCGCTGTCGCCAGCCCAGTCGTTTGCGGAAATGCGCACCGACATCGGCCGCGAGGCAGGCCATGCCGCGCGCATCGCTCGCATCACTTCCAGCGGAAACCGCATCCGGTTCTCGAGGCTGCCGCCATGGTCATCGGTCCGCATGTTGGACAACGGCGATATGAAGGACGAAAGCAGATAGCCATGCGCGGCATGAAGTTCGACCATGTCGAAACCGGCCCGCGCGGCCATTTCCGTCGAGGCGACGAAGGCATCGCGCACGGCGTCCATGTCGGCGCGGATCATCTCGCGTGGCACCACCGTGCGGTCGGACCATGCGATGGGCGAAGGCGCCATCAGTTCCCAGTTGCCGCTGGACAGCCGGGTGTCGGCCTCTTGCCAGCCAAGCTGGGTCGATCCCTTGCGCCCGGAATGGCCGATCTGGCAGCAAATCTTGGCGCTGGTCTCGGCATGGACAAAGCCCACCAGACGTTGCCACGCCGCTTCATGTTCGGGCGCGTACAGACCCGTGCATCCCGGTGTGATCCGGCCTTCGGGGCTGACGCAGGTCATTTCGGTATAGACCAGCCCCGCCCCGCCCTTGGCGCGTTCGGCGTAATGCACGAAATGCCAGTCGGTCGGGCAGCCATCGACGGCCTTGTATTGCGCCATCGGGGACACCACGATGCGGTTTGCCAGATGCATGTCGCGCAGCCTGAAAGGTGCGAACATCGGCGCGCGCACCGGCGCATCCTCCGGCACGCCGGCCTGGGTCTGGAACCACCGCTCGGCGCTTTTAACCCATTTCGGGTCGCGCAGACGCAGATTTTCGTGGCTGATCCGCTGCGACCGCGTCAGCAGGTTGTAGGCGAACTGCATCGGTGCCTGATCCAGATACCGCTCCACCTCTTCAAACCATTCCAGCGAATTGCGGGCTGCTGATTGCAGGCGCAGAACCTCGAACCGGCGTTCGTCCTGATACCGCTCGAAGGCCTTTTCAAGGGTAGGTTCGGAATGCAGGTAGGTGGCAAGCGCGATGGCGCTGTCGAAGGCCAGTCGCGACCCGGAGCCGATCGAGAAATGCGCCGTCGCGGCGGCATCGCCCATCAGAACGACGTTCTCGTGATACCATTTCTTGCAGATCACTCTGGGAAAGTTCATCCAGACGGCCGAACCGCGCAAATGCGCGGCGTTCGAGATCAGATCATGTCCGCCAAGATATTTCTCGAACACGCGGCGGCAGGTCTCGACGGTTTCTTCCTTGGACATGTCGGCGAAACCAAAGGCGTCCCACGTCGCTTGCAGGCACTCGACGATGAAGGTCGCGGTGTTGTCGTCGAATTGATAGACATGGCCCCAGATCCAGCCATGTTCGGTCTTTTCGAAGATGAAGGTAAAGGCGTCGTCGAATTTCTGGTGCGTGCCAAGCCAGACGAACTTGCACAGCCGCGTGTCGATGTCGGGCTGAAAGACGCCTTCGTATTCGCGGCGCACCGCCGAATTGATCCCGTCCGACGCAACGACGATGTCGTAGTCGCGCCGATATTCCTCGGCCGCCTTGAATTCGGTCTCGAACCGCAGATCGACGCCAAGTTCGCGGGCGCGTTCCTGAAGCAGGATCAGCATCTGCTTGCGCCCGATCCCGGCAAAACCGTGGCCGCCCGAGACATTGCGCACGCCGTTATGTTCGACCGCGATGTCGTCCCAATAGGCAAAGTGGCTGCGGATCGCGTCGGTGCTTTTTGGGTCGTTCTGCTGCATCCGGCCAAGCGCGTCATCCGACAGGACCACGCCCCAGCCGAAGGTGTCGTTGGCGCGGTTGCGTTCCAGCACGGTTACGTCGTGGGCAGGATCGCGCAGCTTCATGCTGATCGCAAAATACAGGCCGGCGGGGCCGCCGCCCAAGCATACGATCTTCATGGATCCATCCCCCACTTTTCACGCTGATCTGAACTCTTTGCTGGGCTCAGCATATCAGGCACGACTTTTCTTTCAAACTAAAACCTTCAAACACAAATATTTTATACATGAAATATTCAAGCTCAAAATAACACGGGAATCCTGCCGTTTGTCGAAATCGGAGCCAACATGAGGTTTAGGATGGCTGGCGCGACATCTGAAACGGCAAGATCAAAGCCCGCGCGTTCGCGCATTTCGGGGAAAACGAGTTCGTTGTCTTGCTCATGATGCTCCGTCCTGTTCGGAAATTGGAGCCTCCGGCAAACCCGCCGCAGTTCAGATCAGGTCGGGCAGGGGTGTTACCGTCGAAGACTGGCCTGAACCTTGTCTTAGCTGCGTGTCTGAATGATGGCATGCCACGCTGCGCTGATCAGAGATTCTGGCAGTGGAGGGCGGTTTTGCAGAGCATTCAGCCGAGGCAAGCGGGCAGCGGGGATGGTAATAGCACCCGGATGGCGGCGAAAGAGGCGAAGGGACTTCGCCCTCGATTGTGTCGAAATGGACCAGTTCCTCGGCGTCCAGCACCAGTTTCGGCACGCTCCCGAACAGGGCGGCCGTGTAAGGGTGTGCAGGCTGGCCAAAGACCTCGGCCACCGGGCCCAATTCCACGATACGGCCCAGATACATCACCGCGACGCGGTCGCTGACGTGTTGCACAACCGACAGGTCATGGCTGATGAACACGCAGGTCAGTTGCAACTTTTTGGTCAGGTCCAGAAACAGGTTGATGATCTGCGCCTGAATCGAGACATCGAGCGACGCGACAGGCTCATCACAGATCAGGACATCGGGCTGCATTGCAAGCGCGCGCGCGATGGCGATGCGCTGACGCTGGCCGCCCGAAAACTGATGCGGATAGCGGTCAGCCCAGACCGGATCAAGACCCACACGCTCGAACCATTCTGCCACATACGCCTTGGACCCCGCGCGGGTGGTCAAGCCGTGGGCGATGGGCCCTTCGGACACGGTT
>JBBRCF010000192.1:0-5083 GCA_038205135.1 Rhodobacterales bacterium
AAATACCCCGGGGAGCGCGAGGGGCTGGCCCCTCGCCCTTCTGCATCAGCCCAATATCAATCCTTGGGCCCGATCATGTCTTCGGGGCGCACGATGCGGTCAAAGGTTTCGCCATCGACATAGCCCAGCGCGATGGCTTCCTCGCGCAGCGTGGTGCCGTTCTTGTGCGCTGTCTTGGCCACCTTGGTCGCGGCGTCGTAACCGATTGTGGGGGCCAGCGCGGTCACCAGCATCAGCGATTCCTTCATCAGCTTTTCGATGCGCGGGATGTTGGCCTGCGTGCCGACCACCATGTTGTCGGTGAAACTGCCTGCCGCATCACCCAGCAACTGCATGGATTGCAACACGTTATAGGACATCATCGGGTTGTAGACGTTCAATTCGAAATGGCCCTGCGACCCGGCAAAACCCACGGCGGCGTCATTGCCCATGACCTGTGCGCAGACCATCGTCAGCGCCTCGGCCTGCGTCGGGTTGACCTTGCCCGGCATGATCGACGATCCAGGTTCGTTTTCCGGCAGGATCAATTCGCCCAGACCGGAACGGGGGCCGGACCCCAGCAACCGCATGTCATTGGCGATCTTGAACAGGCTGGCCGCGACGGTTTTCAACGCACCCGAAAACATCACCATCGCGTCATGCGCGGCCAGCGCCTCGAACTTGTTCGGCGCCGTGACAAATGGCAATTCGGTGATTGCCGCGATTTCCGCCGCGACGTTTTCGGCGAACCCCTTGCGGGTGTTCAGGCCGGTGCCCACCGCCGTGCCGCCCTGCGCCAGTTCGTAGATGTCGGGCAGGCACATTTCCACCCGCGCGATGCCCTTGGCGACCTGATGGGCGTAACCGCCGAATTCCTGACCCAGCGTCAGCGGCGTGGCGTCCTGCGTATGGGTGCGGCCGATCTTGATGATGTCCTTGAATTCAAGGGACTTGGCCGCCAGCGCCGCGTGCAGCTTGTGCAGCCCCGGCAGCAGCACATCGCGCGCCATCATGCCGATGGCGACGTGCATCGCGGTGGGAAACGTGTCGTTCGACGATTGTCCCATGTTGACATGGTCGTTGGGGTGCACGGGTTTTTTCGATCCCATCTCGCCGCCCAGCATTTCGATAGCACGGTTGGAAATCACCTCGTTGGCATTCATGTTCGATTGGGTTCCCGACCCGGTCTGCCAGACCACCAGCGGGAAATTGTCATCGAATTTGCCGTCGATAACCTCTTGTGCGGCGGCCTGAATGGCGCGCGACAGCGTGTGGTCCAGATCACCGAAGCCTTGGTTGACGACGGCTGCGGCCATTTTGATCACGCCCAGCGCGCGGATGATCGCCACCGGCTGGCGTTCCCAGCCGATCGGAAAGTTGATGATCGACCGCTGCGTCTGCGCGCCCCAGTATTTGTCGCCGTCTACATCCAGCGGACCAAAGCTGTCGGTTTCCGTACGGGTCGAATGGCGGATCGCGGTCATGGGGACACCTCTTGCAATGCGTCTCCGTCATACCCGACCGGCGGCGATAATCAATGCTGTCGACGGCGGAACACAAACACCCGTGCCGGCGGCAGATTGGCCCAGACGGTGCCGCGTTTGGTGGCCACCACGCCGAGTTCGCGCTGCACATCTTCGGGGATCGGCGCAGAGGGGCTGTAAGTGATCTGCACAAACACCCCGTCAGGCCGCATGACGCGAAACGACGGGCCGACGATTTCGCGCTGGATGGTCGGCCTCGCCAGCACCGGCACGCCGGAAATCACCGCGCCGACGTTCGTCAGGCCCAGTTTTTCAATTTCCTGCGCCGGGCGGTTTTCCACCCGCACGCCGGGGAATTTCGCGCGCAGCGTGTCGCAGAACCGTTCGTTCAGTTCCAGCAGCACCAGCCGTTCGGGGGCAATGCCGCGCGCCAGAATGGCCTTGGTAAAGCTGCCGGTGCCCGGCCCGATTTCGACGATCGGGCCGGTCACATCCTCCAGCCCTTCGGTCATCAGCCGCGCGACTGCGGCGGAAGATGGCGCGATCGCCGACACCTCGGTCGGACGGCGCAGCAATTCTCCCAGGAAAATGGCAAAGTCCTTGGCCATGTCGCAAGCTCCCCCTTCGCGTTGGCTGTTACAATGCCATATCCATGACGTAAGGGCATTTTGCGCAAGACCCGGCGGCCGCAGTTTACAAAAAATTCACAGGCAGCGCGCAAAGGCAGCGCGCAAAGGCAGCGCGCAAAGGCAGGTCGCAAGGTGAGCACGAATGGCAGCCTATTTGCGGAAACGGTCCAGCTGCACGACCTGCGCGGCACTGCGGCCTTGCGCGCTATCGGGGCCATTGGTCGGGTTGTCGGGCGGCGGGTCGTCATCGCCCTCGTCCTCCGCGTCGCCGTCATGGGTTTCGAACCGCAGGCCGAATTCCACCGACGGATCGACAAACGTCTTGATCGCGTCATAGGGGATATACAGCGGCTCTGGCTGGTCGCCGAAATTCAGTGTGATGAAAAACCCGTCATCCGTGACCTTCAGCTTGTCATACCAGTTCTGCATCACCACGGTCATTTCCGCAGGATAACGATCCTTCAGCCAATCGGCCATTTGCACCTGCGGGTCGCGGGTGTCGAACATGATGAAGAAATGATGCACACCGGGCAGGCCATGGGCCTCGACATCCCGCAGCACCTGCTGGATCAACCCGCGCATCGCGCGGTGCATCAGCTTGCCGTAATCAATTGTGCGGGCCATCGTCGTCTCCCTGCCTTGGATCAAGCATAGGGGATTCGGAACAAAACGAAAGACCGGGAGAAGCCGAAACTTTGCGGTCACACCACCAGATGCAGCGCAACGCCAGCGCCAGCCATCAAGGTCAGCGTCACCGCGATGCCCTGCCGCAGCGGTCCCATCAGCAAAGCGGCCAGCGCCACCAGCGCCAGAGCCTGCGGGTGCAGGGTCGACCAGACCGGCAGCGGACCCAGCCGCGTCGCATCGACTGTGGCAAAGATCACATGCAGCGCAAACCACAGCGCAAGGTTGAGGATCACCCCCACCACCGCCGCCGTGATCGCCGCCAGCGCACCTTTCAGCCGGGGCCGCGCCATGATCCAGTCCACATAGGGGGCGCCCGCAAAGATCCACAGGAAACACGGCACAAAAGTGGACCATAGAGCCACACCCGCCGCCGCCACGGCCAGCGCGACGCCACCTTTGGCGTACCCCGCCAGATACGCCACGAATTCCGTCACCAGAATCAACGGCCCCGGCGTGGTTTCCGCCAGCCCCAGCGCGTCGATCATCTGTTCCGTGGTGATCCAGCCCATGTCCGTCACCACCGTCTGCGTCATCCAGGCCAGCACCGAATATGCCCCGCCAAAGGTGACGACCGCCAGTTGCGAAAAGAACAGCGCCACATCCCACAGGAAATCCTGCCCGAATACCGGCAGCAGCAACAGCGGGCCGACCCACAGCCCGCCCCAGATCGCGACTGTGCGCAGCGTATCGCGGTGCGCGGGCAGCGGCACGGGTTGTCCGGTGACACTGGCGCTGGTCAACAGCCCGTACAATCCCGCAGCCGCGATGATCAGCGGAAACGGCAGGCCAAGCACAAAGATGCAAAAAAACGCCAGCGCGGCAATGGCCAAGGCCGCTTGCCCGGTCAGCGCGCGTTTCGACAGCTTGTGCAACGCCTGAACCACGATCACCACAACGGCGGCCTGAATGCCGGTAAATGCAGCCTGCACAATCGGTTGCGCTCCATAGCTGACGTAAAAAAACGCCAAAGCAAGGATCAGCATCGCGCCCGGCAGCACAAACAGCAGCCCAGCCAGCAGCCCGCCCGGCACCCCGCGCAACCGCCAGCCGGCAAAGGTCGCCAGTTGCATCGCTTCGGGTCCCGGCAAAAGCATGCAGAACGACAGCGACGATAGGAACGATTTCTCGTCCATCCAGCCGTGCCGGTCCACCAGCTCGCGGTGCATCAGCGCGATCTGCGCGGCCGGCCCGCCGAAACTCAGCAATCCGATGCGGCCGAACACCTGGAACATTTCCGACCAGGACGGGGTCATGCCGGGACCCCCGCAGGCCAATCGTGACCCTCATCAAACCCGTCGCGCGCCCAGCGATACAGCGCGTCGTAAACGGTCATTGCGGCCTCCAGCTGCGCCAGATCGTCCTTGAACATGCGCGACAGCCCGACGGACATCGCCAGCAGGCCGGTAGCCTGCGGGGCCAGTGCGTGGCGGTCGGTATCGGCGGCACGCACCACGGTCGCCAGCCGGTCCAGCGCGGGATGCGACAGGCCGAATTCGGCCACCAGCGTGTCAAAGGTGCAGGTGTCGCCCCGGTGCGAATATTCCACACCGTCGATGTCAAAAGGCGTGGCTCCGAACCGTTCGGCAACGGCGGCGACCTCGGTGGGGGCAACGAACATGAACCGCGCATGCGGCGCGATGAACCGGCGGATCAGCCAGGGGCAAGCGATGCGGTCGATCCTGGGCCGATGCCGCGTGACCCATAAACCAGCCCCGTCCAACCGCGCGATGGGGGTCAGCGGCAGGTCCGCGGCCGCCCATGCCAGATTGCCGCCAGCCAGCACCTCGGCGGCCATGCCGTGGCTGCGCAACATGGCGGCGGCACCTTCGGACAGTTTCTTGCCGCCGTGGCAGATCACGACAGCGCGCCCGCCCGGTTGGGTAAATTGGACGACGTCCTGATGCGGCGATGCGATGGCCGTGGGGATCCGGCGCGGATCAAGCGCGACATCTTCTGGCAGGGTCACGTCGATCACAACCGGCGCGTCCGGTGTACCGATCAGGCGAAAAAGTTGCGCGGGGGAAATCTGGCCGTATCCGGGCATCATGGCATCCTTGGTTGCAGGAACAAAGATGCGACGCTTGGGCCGGAGCCTCACGGGGCGCGTTCGCGAACCCCATGGCGACACCGATAAGGCACGCAGCGGTTATGTCAAGCGGGTGAAAGTGCAGGCTTCTGTTGCCAGGTGCCTGCGAACCCCGCCTTACGCTGCTAGGCGCAAGGACTTCAGATTTGGTATTTCGGACCGCTTACGCGGCCAGAGCCACCGGAGCATGATTGTCATTGGCAATTATGCGATTTGCA
>JBBRCF010000193.1:0-5042 GCA_038205135.1 Rhodobacterales bacterium
CCCAGCCCCGCGCCACCGCCCCCCCCGCCAGATGCGAAAATACCGATGGATCGAACGCGCGCCAATAACCGCCATGTACGATCACGCACAGCCCGCGCGCCGATGGCCCCGGCAGATACAGATCGAAGCGCTGCCGCGCGCTGTCGCCATAGCTGACGCCCAGATCGGCCAACCCCTGTTCCAGCATGCCTTCGCGGAACCCCGCCGCTTGTACCGCCCAGCGCGCGGGATATTCCGTGCCGCCCGGAATGAAGGCTGCATTTGAATAGGCCGTATCCAGATCCGTCATGATTGCCCTCCGCCACTGCTCTGGACAAGCCTGCCCGCAGGTGGTTTGCCTTGTCCAGACCAAAGGAGGGCGCGCCGTGCTGGATACCAAAACCGATCTGCAATCGCTGTTGAAGGACCCCGGCCTGCTGGCCACGCTGGCCTATGGCAACGGCCAATGGATCGCCGGCGATAAAACGTTTTCGGTGACGAATCCGGCGCGTGGCGACGTGATCGCCGAGGTCGCCGACCTGTCGCGCGCGCAGGTGGCCGGCGTGATCGACGCCGCCTATGCCGCGCAAAAGGATTGGGCGAAATGGACCGGCAAGGAACGCGCCGCGGTGCTGCGCCGCTGGTTCGACCTGATGATGGCCAATGCCGATGATCTGGCGACGATCCTGACCGCCGAACAGGGCAAACCCCATGCCGAGGCGCGGGGCGAAATCGTTTATGGCGCGTCCTTCATCGAATTTTTCGCCGAAGAGGCCAAACGCATCTACGGCGAGACGATCCCCGGCCATCAGCGCGACAAGCGCATCATGGTGATCAAACAGCCCATCGGCGTGGTGGCATCGATCACGCCGTGGAATTTTCCCAATGCAATGATCACCCGCAAGGCCGCACCCGCGCTGGCCGCCGGATGCAGTTTCGTGGGCCGCCCGGCGGCGGAAACGCCACTGTCGGCGCTGGTGATGGGCGTACTGGCGGAACGCGCGGGCATCCCGGCCGGGGTGTTCAACATCGTCACCTCGTCGCGGTCATCCGATATCGGCAAGGAGTTCTGCGAGAACCCGTTGGTACGCAAGCTGACCTTTACCGGATCGACCGAAGTGGGCCGCATCCTGCTGCGGCAGGCCGCCGATCAGGTGATGAAATGCTCGATGGAACTGGGCGGCAATGCGCCGTTCATCGTGTTCGATGATGCCGATCTGGATGCCGCCGTCGACGGCGCGATCCTGTGCAAGTTCCGCAACAATGGCCAGACCTGCGTCTGCGCCAACCGCATCTATGTGCAATCGGGCGTCTATGACGCCTTTGCCGCCAAGCTGGCGGTTGCCGTCGGCAAGCTGAAGGTGGGCGATGGGCTGGTGGCGGGCACCACGCTGGGCCCGCTGATCAACGCGGATGCCATCGCCAAGGTGCAGGACCATGTGGCGGATGCGGTCGCCAAGGGTGCTACGGTCATTCTGGGCGGCCAGCCGCATCAGGGTCCGGGCAATTTCCTGCCTCCCACGATCATAACCGGGGCCACGCGCGACATGGCCTTTGCCACCGAGGAAACCTTTGGCCCGCTGGCGCCCTTGTTCCGGTTCAATACCGTGGACGAGGTGATCGCGCTGGCCAATGACACCATCTTTGGTCTGGCCAGCTATTTCTATGCCAAGGATCTGTCCCGCGTCTACAAGGTGGCCGAGGCGCTGGAATACGGCATTGTCGGCGTGAACACCGGGCTGATCTCCACCGAGGTGGCGCCGTTTGGCGGCATGAAACAGTCGGGCCTTGGCCGCGAAGGCAGTCATCACGGCATCGAGGATTTTCTGGAGATGAAATACATCTGCCTGAGTGTCTGATCCGGTGTCTGATCCGGTGTCTGATCCAGTCGCAACCTCTGGGGCGCTGCCCGAGACCCCGGGGTATTTTTGAACCAGAGAAGCCCGCAGCGCTGGGAATCAGTGCCGGCATCCTGGCGCTGGGGTCGGGGATTCCAGACTAGGCCATGCGGGCAATACGGCGCAGGATGGGGGCATTGGACCCGTCCTGCCGACCGGAGAATTGCCGATGAAACCCATTTTTTATTTCAGAATTGTCGGATTGCTGGTGCTGATCCTGCTGCCGGCCCTGTCGATCGCGGCGCCTGTGGTGGCGCGGGTGGATATCGCCACCCAGACCATGACCGTCTATCTGGATGGCAACCCGACCTATACCTGGCCGGTGTCCACCGCCCGCCAGGGCAAGGTCACGCCTGTGGGCGTGTTCCGGGGCCAGTCGCTGTCACGCCATCACCGGTCCAGCCTGTATGACGGCGCGCCGATGCCGTTCGCGATCTTTTTTCGCGGCAATTATGCCATTCACGGCACCAACCAGATCGGCCGTCTGGGCCAACCGGCCAGTGCGGGTTGCGTGCGGTTGCATCCGGATCATGCGGCGGTGCTGTTCGATCTGACCCGCAACGTGGGTCTGCAGAACCTGCGCGTGGTGATCGAAAACTGATTACCCGGGCGCGCTGCCCCAGACGTCGATCAGCCCCTGTTGCAGCGCCTTGGCGCGCGTGTTCCACGGCGCGGCACCCGGTGCGCTTTCGCGGTTTTCGGGACTGATCCGGGCGCGGGCGGCGGGGTCGACGGAAAACACCGCAAAGGCCAGCCGGGTACCGTCCGGCATGGTGATGTACCCCCCCAGCGTCGATGTGAAATTCAATGTGCCAGTTTTCGCGACCACCTTCAGGGGATGGGCCTTGACCGGCTGTCCCTTGGCATTGCGCATCGTCACATCCTTTAGCAAGGCCGGCAAGGCGGCCTGCGCGGTCGGCGTCAGCAGCGCGCTCACCATGCCGGCGGGTGAGATCCGGGACGATTCCGACAGGCCGGAATGGTCGTCAAAGCGGTGCCCCGACAGGCCCAGCGTGGTTTCGGCCCAGCGGGTCATGTCCGCCGCCGAGGCTGCAAGGCTGGCGGGCAATCGCCCCGTGCGGGCACGCGTTGCGGCCAAGCCCACCATTTCCGCCGTCAGATTGGTGGAAAATTTCAACATGTCGCGCAGGATCACGGTCAGCGGATCTGACACCCGGGCCGCCAGCGTGCGGCCCTGCGGCGCGGCCTCGGCCCGCACTTCACGTGGCAGATCCACGCCGTGGTCGCGGGCCAGCACGCGAAACACCTCGGCGGCGTACAGATCGGGCTGCCGCACCGGCAACCAGCGCGATCCGCCCTTGCCCAGTGCCGCCAGCGCAACGGTCCAGGTTTCCACCCCGTCCTGATCGGCGTAGGTATAGACCGGCACCGCGCGGTTCACGATCGCCACACGGGCGCCGCGCACCGCGGGCCGCAGACTGGCGGATCGCGCATCCATCGCCACGCCCCAACCCTGCCCTTCGCGCCGCCATTCGAAATGCACCCGGTTGTAGTTCAACGCGAGGCCGGAAATCGCGGGGTTGTACCCGACATGATCTGGCTGATCCGGATCGATCTGCCGCTGATACGGCAGCGCGCCGCCCCAGACCAGAAACCGCCCCGTGATGCGTTTGACGCCGGTCGCAGCCAGCCGTCGCGCCAGATCGGCCAGCGCGTCGGTATCCATCGTCGGATCACCGCCGCCCGTCAGGATCAGGTCGCCCTGCAATCTGTCACCAGACACTGGCCCGGTGGCCAGCAGCCGGGTTTCAAACCGGTGATCCGGCCCCAGCGCGTCCAGCGCATAAAGCGCGGTAATCGCCTTCAGCACCGACGCGGGCGGCAGCGCGGTGTCGGCGTTCAACCCTTGCCGCATCTGGCCTGTGCCGGCATGGGCGGCGGCGGCACCGGTCTGGCCAGACAGGTTCGCCTTTTGCAGGATGCTGGCGACGGTTTCCACCGGCTTTGGCGTGGCGACGGTGGCCGGTGCGGCTGCTGCTTTGGCCCGCGCGCGGGGGCGCAGGGACACTTTCGGTGGCGCGGCCAGTGCAAGGCCCGGCAGGTACAGCGCCGCAGCCATCGCCGCCGCCGTCAGAAATGCGCGTCTGGAAAAGGAATTCGCCATATCCTGCAGCCTAATCCGCAGGCCGGGGGGCGGGCAAGTGCTGCATCGATCAGGGACGCCATTCCCCCCGCGCACGAATGCGCGATGATGACGCATCCACCATCGGCATGTCGATGAAACACCATACCGGCGGGGCCAACTGCCCCAGCAGGGGCGCCATGCGTTCGGGCAGCGCCGCGGCTTGGGCGATCCGCGCCGCGCGCGACAATCGCGCGGGCAGCCGTTGGCCGGGCCGCGCCAGCACCCCCAGAGGCGTGGTGGCCATGATCTGCTGCCAATCCTGCCAGCGATGGAACTGCACCAGGTTATCCGCCCCCATCAGCCAGACAAACCGCGTGCCGGGATAGATCGCATGCAGCGCCGCCAGCGTTGCGGCGGTATAGCGCGTGCCCAACTGCGCCTCGATATCCGTGATCACCACGCGCGGGTGCCGCATGATGGCCTGTGCGCGCGCCATGCGGGCCGGCAGGGCCGCAGGCCCATGCGCCTTCAGCGGGTTGCCCGACGACACCAGCCACCACACGCGATCCAGCGCAAAGCGTTTCAGCGCCTCGCGGGTGATGTGGACGTGGCCTTCATGGGCAGGATCAAAGGACCCGCCCAGAAGGCCGATCACCTGTCCCGGGCGGGCATATGGCAGCGTATGGCGCATGAGCCGAAGGCGTAACGCAGGTGGTGGGGTTTGCCTAGGGGCTGTTGGTTCAACAGAAACTTCGCGGTTCAGCAGAATGAGCCCTGGCAGAACCAGTCTCCCGGCGCGCGGTCGCGGGTGACAAACAGCCACAGCGCCTCGCCGCGATCCGTGATGACGCGCCAGTAATCGCGTTGTCCCGCGCGCCAGGCCGGGTCATCCAGCCACCATTCGGAGGCGATGCGTTCGGGGCCTTCGGTGTGCAGCACAGCGTGATCACGGCCGCGCCAGCGAAACGTGGCGGGCGGGCGCAGGCCGGATGGCCCGAATACGGGTTCGGGCGACCACAGCAACACCGGGCGCGGGCGCGGCGGCGGCGGCCAGCGGCCCGCATGCGGGTCGGACCACG
>JBBRCF010000194.1:0-5035 GCA_038205135.1 Rhodobacterales bacterium
GAAACAGCGGCCGCAGCCGCAACCCGATCCAGCTGCCCAAGAACGCCGCTGCGACCCAGACCCAGGCCGATACGCTGCCCGAGGCCAGCGCCGAAAAATACGCCCCGATGTTACACCCGCCCGACAGCCGCGCGCCATAGCCCATCAGGAACCCACCCAGCGCCGCCCCCGCCCACGCGCTCGGCGGCAGACGGCAGGCCAGCACAAACCGCCCGCTGATTACCGCGGCCAGCGCCGCGCCCAGAATGATACCAAAATCCATCACCGAAGTGATATCTGCAAACACGCTGGTAGTCAGCGGAGCCGGATAGCCGCGCCAGAATGGCCAGGCCGCCGCATCGATCCCCGCCCACAACGCCCATTTCGACCCCCACAGCGCAAAAGCATAGGTTTCGCCCCAGGGCCGCCCCGCCAGCACCAGTGTCGCGCCATTCAACAGCGCCAGCCCAACCGCCCCGGTGACCAGCGACCAAGGCCCGAACCATGACCCCCGGTGCAGCGTCAGCGCCGGCGCCTGCCCCGGCGCAAACCGCCAGATGGCCGCGAAAATCGCCAGATGCAGCGCCAGCGCGACCGGCCAGCCCAGCAATTTCTGCGAGGTCACGGCCGGAAATGCCGGCAACCCCCACCACCAATGCAGCGACGCCGCCCCCACGGCGGACCCGATGATGAAAAACAACAGCGTCATCGCCAGCCGCATGTTGCCTCCGCCCAGCGCAAACAACGTACCCGACGCGCAGCCGCCGCCGATCTGCATGCCGACGCCGAACATCACCGCCCCGATCAGAAACGTGACGCCAATCCCGGCCCCGAACCCGCCAAGGTTCTGCCCCCACAGGTTGCCCATCGCCAGCAACGGAAAAAAGATCATGCTGGCGACGGCCAAGGCTACGGCCTGTGCCTTGAACCCCGAAGCATCGCCGCGTTCCAGCACCGCGCGGAACGACCCGGCGAACCCAAAGCTGGATTGAAACAGCACAAACCCCAGCCCGACGCCGACCAAAGCCAACACCGGCACACGGTAATTCGCGCCATGCATGGCAGACAGCACGACAAGCACCCCGATGCCGCACAGCAATACCGAAAGCCACCGAAAATCGGGCCGGGCGGTTTCCAAACCGGTCTCGTTTGTGATGGTCATGGCATGATCCGGGCTGGCTGCGCCGTGACCCTAGGGACGGGGCCCGAACCGATCCAGCAGGAAACGCCTGCCACCACGTCGCTACACTGCGATGTGAACGCCCGTCATTCGACGATGTCCCAGCCGTCCGGGTAAAACTCGTGCGCCAGCGCAATCGCGGTCGCGGCGCGTTCGTGGTCCCAGATCGATTCCGGCGTCAACGGCAGCGGGCCGGATCGGGCATACAGCGTCTCGCCATCTTCGTCACGGCGCGGGGTATAGCCGGCGTTGCGCAACGCGGTCTCGAATGCGGCCCAGTCGGCATCCAGTTCTTCGATGAAGAACACGAAATCCACTGCGGCCTGCGCAGGCAGTTGCACGCCCTTCATCGCCTTGAAACTGGCCAGCGTTTCGCGACGCTGTTCATCATAGTCATGTGTCATGTCCGGTCCCTCAATTGTCGCGCCAGCCGGTTCTGCCGTTCCACCACCAGCGGCAGGTCGATGGTTGTCATGTGGCCGCGCGCCACCACCTGCCGCCCCTCGACGAACAGATCGCGCACGCGGCTTGGCCCTGCCAGCAGGATCGCCGCCGGATCCCAGCTGCCGGCACTTTCAACGCCGCTGACATCCCAGATCGCGATATCGGCGCGTTTGCCGGGGGCCAGCCGCCCCACGTCAGGCCGCCCCAGCACATCGGCGCCGCCGCGCGTGGCAATCTCCAGTGCCTCGCGCGCGCTCATGGCGTCCGCGCCTTGCGCCACGCGTTGCAGCAGCAGGGCCTGTCGCGCCTCGGCCACCAGATTTCCGGCATCATTGCTGGCCGATCCATCGACCCCCAGCCCCACCTTGACGCCCGCGTCCCGCATCGCGCGAACCGGGGCGATCCCCGACCCAAGGCGGCAATTGGAACAGGGGCAATGCGCCACGCCGGTTCCCGTGCGGGCAAACAGCGCGATTTCGCGGGCATCCAGTTTCACGCAATGCGCATGCCAGACATCCGCGCCGGTCCACCCCAGCCCTTCGGCATATTCCCCCGGACGACAGCCGAACTGGGCCAGGCTGTAGGCAATATCCTCGTCGTTTTCGGCCAGATGGGTGTGCAGCATCACGCCCTTGTCGCGCGCCAGCAATGCCGTGTCGCGCATCAGGTCGCGGCTGACCGAAAACGGCGAACAGGGGGCCAGACCGACGCGGCACATCGACCCGTCGCGCGGATCGTGAAACCGGTCAACCACGCGGATCATGTCATTCAGAATGGCCGCCTCGCGTTCCACCAGCGCATCGGGCGGCAGGCCACCCGACGATTCCCCGATGCTCATCGCGCCCCGCGTGGGATGAAACCGCAACCCGACCTCGGCGGCTGCATGGATGGTATCATCCAGCGCGGCCCCGTTGGGGAACAAATACAGATGGTCCGATGTGGTGGAACAGCCCGACAGCGCCAGTTCCGCCAGCCCCAACTGCGCGGAAATCTGCATTTCCACCGGGCCGAAGCGCGCCCAGATCGGATACAGCGTTTTTAGCCAGCCGAACAACAGCGCATCCTGCCCGCCCGGCACGGCCCGGGTCAGGGTCTGATACAGATGGTGATGCGTGTTCACCAACCCCGGCGTCACCACACACCCGCCCGCCTGCACCACCTGCGCGCCGGGCGCATCCAACGCCACGCCGATGGCGGCGATCACCCCGTCCCGGATCAGCAGATCCGCCCCGCGCAATTCGCGCCGCGCGTCATCCATCGTCAGCACATGGTCGGCAGCACGGATCAGGATATCGGGCATGGCGGCGTCCTATTTAAGATCAGGGCGATCCTAACGCCGGGTGGCGGCGATGCTCAACCGTTCAACAGCGCAAGCGCTTCGGCGTGAACCGCCGAATTCGCCGCCGCCAGCACTTGTCCGCCATCTTGGGCCGGGCCACCCCGCCAGTCGGTCACGATCCCGCCCGCCGCCTGAATGACCGCAATTGGGGCATGCACGTCGTAGGCCTGCAACCCGGCCTCGATCACCAGATCCACCTGCCCGGCCGCGATCAGCGCATAGCCGTAGCAATCCATGCCATAGCGCACCAGCCGGGCCGCCTGCGCCACCCGCGTGAACGCGGCGCGGTCATCAGGCGTGCCGATTTCCGGAAATGTGGTCAGCACGATCGCCTCGGCCAGCGGCCGTGCCGCCCGGCAACGCAAGGCGCGCAGCCCCAATGGCCCTGTCAGGTCGGCGATGCCCGGTCCGCCCCGGAACCGTTCGCCGATGTAGGGTTGATCGATGATGCCCAGAATCGGGCCGGCAGCGTCCGACACCGCGACCAGCACACCCCAGGTTGGCGTTCCGGCCAGAAAACCGCGCGTGCCGTCGATCGGGTCCAGCACCCAGGTCAACCCGGTGGACCCGGCCTGCGCGCCATATTCCTCGCCCAGGATCGCGTCATCGGGACGCCGTTGCGCCAGCACCGCGCGCATGGCGCGTTCAGCGGCCCGGTCGCCTTCGGTCACGGGGTCGAACCGGTCTGCACCCTTGTCATCGGCGAACAGCGCATCGGCCCGGAACCATGGCAGAATGGCGGCCCGCGCCACATCGGCAAGCGCCTCGGCCGTCACCATTAATTCGGCGATCAGCGCGGGGTGGTGGCGCACATCGGCACCGAATTCTGTTTGCTCCATCTTTGTTTTCCGAGCCACGCGGCAGTCATGTGCCGCCGCGCGCCAGCCTTAGCCCAACCGGCAGGGCGGCTCAAGCCGCCGCGCCCAGGCCATGTTTTCAGGCCACGTCGGACAGCACGCGGGCCAGTTCGAACAGCCGGCGGCGCTGGTTTTCCGGGATCGCGTAGTAGCTGCGGATCAGTTCCAGCGCTTCCTTGTCGGCCATCAGATCGACCGGCACGGCATCCGACCCAGCGACATGGCCGGCCTGCAGCCCTTCAAAGAAAAAGCTGACCGGCACCTCCAACGTATCGGCGATGTCCCACAGCCGCGACGCGCTGACCCGGTTGGCACCTGTTTCGTATTTTTGGATCTGCTGAAACTTGATGCCGACACGTTCGGCAATCTGCTGCTGGGTCATGCCAATCAGCCAGCGGCGATGGCGGATACGTTTACCAACATGAACGTCAACGGGATGTGTCATCGTTTACTCCTCGAAACTCTGTAACGCTATCGGATCAGCACATCAGAACCCAACCCGAAAGCCGGTCCAGCGCAGAACCCGCGCCTGGCTTAATAATACATCTTGCCATAACTACACCCTTACGGCAAGCAATTTGCACCCCTCCAAGGCGACCGTTTGTCAAAGAAACTCTCTTTTTGCGTGTCAAAATGCTGTGATCTTCTGATTCTCGCGGCTGGCGCCGCCCGGTGGATCTGGGCCACAGCCACGCCGCCCCACCCCTGAAACATGTGCATCCCGACGGAGATTTCCATGCGAGCATATCGGCTTGACGCGATCGGCGGGCCGCCTGCCCTGACCCAAATCGCCCGCCCGGACCCCGGTCCCGGGACGGCGCGGGTCCGAATCGCAGCCTGCGGACTGAATTTCGCGGATCTGCTGATGCTGAAGGGGCACTATCAGGATACGCCCGCCGTTCCCTTCACCCTGGGGATGGAAGTGGCGGGAATCATCGACGCGCTCGGCCCGGATACCGCAGGCCCGCCGCCCGGCACGCGGGTGGCGGTGTTTGCCGGTCAGGGCGGGCTGGCCGACTATGGCGTATTCCCGATCGACCGTCTGACGCCCCTGCCTGCGTCCGTATCGCTGACGGACGCGGCGGCGTTTCAGATCGCCTATGGCACGGCGCATCTGGCGCTGGACCACCGCGCACGGCTGCGCCCGGGCGAAACGCTGCTGGTCACCGGCGCGGCCGGCGGCGTCGGTCTGACCGGGCTGGAACTGGGCAAACTGATGGGGGCGCGGGTCATTGC
>JBBRCF010000195.1:0-4917 GCA_038205135.1 Rhodobacterales bacterium
GATCGTGACCGCGTTCAGCGCGTACACCTACATCAAGATGTCAAACGCCTTTCCGTCTGCGGGCGGCGTCGGGATGATCCTGAAGAAAGCCTACGGTCCGACGACGATCGCAGCTGGTGCCGCACTTCTCATGGCGCTTTCAATGGTCATCGCCGAAAGTCTCGTCGCGCGGACCTTCGGCGTCTATACGCTGCGGGCCTTTGGCGGCGACCCGGAAAGCGTCCTCGTCCCGATCATTAGCGTCGGGTTGATCGTAGTAGCATATCTTATCAATATATCGGGCAACCGCTCGGTCGGACTTCTGTCCATAATCATGGCCGTTATCAAGGTCGGCGGGATTGTGCTGTTCGGTGCGGCGGGCCTCTGGGCAAGCGGGATCACCTTCGCGGCAACCGGCAGGGATGCGGGTGCAACCGGCTTTGTGGCCTCCGTCGCCCTTTCCATTCTGGCGTTCAAGGGCTTCACGACCATCACCAACAGCGGGGCCGAGGTCACCGACCCGCACCACAACGTGGGCCGGGCCATCGTGCTGTCCATCGCAATCTGCGTGGTCGTCTATCTGCTTGTCGCCTTCGCAGTAGGCTCCAGTCTGCCGCTGGATCGCATCGTGGCGGCAAAGGACTATGCCCTTGCTGAAGCCGCCCAACCTGCGCTCGGGCAGACCGGTTTCTATCTGACGGTAGCATTGGCGCTTGTGGCCACGGCCTCTGGGTTGATCGCGAGCGTTTTCGCGGTGTCCCGGATGCTGGCCATGCTGACCGATATGAAGATGATCCCGCACAGCCATTTCGGAATGCCCGGCACGATCAAGGACCACACCTTGGTTTACACCGTCGTGATCGCAGGTTTTCTGACGGTCTTCTTCGATCTCAGCCGCATCGCCTCGCTCGGCGCGTTCTTCTATCTCGTTATGGACATCATTATTCACGCGGGCGTCTACCGAAATCTCCGCCACGACATAGGGGCGCGGGGGTGGGTCCTGTTGACCGCGATCGCACTGGACGCCGTGGTCCTGACCGCCTTCGCGGCGATGAAATGGCAGTCAGATCCGCTGATCGTCATATTTGGCGTCATCGGCATGGCATGGGTGTTCGCGTTCGTGGGCGTCTTTCTCGCTCGCAATCCCGTAGGCGAGAACGATCTCGATCAGCATGAAAAATAGCTTGAGGTTCCAGTAAGTGGGTGCCTCACGCTGCAACAAGTCAAAAGAAAGTCGGCAGGATATGGACCACGATCATCAGCACGCAAAGTCGGACATTCCCGAAGGGGCTGAGACGGCAAAGGATCCGGTCTGCGGGATGACGGTCGCGGTCGGGCCCGACACGCGGCACGCAGAGTTCGAGGACAAGACCTTCCATTTCTGCTCTGACAAATGCCGGACGAAATTTAAAGGCGATCCGTGGTTCTACGCTTCGGGTCGCGCGGAAGGACGCAAGAAGCCTGCACCCGCGAATGTTCAATATACCTGCCCGATGCATCCCGAGATAGTCCGCGACGTGCCGGGGCCTTGCCCGATCTGCGGCATGGCTCTGGAGCCGATGGTGCCTTCTGACGAGCCCAGCGAGGAACTTACCGACTTCACGCGCCGGATGTGGATATCGGCGGCGGCGGCTGTCCCGCTCATCGTCCTGACGATGGGCGAGCTCGTTGGCATGCCTGTGCGCGACTGGATCGGACATCAGATGGCCAGTTATCTGGAGTTCGTGCTGGCGACACCCATCGTGCTTTGGGCGGCCTTGCCTTTCTTCAAACGCGGCTGGGACTCGCTGATGAACCGCTCGCCCAACATGTGGACGCTGATCAGCCTCGGCGTGGCTGCGGCCTATCTCTATTCAATCGTGGCAACGTTCCTGCCGGGCGTCTTCCCCGAAGTCTATCGGATGGGCCAAGGTGTCGGCACCTATTTTGAAGCCGCGGTCGTCATTATCGCGCTGGTGTTCGTAGGCCAGGTGCTGGAATTGCGAGCGCGGGAACGCACCGGTGACGCGATTCGCGCACTTCTCGACCTCGCACCAAAGACCGCGCGGCGGATCCTGCCAGATGGCACGGAATACGACGCGCCGCTGGAAAACATCATGGAAGGCGACCGGTTGCGCCTGCGCCCCGGTGATGCGGTGCCGGTCGATGGGGTGGTTATCGAGGGTCGATCCAGCTTGGACGAAAGCATGCTGACCGGCGAGTCGATGCCTGTTGAGAAGGGTCCGGGCGATGCGGTGACCGGGGCCACGATCAACAAGAACGGCTCTTTGGTGATCGAGGCGGGCAAGGTCGGCGCCGATACCGTGCTGGCGCAGATCGTGGCCATGGTGTCGAACGCGCGCCGCTCGCGTGCGCCGATTCAAGGCATGGCCGACCGGGTCTCGGCGATCTTCGTGCCGACCGTGGTCGGGGTGGCGATTTTCGCTTTTGTGATGTGGATGATCTTCGGGCCCGAACCGGTGCTGGTATTTGCCATCGCCTCTGCCGTCTCGGTTCTGATCATTGCCTGCCCATGTGCGTTGGGCCTTGCCACCCCGATCTCGATCACCACGGCCGCCGGGCGCGGAGCGCAGGCGGGTGTGCTGATCAAGGATGCCGAGGCGCTGGAACGCATGGCAGGTGTCGATACGCTGATCGTCGACAAGACCGGCACGCTGACCATGGGCAAGCCGAAACTGACCGATACCGTGGCCCTGGGCGAGGTCTCCGAGGCTGACATTCTCTCGCTGGCCGCAGCGCTGGAGCGCGGCTCGGAGCATCCCCTCGCCGAAGCCATTGTCGAAGGGGCGGAGGCGCAGGGCGCCGTGCGGCAAGAGGCGGCAAATTTCGAGGCTGTCACGGGCAAGGGCGTGCACGGCACTGTCGGCGGACGCGCCGTGGCCCTTGGCAACACGGCAATGATGCAAGACATGGGCCTTGAGACGACGCAGGCCGAAGCCAAGGCCGATGCCCTGCGTGCCGAGGGCAAGACGGCAATGTTCGTCGCGGTCGACGGTGCCCTTTCGGGCATCGTTGCAGTGGCCGATCCGATCAAGGAGTCGACCGCGCAAGCGATCAAGGAACTGCACGCCCAAGGTCTGCGGGTGATCATGGCGACCGGCGACAATGAACGCACCGCGCAGGCGGTGGCGGCGACGCTTGGCATCGACGAAGTGCGCGCCGGCGTCCTGCCGGAAGACAAGAAAAAGTTGATCGATCAGCTGCGCAAGGATGGACACAAGATCGCCATGGCGGGCGACGGGGTGAACGACGCCCCAGCCTTGGCCGCCGCCGATGTCGGCATCGCCATGGGCACCGGGGCGGATGTGGCGATGGAAAGTGCCGGCATCACCCTGCTGGGTGGCGATCTGATGGGCATTGTGCGGGCGCGAAAACTCGCCCGCGCCACGCTGCGCAACATCAAGCAGAACCTGTTCTTCGCCTTCGCCTACAACGCGGTTGGCGTACCAGTTGCGGCGGGTCTGCTCTATCCGGTCACCGGATTGTTGCTGTCGCCGATGATCGCGGCGGCGGCGATGAGCTTGTCTTCGGTCTCGGTTATCACGAATGCACTGCGGTTGCGGCGCGTTGATCTATAGACAAACCAAAAAAGGAGAGGCGCATGCAAACGTTCCACATTCCCGACATGAGCTGCGGCCACTGCAAGGCGACGGTCGAAAAGACAATCCACGCCCTCGACCCGGCGGCACAGATCGAGTTCGATATGGCGGAGCGACGGATCTCGGTCGAAAGCAGCACTGATGCGGCGCGCGTCAGGACGGCGCTGGCAGAGGCTGGGTATCCTGTGGCTTCGGTGTGAGCCGCCCAGATCTGCGCAGTCCGGTCATTCACCGTCGGACACGCTCCGCTCCGCCTGAAACTGGCGCTCGCGCTCGGGCCAGTGCGATTTGATGTAGGCCATGATGTCCGCGATCTCGTCCGCAGTCAGCACGTCCTGAAACCCCGGCATGCCGCTGTCGAAGGTCACGCCCATCTGCGCCAGCGCCTCCGCGCCGCCAAGGGTGATGTAGGCGGTCAGATCGGCGTCCGAATGATGCCAGGTATGGCCGGTAGCGTCATGGGGTGGCGCGGGGAGACGGCCGTCCGACCCAGCGCTTTGCCAGTCGGGCTGACCCTCCAGATTTCCGCCGTGGCAGGCGGCACAGTTCGCATCGTACAGGACGCCACCGCGCGCCACTGCTGCCCCTTCGCGCGCAAACAGATGGAACGCAGCCCAGATGGTTCCCAAAAGGGCGACACCTGCCAGAATGAGGATGCCGAGCCTCATACCGGTTCTGCGGGTGCGCTAACATGGGCCGAACTGGTATTCCACCCCATCAGTTGATCCCGTTGGCGCGCTGCAACTCGCGCACGTAGGCAACGATCGCACCCAATTCACCATCCGTCAGTCGCTCTTCGACCGGTGGCATGTCGCCGAACGGCCAATGATGCGCTCTCACCCCGTTCCGCGCCGCCAGAACGAAGGCCATGTCCCCGTGGTGGCCGGGCTCGTAGATGCGATGCACCAGCGGTGGCGCAACGCCGTCTTGTCCGGCGGCATTCGGGCCGTGGCAGGAGGCGCAGACCGCGTTGAAATATGTCTCCCCCTGCCGGGCCTGAGCCGAAAGTCCTTCCGGTACGATGACTTCCGCCATTGGCGCTCCGACCAGGACCTGCGAGGCGTCCGGCGCCGCGGCGGAAACGGGTTCTTCGGTGGTCCGGCCTTGGGTCCAATACCAGCCCGTTGCTGCGATGAGGGCGACAAGCAGTGCTCCAATGAGGCTCTTATTCATGATACGACTTCCAATCTGACTTCGCCGACTGTGCGGCGCTGGCGCGGTCCTGCCGTCGACCTTTGGCCGTTCGGGTCAGGCGCGCCGATGAATGTGGTTGCCACCGGAGGGGTGTCCCGCTCCGGTGGCGGATGTCTCAGGCCGACACGGCAAGCTCGGTCATCAT
>JBBRCF010000196.1:0-4667 GCA_038205135.1 Rhodobacterales bacterium
GATTGACCGAGCGCCCCTTCTCGCTGGTTCCGGACCCGGGTTTCATCTACTGGTCGCCTGCTCATAAGCGGGCCTTTGCCATCCTGGAATACGGCATCCTGACCCGGGCCCCGATCACGCTGATCACCGGCGAGGTAGGAGCGGGCAAGACGACACTGCTGCATCACCTGATCGCCTCGGTCGGGCCTGATGTGCGGGTGGGTCTTGTCTCCAACGCCCATGGTGACCGGGGCGAGCTCTTGCGTTGGGTGCTACTGGCTCTGGCGCAGCCTGCCGGGCCGCAGGAAACCTATGTCGATCTTTTCGGGCGCTTCCAGAACTATCTGATCGCGGAATATTCCGCCGGTCGCCGGGTGATCCTGATCTTCGACGAAGCGCAGAACCTCAGCCGGGAAAGCCTGGAGGAGTTGCGGATGTTCACCAACATAAACTCCAACAAGGACGAGTTGTTGCAGCTGGTGCTGGTGGGCCAGCCCGAACTGCGCGATTTCGTGCGCCGACCCGACCTCATGCAATTTGCACAGCGCGTTTCGGCGGCCTTCCATCTGGAGGCGATGGACCGTCCCACCATGCGCAACTACATCCGGCACCGGTTGCAGGTGGCCGGGGCGACCGAGGACATCTTTACCTTGCCGGCTGTCGAGGTGGTACATGACAATACCGGTGGCGTCCCCCGCCTGGTCAATCAGCTCTGTGATCTTTCGATGGTCTATGCCTATACAAAAAACGACAAGCGCGTCATACGGCTGACCGTGCAGCAGGTTCTGGACGATGGGGTGTTCTTTGCCGTCCGCCGCCGTGAGGCGCTGCCACCGCTGTTACTGATCAACCAAAAGCAAAGGGCAGAGTAAGCTGATGGACTTCCATTTCTATCTTACGCTTTTTCTGCGCCGCCTGCACTGGTTCTTGCTTATTCTGGTGACCGGCGCGGCGGTCGGGATCACGCTGGCCCGCGAACTGCCGACCCTCTACCGCGCCGAAGCGCTGCTTGTGGTGGAATCCGAGCAGATCCCGGACGAGCTGGCGGCCTCGACCGTGCAGACCCAGGCCACCGAACAGTTGCAGATCATCCGGCAGCGCATCCTGAGCCGCGGCACCCTGCTGGAAATGGCAAACCGTCTGCAGATCTATGCGGGCCAGAGTCTGCCGGGCCGACCCTTCGGCACGATGAACGCCGACGAGATCGTCGAGGACCTGCGCGAACGTATCGGCATCGTTACCACCGGCGGCCCGGTGGCGCGCGGCCCGGCGCAGGCCATACTGGTGCGAGTGGGGTTCGAGGCCCCGACTGCGGCGCTGTCGGCGGCGGTGGCCAATGATGTGGTGACCCTGATCTTGCAGGAAGATGTGGCGCTCCGCACCGGGGTGGCCCGGCAGACGCTGGAATTCTTCGAGCAGGAGGTGGTGCGGCTGGAGCAAATACTGGCCAGCCGCAATGCCACGATCCTGGAGTTCAAGGAAAAGAATCGTGACGCCCTGAATGACAGTCTGGAATTCCGCCGCAGCCAGATGATTGCCCTGCAGGAACGTCTGGTGCTGACATCGCGCGAAGAGGCCGATCTGCGTGACCGCCGCGCCCGGCTGGTGCGGCTGTATGATGCAACCGGCGCTGTCGATGGTGGCGTGCCCGTGCAGAACCAGACGCCCGAACAGCGCCAGCTGCAGACCTTGCGCGACCAGATGTCGGCGCTCCAGGTCGTGCTCTCGCCCGAGAACCCCAAGGTAAAGCTGCTGGCAGCCCAGATCACCGCGCTGGAAGGCGTGGTGGCGACGCGGGCTGCTGGCGGCGGCGATGTGGATGCCAGCGGCGCCGCGATGTCGGCCTATGACATCCAGCTTGCCGACATCGACGGGCAGCTGGAATCCATGGCCGGGCTGCCCGCCGAGATAAAGGCGCAACAGGCGGTACTGGAAGCTTCGATCAATGCCACACCCGCCAATGCCCTGGCGCTGGACACGCTGCTGCGCGACTATGAAAACGTCCGGGCCCAGTATGACGACGCGGTGGCCAAGCGGGCCCGGGCCCAAACCGGTGACGTGATCGAGGCGCTGTCCAAGGGGCAGCGCATTTCTGTCATCGAACAGGCAGTTGCCCCGCGCGAGCCGACCAGCCCGAACCGCCCGCTGATCGCGGCGGCCGGTGTGGGCGGTGGTTTCACGCTGGGTCTGGTGCTGGTGGCGCTGCTGGAGTTTCTGCGCAAGGGTATTCGCCGGCCGGTTGAACTGACCTCCCGTCTGGGGATTGCGCCCTTTGCCACGCTGCCCTTTATCGACACGCTGGCCGAAATGCGCCGTCGCCGTCTTCGCCGGGTGACGCTGGTGCTGCTGCTGGCGGTCGGACTGCCGGCGGCCGCCTGGGCGGTGAACACTTATTTCATGCCGCTTGACCAGATGATCGAGTGGGTGACCGACCGGCTGAGCGCAGCGCAGACCGTCCGCCCGGCTGTGGCCTAGGAGATCAGAGATGGAAAAGATACAGGCCGCGATCGAACGGGCCCGCGCCGAGCGGGCCGACCTGCGTGACACGGCGGGCCGCGCACCCGTCGCGCCAGAGAGCGGAATGCCAGAGGCCGTTGCACCAGAGGCGCGCCCTCCGGCCAGAGATGCGGCCTGGGCCGCGCTGCAGCCCTTCACCGCCGATCCGGCCCGGATGGCCGCCAATCGCATCGTATCCTTTCAGGGCGGGCGCGAAGCCGCCACCTTCGATGTGATGCGCACCAAGGTGCTGCAGCAGATGCGCGCCAACAACTGGCGCCGGCTGGCCATAACCTCGCCCACGCAGGGCTGCGGCAAAAGCACGATCACGCTGAACCTCGGCTTCAGCCTTGCCCGCCAGTCCGACCTTCGCACCATCGTGGCCGAACTGGATTTGCGCAGGCCTTCGCTGGCGCGAATGCTGGGCATCACAGGCAGGTCGAGCATGGCACAGGTGCTGGAAGGGCGGGCGGACTTCGCGGATGTGGCGCTCCGCCATGGCGGCAACCTGGCGCTGGCGACCAATCAGGGGCAGGTCCGCAACCCGGCCGAACTCTTTCACAGCGTGGGCGTACCCCCGGCGCTGGCCGCGATCGAGGCGCTGTATCGGCCCGATGTCGTGCTGTTCGACATGCCGCCGATGCTGGTCAGCGACGACGCCATGGCCTTTGTGGGTCAGGTCGACGCAGTGCTGCTGATCGCCGGCGCCGAGGCCACCACCATCAAGGAAATCGACGCCTGCGAGCGCGAATTGGCCACCCAGACCAATGTGATGGGCGTGGTTCTGAACAAATGCCGCTTCATGGGACCGGATTACGGCTACAGCTACTACGGCTGACCGCAAAAAGAACCGGGGGGGGCAACACGCCGCCGCCCGATCTGTTTTCAGGGCCAGACGCTTCTCGATCAGACCATGTCGGTAAAAGACAGGCCCAGCGTGGCAAGATACGCTTCCCATTGCGCATTCATGCTGCCCGACCAGGCATCGAGCAGCACGATGTCCTGCGTCGCGCCGGTAACCGAGTTCCTCACGGAGAAGATGATGTCGGTACCGGTATCGACGTTGTTGCGCAGATCGGTGCCGTTGACGCCTTCGGTCACGGTCAGGTACTGACGGACCACGGAGAGGACTTCGAAGTCCTGTTCAACTCCGTCAATCAGGCCCGAGTCGAGGAAATGCAGCGTGTCGCCCTGATTAAGCGAGAAATCGGCAATGTAATCCGTCTCGCCGTTGCCGAGGTGACCCGCAGAGAAGGAAAAGGTGTCGGCATCAAGGCCGCCGAACAGCACGTCGTTGCCCTGCCCACCCACGATCGTGTCCGCACCGCGCCCGCCGAAAATCACATCGTCGCCGCTGAAGCCTTTTATGACGTCGGCGTCACGTGTGCCATGCAGCGTGTCGTCAACGCCTGCGGCATTCCCTGCGATCAAAGCCATGTCAACCTCCAAAAGATGCCGCCAATCGGGCATGGCGATTTATTGCACATTCAAGGGAAATTTTCAATTTCCATCGCCTGGATTGCGCCGAAAATAGGGCGGTAGCCGGGTCTTTTTTGGATTTCCAAACCCTAAAGCAGCGGGACACAACTATAAAGATAATGCTTTTGGCATTGCAATTCTTCAGGTGGTAGTTCGCAAGCCAGCGTCCGGATACCGCGAATCTCGGGGCGCTTCGGGCAAGGGCGTTGCCATGAAAGACGGGGGCCGGATCACCGGCCCCCGTGTATCATCTGTCAGAGCCGTGTGATCAGGCCGTCTTGCGGCGGCGCAGCTCGGCAAAGCCACCCAGCGCACCAGCCAGCAGCAGACAGCCGGCCGGCAGAGGCACCGAAGCGGCGTTTGCAGACGCCGGCGTGAACTCGTCATTGCCAAACAAGCCATCCTGACTGCGCATCCTGCGAGGCGAGTCACCGTCCCGTGCCGGGCAGGACCGACAGTCCGCAATGCCGCACCGCCAAAAGAAAATGCGCCCCGGATGGGGGCGCATTCTGCATCAAACCTTCTGTTCGAAAGATCAGGCAGTCTTGCGCCGGCGACGCAGCGCAGCCAGACCACCAAGCGCGCCGATCAGCAGCAAGCCGCCCGCCGGAACAGGAATGGCCGCAATCGACACATTGTCGACGAAGCCGCCGAGCGAGTTGCTCGTTCCGACGGCGGCGAACGAGAGGGTCTGGGAGCCAGCCATCGTGACA
>JBBRCF010000197.1:0-4650 GCA_038205135.1 Rhodobacterales bacterium
AAGGACGCCACGCTCGCGCGTTCAGCAAACTGCAGGCCGCGCGCGCCTCGATGGTAGCGATCGGCGGCAGTCATGCGCAGCGCGACGTGTTCGACCGGATCACCGTCGATGCCGGCATCCGCTCGGGCCGGTTCGATGCGGTCACGGCGATCCTCGCCGACCGCACCAAACGGCGTGCCGGTCAGGCCGACCGGTTTGCCCGGACCCGCAGCGCGCAGATCGCGGACCTGCAGGCCGTGGCCACATCCTGTGCTGCCGAATGACCCAGCGTGCGCCCAAAAACGCGTCCTCCGACGCAAAGACCGTAGCCACAACCCGCCTTGTCGTGACGTTGCCGCCCGCGGCGCAGACAGCTCCCGCCAGCCAACCCGTACGCAGCAGCGCGTCCCTGCGTGATCCGCGGCTGGATTTCTTTCGCGGGCTGGCGATGTTCATCATCTTGATCGCGCATATCCCCGGCAACTGGGCGACGCTGTATATTCCCGCCCGGTTCGGATTTTCCGATGCAACAGAGATTTTCGTGTTCTGTTCGGGCATGGCCTCCGCCGCCGCGTTCGGCAAAGTGTTCCGCGATCACGGCTGGGGCTTTGGCACGGCGCGGATCGCGTTTCGCGTCTGGCAGGTCTATTGGGCACATGTCGGGCTGTTTCTGGCGGTCGCAGGCAGCATGGCGCTGATCAATGCCAGCCCGTTCGCCACGTTTGATTATGTCGGCGACCTGAATCTGTATCCGTTTTTCAACGACACGCAGGCCAATCTGGTGGGGCTGCTGACGCTGACCTACGTGCCGAATTATTTCGATGTGCTGCCAATGTATATCGGCATCCTGATCATGTTACCGGTGATCGTCGGGCTGGCGGGCGTGCATCGCGTGCTGGCCTTTGCCGCCGTGATCGCGATCTGGACGGTCGCGCAGGCCGGGATGCTGAAACTGCCCGCCGAACCCTGGACGGACCGGCCGTGGTTTTTCAACCCGTTCGGCTGGCAACTGGTATTCTTTACCGGCTTTGCCTTCATGTCGGGCTGGTTGCCTGCGCCGCCGGTGGATCGCCGGCTGATCGCGCTGGCCATAGCGTTTCTGGTGCTGACCTTGCCGCTGGCGCATGTGCCGACGCTGTTTCGTTATGAAATGCTGGCGGATTGGAACCGCGCGATCCATCTGCTGATCGACAAGCCAGATTTCGGCATCCTGCGCTATGCCCATTTTCTGGCGCTGGCGTATCTGGCGTGGGTCGCCGTCGGGGCGGGTGGCAAACGGCTGGCGCCGCCTGCGGGCAATGGTACGGTGGCGCGCGTCTGGCGCACCACGATGGCGGTGATCCTCAAGGTGGGCCAGCAGTCACTGGCGGTGTTCGTCGCGTCGATGTTTCTGGCGCGGCTGTTGGGCGTGGTGCTGGTCGAGGGTGGCGCGTCCCTGCTTTCGATGACGCTGGTCAACCTGCTGGGCATGGCGCTGATCATCGGGGTGGCTTACGCTGCTGCCTGGTTCAAAGCGCCGCCCTGGCAGGCACCGCGCGCGACACCCAAGGGAAACACATGATCCGTCGCGATGTTCTGGCCGGGCTGCTGACGCTGGCGGCCCTGCCCGCACGGGGGCAGGATGCGCCCGGCGTGCAACTGGGCACCGCCGCGCCATTCCAGCCCGCCGACCTGCGGGACATGGCGCGCGCCCTGGCGACCCGGCGTTATACCGCGCCGCGCAAGGTGCCAAAGGCCTGGACCGCCATCGATTATGACACCTACCGATCGATCTGGTTCGACAGCCGCATGGCGCTGTGGCAGGCCGAGGGCAATGCGCCGTTCCGCGTCGATCTGTTCGCGCCCGGCCTGTTCTACCCTGCCCCGGTGCGCATCGACGTGGTCGAAGGCGGCGCGGCGCGGCAGATCTTGTTCGACATCGGCCATTTCGACAGGACCGACACATTCCCCGACCTGCCGGTGGACGACAGTCTGGGCTATTCCGGGTTTCGCCTGAGGGCCGAACTGGAAACCCCTGGCATATTCACCGAATTCGCGGTGTTTCAGGGCGCGAGTTATTTTCGCGGCATCGGCACCGGGCAGATCTATGGCCTGTCGGCGCGCGGGCTGGCGATCGATACCGCCGAACCGACCGGCGAGGAATTTCCCGAGTTTCGCCGGTTCTGGATCGAACGACCGCTGCCGGATGCGCCCGATCTGGTGATCCACGCCCTGCTCGACGGGCCGGGTTGCACCGGGGCCTACCGGTTCCGCATCCGCCCCGGCGCGCGGCTGGTCATCGCTGTGGAGGCCGAGATTTTCGCCCGCCGCCCGCTGCGCCACATCGGTGTGGCCCCCCTGACCTCGATGTTCCAGTTCGACGAAACCAACCGCGACAGGTTTTCCGATTTCCGTCCCGCCGTGCATGACAGTGACGGGTTGTTGGTCCACAACGGCGCGGGTGAAACGCTGTGGCGGCCGCTGGCCAATCCGCGCAGCCTGCAATCCAGCGCCTTTGAGGACCGCGATCCGCGCGGGTTCGGCTTGATGCAGCGCGCGCAGGATTTCGAGGATTTCGCCGATCTGGAGGCGCTGTATCATCGCCGCCCGTCGCTGTGGGTCGCGCCGCGCGGCAGTTGGGGCAAAGGTGCGGTGGTTCTGGTGGAAATCCCGACCGACACCGAGGTGGCCGACAACATCGTGGCCTATTGGCGCCCTGCGGAGCCCGTCGCCGCCGGCGCAAGTCTGGCGTTTGCCTATGACATGACATGGTCGCCGGCGCTGCCGCATGGGGCGGGCCTGCAGGTCATCAACACGCGCGCCGGACGCGGCCAAAGCGACGGGATCGTGTTTGCAATCGATTATGCGCCAGGTTCGACCCTGTCCGCCGATCTGACACAGGTGGTGGGCGCGGTGTTTGCGTCGGCGGGCACGGTCAGATCCACGATCCTGCAACGCAATCCGGCCACCGGCGGGCCGCGCATGACCTTTGTGTTGCGGCCCGGCACGGCGCGCAGCATCGAATTGCGCGCGGAATTGCAGTTCCTCGACGGGACAATGCTGGGCGAAGTCTGGCTTTATCGCTGGACCGTGTGACGGGCGGAAAACAGGCCCTTCTCAGGCAGGATGGCCGGCCTATGGTTGCGTCTGTGACATCGGGCGATTCTGCTGCCGGGCGATTTTGCCGCCGCGAGGTATCCCGGAAAAAGGACATGACATGCGCCGGAACAACATCACGCCGTGGTATCGGCGGATCGCAACGGTTCTGACCCTATTGTGCGGCGCGACCGCCGCGCAGGCCGGTTGCGTGAATGTGCCAGAGGTCTGCAAGATCCCGATGGGCAGCTATCACATCGAACTGCCGGCGACGGCAGGCACCGGGACACCGGCCCTGATGTTCCTGCACGGGTTTGGCAGCAGTGGTCTGGGCACCATGAAGATGCGCGGCGTAGTCGATGCAGCGTTGAAGCGCGGGTATGCGGTGATCGCGCCTGATGGCATCCCGCGCCCCGCGCCCAACGCGGAAACCGGCCGCACCTGGGCGTTCTATCCGATGCGCCCCGGCCCGCGCGACGAAATCGCGTTCCTGCAGGCGGTGCGCGACGACGCGGTAGCGCGGCACGGCATCGATCCGGCACGGGTGTTGCTGGGGGGATTTTCGCTGGGCGGCGCAATGACCAGCTATACGGCCTGCGCGGCGCCCGCGGCCTTTGCCGCCTATCTGCCGGTGGCAGGGGCGTTCTGGTATCCGCTGCCCAAGGGCTGCGCCGGGCCGGTCGATCTGTTCCAGACCCATGGCTGGGCCGACAGCGTGGTTCCGCTGGAAGGCCGCATCCTGCGCGGCGGCACGTCGCTGAACACCCCCGATGTCATCGCGCAGGGCGACGTGTGGCAGGCGATGCAGATCTGGCGCGCGGTGAACGGTTGCCGCCCCAACCCCGGCACGTTTGCCGAAACCGGTGCGTTCTGGCGCCGGCGCTGGGACGGCTGCGACAGTGGCCGACATCTGGAATTCGCGCTGTTTCCGGGCGGGCATCTGGTGCCAGATGGCTGGACCGACATGGCGTTGACGTGGTTCGAGGCGCTGTAGCCGCCGCCACGGCAAACTGAAACATCCGATAAACAGTCGGTGACCCTGCGGGCACATTCCGTCATCGGCGTTGACCGGAGTTCGTGCCGCATGGTGGCATGGCGGCATGACTTCGCAACTCGTGCTTATGACAGGACACCCCATGCGTTCTCCGACCATCGCCACCCAGCCCTTTGGCGCCCTGCCTGCGCTGGATGTAAAGACTTTGGGCCTGATGTTCATCTCGGGCTTTTTTGCTACTCTTGCCTTTGATTTCTGGGGTCAGGTCGTCAGCCCCGGACTGGGGTTTGCGAACCTGTCGCCGCATGGACTGGCGATCAGCCTGCTGGGCAGCCTTGGCCTGCCCAACAACGATTTCGCCGGCTATTTCGTACATTTCTATCTGGTCGGTCTGATCGGCTATCCGGTCGGGTGGCTGTTCATCTTTGCCCCGGCGTGGCGCGCGGTGCTGGGCGACAGTCACTGGTTGCTGCCGTCGGCGGTCTATGGGTTCGGGTTGTGGGTGTTTGCAATCGGCGGGATCACGGCCATTGCGGGCCTGCCATTTTTCCTGAACTTTAGCGGCATCGCCTGGGTCGCCCTGATCGGGCACGTATTGTACG
>JBBRCF010000198.1:0-4606 GCA_038205135.1 Rhodobacterales bacterium
CATCTGGGGCTGTACGGGCGGATGACCGCGACCGACATCGGCACGCGGTCGCGGATGCACAAGACCAAGATCAGCCGGGCGGTGTCGGCGCTGGAAGCCAAGCGGTTCCTGACCCGCACCCGTGGTGATGCCGACCGCCGCAGTGAATTCCTGACCCTGACCACAGCCGGCGAGGCGGCCTATCGCGACCTGTCCGCGATCGCGCGGGCGCATGATGCGGCGTTGGTAGCGGGGCTGGCACCGGATCAGGCGGCGATGCTGCGGACCGCGCTAAAACGGCTGGCCGGTCGCGGCTGACGGGTTCGCAGTGCGACGCTAATCGGCCTGACCCCGCTCAGTCTGGCGAATCGATCGCCGAATTTTCGGGGTATTCTCCGTAAAGCCACCGTCAAACTGCCCCATTTCCGCCTCAGGTCGGCGCAAATATAACAGTCATGTAACGAAGGGATGCGTGAGATGGCCTGTGTTCTGACCCTGTTCAGCAGTGCGTTCGGTCTAAGCTGTGCGATACTGGCGCTGGCGATTTTCCAGGTGCCGATCCTTGCGGCGCTGGCGATCTGGTCGGGCAGTGGCATTGCCTGCCTTGGTCTGGCTTTGGCCCTGACGCACGGGCGGTCGTTGCGCTCCGCGACCTGACGCCGTCGGGCGCGGATCAGAAATCGGCCGTGACCCCCGGCAAACGCAGCGCGGTCACCAGATCGCGCAATTCCTGCCGTGCAGCGACGTTCGAGATGTTCAGATTGCGCACGCCAACGTCGCGAAGGTCCAAGAGGGTCAGCCCACGGGGAAACAGTTCGCGAAAGATTACCCGCTCGGAAAACCCCGGCGCCGTGCGGAAACCGATGCGCTTGGCCAGATTTTCCAGCGCCTCTTCCATCTTTTGCTTGTTGAACATGTTCTGCGCGCCCAGCCGGTTGCGCAGCACCACCCAGTCGATGGGCCGCAGCCCCGCCTGCGCCCGCATCTGCCGCGCCGACCAGACCATTTCGGCATAGACCGACGGGCCAAGGATTTTTCGGCCATCGGTATCGACCCGCGCCAGCAGGTCAAAATCGATGAAACTGTCGTTCAACGGCGTTATCAGCGTATCGGCTAGCGAATGCGCCACCTGAGACAGCCGTGTGTGTGATCCGGGACAGTCGATCACGATGAAATCGCTGTCGGGTTCCAGCACGTCGATGGCTTGCGCCAGACGATGGTCAAAGGGGTTTTTCCCCTGTTGCAATCCACCGGCATCCGCCGCGGGCAACGGGCACAGAACGGGCGAGGGCAAAACCAGCCCTTCGGCCGCCAGGTATTTCTGGCGATTTTCGATGTAGCGTCCAAAGGATTGCTGGCGCAAATCCAGATCCAGCGCGCCGACGCGAAATCCCAACCGCGCAAGTGCCGTTGCGACATGCATCGACACGGTCGATTTGCCGGCACCACCCTTTTCGTTGCCGACAACGATGATATGCGACATCGGGTGCATCCCCTTGGGTTTCGATTGGGGGCAGGCGCTATCCTATCCGGCGCGTTGCTTCAAGCAAACTCACGCGGAAGGACCGCAGCAACGGCCCGAATGCAAAGCGCCGCTCCGATCCGGAGCGGCGCGCGCCGTAAAAACACAGGTTGGATCAGAAACCCAGACCGGCATATTTGTTCTTGAACTTCGACACGCGGCCGCCGGTGTCCAGCAGGCGCTGGCCGCCGCCGGTCCATGCGGGGTGCACGGTCGGGTCGATGTCGAGCGACATCGTCTCGCCTTCCTTGCCCCAGGTCGAACGGACCTTGAAGGTGGTGCCGTCGGTCATCTTCACTTCGATGAAGTGATAGTCGGGGTGAATGCCCTTTTTCATCGTGGTGCTCCTTAGACCGCAGCGTCGGATTTGGGTTTGTAGTTCGTGACCTCGGAAATCCGGGCCGATTTGCCGCGACGATCCCGCAGGTAATACAGTTTCGCCCGACGCACCTTGCCGCGACGGACCACGGTGATCGAATCGATGTTGGTCGAATACAGCGGGAACACCCGTTCCACGCCCTCGCCAAACGAAATCTTGCGCACTGTGAACGATCCGGCGATACCCGATCCGTTCTTGCGGCTGATGCAGACGCCTTCGTACATCTGCACGCGCGACCGGGTGCCTTCGGTCACTTTGTAGCCGACGCGAATGGTGTCGCCGGCCTTGAAATCGGGGATGGTTTTCCCCAATGCGGCGATCTGTTCCGCCTCGATCTGTGCGATCAGGTTCATCTGATCAACTCCTATGTTGCGCACGGTTGGCCCGTGACGGTGTGCAGCGGTCCGGAACTCCCGGTCGTCCTCGGGTCCGCTGTCGCGCCCGCCGGAGAATGGTCCGCCTGTTATCGGTCTTGCCGTTTCTCGGGGCCGGTCGACGCAAACCGGCACACAAATGAAAAACGGCCCACTAGCCGGAATCGGCTGCGGGCAAGGTTTCTATAGGCTCGTCAGTCCGGCGGATCAAGCGTGATCAGGGCGTGCGCTTGGCATTCCACAGATCCGGGCGCCGGTCCTGCGTGATTTGTTCCGCCTCGGCCTGCCGCCACGCGGCAATCCGCGCGTGATTGCCCGATTGCAGCACATCGGGGATGGCGCGGCCTTCCCAGTCAGCGGGTCGCGTGTAATGCGGATGCTCCAGCAGGCCGGTGGAAAAACTTTCCTCGACCGCACTGTCGGCATTGCCCAGCACACCCGGCAGCAGCCGTATCGTGGCATCCAGCATCGCCTGCGCCGCGATTTCGCCGCCGGTCAGGACGAAATCGCCCAGCGACACTTCCTGCATTGCGAAAGCGTCGATTACCCTCTGGTCCAGACCTTCGAACCGGCCGCAAAACAGCGTCACACCGTCACCTGCCGCCCAGTCGCGCGCCATCGCCTGATCGAACCGCCGCCCGCGCGGTGACAGATACACCAGGGGACAGCGGCCGAGCGCACCGGCTGTCGCCGCCCGGATCGCCGCAGCCGCCACATCGGGGCGGATCACCATGCCCGCGCCACCGCCGGCGGGCGTGTCATCGACGTTGCGGTGCCGCCCCTGACCGAATGTGCGCAGGTCGGTCACCTGCAATTGCCACACCCCCAGCGCCAGCGCGCGCCCCGTCAGGCTGTCGCCCAGAATGCCCGGAAACGCATCCGGCAATAGCGTGATCACCCGCGCTGTGAACGCCCGTGCCAATTCCGCCTCGGCCATCAGGTCGCGCGGTTGCAGGCTGGTGCGCGGCACGAGGCGGCCATGCGAACGGGGTTTTGGCGTATCGGTCATGCTCTGCGGGCTACCGCGCGGCCCGCGCGGCGTCAATCACCGCGCGTTTCGCCGCCGCCAGCGCGGCCCTATCCAGCGCGGACCGGTTCAAGGCCAGCAGTTCCGCCAACGCCGCATCCGGCAGGGTGGGGTTGGCCAGCACGGGCGGCTTCAGCCGCGCCAGCACCCGGTCGGGCAACGCAACCAGGGCCAACAGCGGCGTCACCGGGCCAAAGCGCGCTGTTGCCTGATCCTCCAGCGCCCAGGTCACCACCTGCGCGTGGCCTGCCAGTGCAATGGCCACGGCCCGAGCATCCCCGGCAAGGTCGGTAACCGGGGTCATGTAGGCGTCCAGATCGCCGGCATGCCGCGTGGCACGAACATGCTGGGCCCAGCAACTGCGCCGCCAGGCCGGCATGTCGCGCAGCGAAAAAGCCACGGTCAGGGTTGCGTCCGCTGGCAACATCGCCGCCAGATCGGCCAGGATCGTGGCGGCCGCGTCGTAATGCGTCAGCCCATGCCGCCCCGGCATGTGCCCCGCCAGATCCTCGGACGACATCAGCACCGGGCGCGGGTCGTCCGGGTCCAGCGCAGCCAGAAATCGCCCCCATTCCGCCGCCAGTACCGCACGGTCCACCGGATCATGCTGGATCGAAAACGCCCGCACCGCGTCGCACAGCGGCTCCTGCCCCAACCGGGTGAACAGGCGCAGGTGCCGCCGCAGCGGCGCGCGATTGGCGCGCAGGAACTGCTGCACAGAGGTGGTCCCGGTTTTGTGGAAACCCGCGTGCAAGATGATGCGCATGGCGTCAGTCCAACAGCCCCTCGGGCGGATCGACGACGATGCGCCCCGCCGTCAGGTCCACGTTCGGCACCACGGCCAGCGTAAAGGGCAACAGGATCGTTCCGGCCTTGCCCGCCGCCTGCACTTCCAGAATATCGCCCGCGCCGTGGTTCTGCACCGATTTGACGCGGCCCAGCAATGTGCCGCCGGTATCGCGCACCTCGAGGTCCACCAGATCGGCGTGGTAGAATTCGTCATCCGGCAGCGAAGGCAGCCGGGCGCGGGGAACGAACAGCTGTGTGCCCTTCAACGCCTCGGCGTCATCGCGCGACCTGACATCAGACAGTCGCGCGGCAAAACCGTTGGCGACCTGCCGCGTCAGTTGCACTTTGAACACGCGGCCATCTTGCGTCAGCAGCGGCGCATAGGTCGCAATGGCCTCGGGGTCGGCGGTGAAACTTTTCAGCCGGACCTCGCCATGGACCCCAAAAGCCCCCATGATCGCACCGACGCAGATCAGGTCATCCAAGATCGCACTCCTGTCTCATCTGCAACAAGGTGATACACCGTCCCCGGCTTT
>JBBRCF010000199.1:0-4556 GCA_038205135.1 Rhodobacterales bacterium
TTCCAGTACCTCGCCCTCGTGATCAACGGGCCGCCGTGGGTAATGCCGCTCGCCGTTGATCTTCACAAATACCTCGTCGAGGTGCCACCGCCACTGACTGGATTTCATGCTCTCAATCCGACGCTTGCGGATTTCGGCGGCGAACATCGGGCCAAACCGGTGCCACCAATACCGAACCGTTTCATGGCAGATGTCGATGCCCCGCTCGTGCAGAAGATCCTCCACGTTCCGCAGCGATAGAGGGAACCGGATGTACATCATCACCGCCAGGCGGATGATCTCCGGACTGGTCTTGAAGTACGTGAACGGGGAGCGTTTGGTCATCGGCGAAGGCTCCGAAACCTCCTTGCCCGTCTCTAGTCCGGTTCTTCTGACAGAGCCTCTGACGGGACCCGTCCCTTTGTTCGTCGTTCATGCTTTCAATGGCTTGGGTGATCTCGTCCCGGCTCAGTTCGCCTTTGGTTCCCTGCAGCGTTTTGGCCACTTCTTCATCGGTAGCATTGCCGCCGGGTCGCGGATATCAGTCCCTTCCTTTGCCTTCATGGCATTCAGGCGCAGCACCGGTTCCTCGATTTCGGCGCTGTCGAGGGGAAGGGCGTTGATCGCAATCTCCTTTTGGTCGACGATCAGACTGGCACGCCTGCGGGCCCCACACCCTGATACAGGTCAAGGGTCGGGACTTTGGTCGGGCAGCGCCGGCGGGCCTACCCGGATCACCCGCTTGCCGAAGTTTTCGCCGCGCAACAGGCCAATGAAGGCTTGTGGGGCCTGTTCCAGTCCGTCGATCAGGTCTTCGCGGTAGTGCATCTTGCCGGTTGCCAGCCAGTCGCCCATGGCCTTGGCGAAGGCAGGGTATAGGGGACCAAAGTCCTGAAAGATGATGAAGCCGCGCAGGGTCAGCCGCTTGCGCAAGACCTGCCCCATCAGCATGGACAGCCGATCGGGGCCGCCCGGCAGACTGGTGGCATTGTATTGCGAGATCAGCCCGCAGACCGGCACGCGCGCACCGATGTTCAGCAGCGGCAGAACCGCGTCGAACACAGCACCACCGACATTCTCGAAGTAGATATCGATGCCGTTGGGGCTTGCTTCCTTCAGCTTTGCGGCGAAATCGGCGGACTTGTGGTCGATGCAGGCGTCAAAGCCAAGCGTTCCCACCGCATGGGCGCATTTGTCGGCCCCGCCCGCAATGCCGACCACATGGCAGCCCATCAGCCGGGCTATCTGGCCCACGGTCGCGCCCACGGGCCCGGTTGCGGCGGCGACGCAGACGATTTCACCCGCGCGGGGCTGGCCGATCTGGGTCAGCCCGGCCCAGGCAGTAAAGCCCGGCATCCCAAGGATACCCAAAGCCCAAGATGGTTGCGCCATCTCCGGGTCCAGCAACGTAACGCCCGCGCCGTCCGACAGCGCATAGTCCTGCCAGCCGTTGTAACCCAGCACCCTGTCCCCCGCCTTGAACCCGGCTACATCCGATGTCACCACCTGCGCTACTGTCCCGCCTTCCATCACCGCGCCAACCGCAACCGGGGCTGCATAGGAGGGCGCATCGCTCATCCGGCCGCGCATATAGGGGTCAAGCGACAGGTATTCGGTGCGCAGCAGCATCTGGCTCGGTGCGGGCACCGGCACGGGGCCGGTCTCAAGCCGCAGCGTGGCAGCGGTCGGCTCGCCGTTCGGGCGCTCGGCCAGAACGAACCGGCGGTTGATCGTATGGTTTTGGGGCATGGGGTGGTCCTTTGCTGAAATGGCTGGGCTCATGCGCCAGCATGCCCCGACCGGGCTGTTTTGCAATCGCCCCCGACATCGGCACCGATGGCCAGGCGGGCCAGCGCCGGCAGCGATGTGGCCCCCGTGCGCGCCATGATCGCGGCACGGTGGTTTTCCACTGTCCGCTGGCTGATCCCAAGGTCAGCCGCGATGTTGTTGCTGGGGTGACCGGCCAGAACGTGGCCCAGAACCTGATGCTGCCGCCGGGTCAGACCATAGCCAAGCTCTGGATAGCCCGCCGCCAGCCCGCCATCGTCGTGATCCGGAGGGTGGTGCGGCAGGCCGGGTGTTGGCACACCGGCTGCGGCGCTGTTGGTCGTGGCATAGGTGATGATCACCCCCTCGAATGCAGGCCCGGCGGTATCGAAAGCGTGCAGCGGTAACAGGCGGCAAAAAAGTTTCTGACCGGACGGAAGGGCTATGTCCCGCTGACTGGCAATCCCGCTGTCGAGCACCGCCCGGATGCGGGCCATCAGGGTGCCGTCAAGGCCGAAGGGACCGGAAAGGGCAAGGACGAGGCCGACAAAGCCGTCCGTAAACGTGCGGCTGCAGCGGCCTGGTCGGACAGCGTTCCCTTATTGCGCCAGCCCGCCCAGCCCGCTGTGCCCAGAGTTGCAAGGCCAACTCCTCCGCCGATCAGGATATTCCTGCGCAGAACCATGAAGTGCTCCTTTCGTGTGAATGCGGCGCGTCCCATTGCGGCAGGTCGGAACGTTCAGTCATCGCCATCACCGCCCTCGCGCCCTTCATCCCCCTCGCCATGGGCGTCGCGATGGCAGGACACGCAATCGCTGATGTTGGTGATCCCCTCTTCTCGATGCTCGCGGATCAGATCGGCTTCCTGATGCTCGTGGCAGCTGAAACAGGTGTATTGAGAAAAGTCGTTGGCGGTGGTGTGGCAGGACGTGCAGGCCGCATCATGCGGCCCCGTCAGGGAGAAGAAGCGGGTGTGGTCGATCGCAGCCGCGGCCCAGGTCGTTTGGGTGTGGCAGTTGCTGCACTGTGCGACCGGGACCACGTGGACCGCGTCTGCGGGCGGCGTGTGACAGCCGGAACAGGCAGCCCCCGCCGCCGATGTCAGCATGGCGTGATCAAAGCTGAGGCTGTAGGCGGGCCTCAGGCTCGCCAACGGATGATCCGTGTGACAGCCCATGCAGTCGGTATCGTCAAGGCCTTGGTGAAACGGCGCGAGCGGGGTGCTTTGCGCCAAGGGCGTGCCTGCAACGGATAACAGCCCGATCTCCGATATGGCGTGACAGGTCGTGCAGCGTGCCTCGACAGCACCTTGCAAGGGCGCGTGGCAAGAAAAGCAACTGTTCGAAAGGCTCGCATGGGCGGGGATCAGGGCACCCGGGGCCAGCATCGGAGCGGGATAGAGAAAGACAAGCGCAATGATGCCCGCAAGATTTATGGCCATGATCGCAAGGATCCAGCGTTTCATGTCCACCCCCAGAAGATGAGTGCACTGACGATATGGGCGGTTCCCAGAACAGCGAATGCCAGCGTGATCGGGTAGTGCAGGACCCGCCATTGCTTGACCGTATCATAGGTCAGGCTGTCCCAATAAAGCCGCTCATCCAGCGCCTGCGGCGTCAGCCCCTCGGCCCGCAACCGCTGCGTTGTCGCGGCCAGCCGGGAGCCCGCCCGGCGCAGCAGGAACTTTCCGGTCAGCCCGCTGGCCACGTTCAGCAGCATCGCTCCGATGGCGAGCCACGCCAGAACCGCATTGAAGTGAATGCCCGCATGGACAAGGATCAGCAGCGATCCCGCCCAGGCCATGCGTTCATGCAACCGCAACAGCGTGGCAGGCCGTCCCTGACTGATCAGTTTTCGCTTGCGCAGGGAATAGCCGAACGATCCGCAGATCAGCAGCACGCCGGGAATACCCAGCCATTCGCCGATCCAGACAAGGTCGAGAAGATGGAGAACCGCATCGATGGCGAGGGTTGCCACCAGTAACGCCAACAACGCCAGATAGAACGGCACGACTTCCCGGCTCAACAGACTTCCGCGCAAGGTCATGCCTCCAACTCCAGCGCCGTTGCAGGGGTGGCGATGCAGGGCAGGCAATGGCCGGGGGCGATGTCGTGATCAGGCTTGGTGGCGTAGGCTACCCGGCCCGAGATCAGCCGCGTCTCGCAGGTGCCACAAATGCCGCTGCGACAGCCGCTCTCGATCATCACGGAGTGGCGTTCCGCGAAATCAAGCAGGCTCGCATCCTGCCCTGTCCAGTCGAGCGTTCGGCCAGAGTGGCGAAAGCCGATGGCGAGAACCGGGCCGGTGGCTGGTTTCACTTGCTTGAGTGCAGCCGTCTGCGGCCCGAATGACTCGCGGCGAATGTCGGCGTCAACGACACCCCACGCCTCAAGCGCGGGAAGCAGCGCCTTCATCATCGGGTCAGGGCCACAGACGTAGAACGCATGGCGACCGTGCGGCAGAGTCTGCTTCAGAAGGTCAAGGCTGATGAAACCTTGCACATCATAATCTTGCCCTATCACGTCTCCGGCAGAAGGATTGGAATAGAGTACGTGCAGATCAAACCCGGGATGCGCCGTTGCAAGCTGGCTCAAAACGGTCTTGAACGCGTATCCTGCCCGTTTCGCAGCCCATAGAACAGATGCGTGGGTTGATCTGGCCGATCCGCCAGGGCGCTTTTCAGCATCGCCAGGATCGGCGTGATGCCGATGCCACCCGCGATGAACACCGGGGGCACATTAGGATCAGGAGCAAAGACAAACTGCCCTGACGGCGCCCTGACTTGCAGGATGGTTCCGGTTTGCGCCTGA
>JBBRCF010000200.1:0-4555 GCA_038205135.1 Rhodobacterales bacterium
GTAAGGAACATCATCGCAAAGCCGATACCGAAGACGAATGTCGCCACTGTCACGAGAGCGTATGTCCGGTCCTCGAACAGCGCCATATCAATGGCTGCGTTCTGGCGCGCTCGCGCCCAGAGACCATAACCGATCAGGAAAACCGCCCCAGCCGCAACCGGAGCCCAAACCATCGGGGCAACAAGACCAAGGCTTTCGATCTGCACAATTCCGTATGTCAGGCTCGATACCCCGGCGACGATCAAGCCGATGCCGAACAGATCCAGCCCTTCGCCGCGGGCCGCTCCGCCCAGCATCGGCAACCGACGCAAGGCGAACCAGACGATCAGCGCGCCAAAAGGAAGGTTGACCAAGAAAGCCGCGCGCCATGTCGCGAGCTCGATCAAGATGCCGCCCGCCCCGGGCCCTACTGCAGCCCCTAGGGCTCCGACACCGCTCCACATGCCGACAATTGCCGTGCGTTTCTCGGGTGGGAATGCGCCCAGGATCAGTGCGAGCGAGGCAGGTGTCAGGATGGCGCCACCGACCGCCTGAACAACACGGGCGGCAATGAGGCTGGTGGTGCCCGGAGCCATACCGCAGGCGGCGCTGGCCAGAGTAAAGACCGTCACCCCGATCAGGAACAGTCTGCGACTGCCGTGCAGGTCGACAAGACGACCCGCAGGCACCAGCAGCGCCGCGTAAAGGATCGTGTAGGCGTTGAGCACCCAAGACAGGTCCGATGGTGAGGTCTCGGCGAAGGACAGCCGCAGGGCGGGAAATGCCGCCACTGCAATCGTCGCGTCGACCGAGACCAGAAACACGGCAGCGCTCGAGACGGCAAAGACCGCCCAGGGGTTCACGGTTGTCATCGCGTCAGCCTCTGGTCGCAGAGGCATTTGCGCCCTGTGCGGTGTTGCGAGAGGTGTCTTTGCCGATCATGCCCTTCATGATGACGCCCATCACCTGGACGCGGCCCCAGCGCGGCAGCATCGCCAGTGACCAGCCCAGGAACTTTGCCAGGAACCCCGGCCTGACCGTGGTCCGGCGTCCCAGGGCGGCGAGCGCGCTGCGCGCGACCATGTCGGGTGTTGCTGCCTGCCCCATCTGCATGCCCGCGCGGGCCGCAAAGCCGGTGCCCACGGGGCCGGGGGCGACCGACAGCACGTTCACACCATTCGGGCGCATCTCCGCCGCGACCCCTTCGGCAAAACTCTGCACGAAACCCTTGGTGGCGGCATAGGTGGCTGACAGGGGCGCGCCATTGAACCCGACCAGCGAGCCGAACAAAACGATGCCGCCACGCCTCTGCGCTGCCATGCGAAGCCCGAACCCGTAGGACAGCTCCACGACTGACCGGCAATTCAGGTCGACCATGTTGGTCTCGGAAGCCACGTCCTGTTCGAGGAACGGCCCGATCGACCCGAAGCCTGCCGCGGCCACGACAAGACCCACCGGGGCGCTTTCGGTGAGGGACAGCAACTCCGGCACTGCCGCAGGATCGGACAGGTCCATTGCGAGAGCGCGCACGTCCACGCCGAAACGGGTGCCCAGATCCAGCGCCAGCTCCTGCAAGACAACGTCACGCCGCGCTACGAGGATCAGGTCGAACCCCTGTTCGGCCAGCTGCACGGCGAAGGCGCGCCCGATCCCGTCGCTGGCCCCTGTGATGAGGGCGGTGGGTCCGAAACGCCGCTTCAGGGCGCTGTCCTTGGGGTTTGTTTTGGTCATTGGTCGCCCTTTCCTGTGGCGTTGGTGTCATTCGCCCGCAAGGCGGAGCGGCGTTACGTTGGGTTGCAGGGTGGCATCGCGGCTTGCGCCCCGCGCTTGTCGCGACAGGGTCAGGGCGAACATCTGCGGCGTGAACGCGAAGGCCAGCGTGACAGACAGCGCGACACCGCCCGCGACGGACATCGCGAAGGGGGGCCAGAAACCACCGCCGCCGAGGATCAGCGGCAGGAAGCCACCGACCGTCGTGATGGTGGTCGAGGTGATATGCCGCGCAGATCCCGCCACCACATCGACCATCGCCGCGCGGTCGCTCGCGCTGGCGCGCGCGTCCTCCTGCAGGCCAGACAGCACAATCAGCGCGGCGTTGATCGACACCCCGATGGAGCCGATCACCCCGATGATCGCATTGATCCCGAAGGGATAGTCAAAGATCGCCAGCGCCAGCATCGAAAGACCCGCCGACAACCCCGCGACGGTGAAGGCGATCAACGTCAGCCGAAAGGAGTTGAAGGTCATCACCACGACAGCAATCGACAGGGTGATGATCAGGCCCAGGGGCGCGATCAATGCATCAACCGTACTGTTGCGCGCGTCAGAGTCGCCGCCGGTTTCAAGGCGGATGCCCTCTGGCGGGGCATAGCCCTCCGCCTCCAGCACCGCCATCGCCTCGGCCAGTGCCACAGCGGGCAGGATGCCCGGCATCAGGAACGCCTGAACGGTATTCACCCGCTCGCCGTTGCGCCGCGTGATCGTGCTCTCCGACGGTTCCAGCCGCAATGTGCCCAGCGTGGACAGCGGCACCGCGGGAAACTGGCCCGCACCTGCGACCGCTGCTGCCGTCGGCGGCAGGATCGGCATGTCGCCGATGGCCACCGGATCACCGCGCAGGCCCGCACCAAGGCGCACCCGCACCGGTAATTCCTCGGTCCCCTCCAGAAGCGACCCGCCTGTGACGCCTTCCAGCCCCGCCTCCATTTGCCGGGCGACCTGGCCAAGATCGAGACCCAACAGACGTGCGCGGGCCTCGTCGATCTCTAGCGTCAGTTTGGGTGAGCCCCCGGCAATGCCGGTCCGTACCATCGCCACGGTGGTCACCTGCGCCAGCCGTGCGCGCAGGTCATCGCCCGCAAGCCGCAGCGCGTCGATATCCTGTCCGACAAGCCGCAACTCCACCGGGGCATTAACTGGGGGCCCCTGGGTCAGGCCGCGGATGACAAAGCGCGCTTGCAGATAAGCGGACGGCAGATCGGCTTGAAGGTCGGCCAGTAGCCGTTCAGTCGCAGCAGGCGATGCCGTGCGAATAAGGGCCTGCGCGAAGGCCGGGGCCTGATCGCGGTCGCCCACCATGTTGTAATAGAAGGCGGGCGCCGACCGACCAACAACCCATGCGATGTCCAGGATAGCCTCTTCGGTCGTAAGCCTTGCGTCGATCTCGCGCATAATGCGCATGGTCTCCGCAATTCCAGTGCCGGGAGGCAGGTCCACTTCGATGTGGAACTGGTCGCGATCCACTCCAGGAAAGAACTGCGGCGTCAGCGTCGAGAGGGACAAGAAGCCAATCACCGGGAGGACCAGTGACAGTGCCACGGTGCGCACAGGGTTTGCCATCGAAAGCGTCAACATCGCCCGGAAGCCGCGCATCAGCGGGCCCTCGCGTGCAGGCTGGCCATCGCCTGCGCGGAGCCACCGCCCGGCGATGGCGGGTGTGATGGTCACAGCAACAACGAAGGACCACGCCAGCATCACGATGACTGCGATAGCAATAGAGCCGACAAAATCCCCCGCAGGTCCCGGCAACAGAAGCAGCGGCAGGAAGGACAAAATGGTGGTGATGGTCGAGGCCGCAAGAGGCATGGTCAGCCGCCGCACCGAGTCCGCCACGGCTTCCAGCCGCGAAAGCCCCGCGCGCAGTCGCTTGCCCACATCGTCCGTCATCACGATGGCTGCGTCGACCAACAGGCCAAGCGCCACGATCAACCCCGTCACGCTCATCTGATGGATCGGCACTCCCAAGGCGTTGAGCGTGGCGACGGAGGCTAGCGATACCACCGGCAGCACCATCGCCACGATCAGCGCCGACCGCCACCCGAGGGTCACGAACAGGACCGCCACGACCAGAGCAACGCCGACCAGCATGTTCATGCCGACTTCAGCCAGACGCTCGAGGGTATAACGGCTCTGGTCAAAGACAGTTTCTATCGAAAGGCCCCAGGGCAGGGCCTCGGCCTGCGCATCAACAGCGGCGCGGATGCCGGTCATCCAGCGGTCGACCTGCAACCCCTCGCTCAGCTTGGCCGACACCAGGATCGCGGGTTGGCCCTGAAACAGGGCGGCTTCGGCCAGCGGCAGGCGGGGGCCGCGGGTGATCTGGGCCACATCGCCCAAGAGCGTCACACGGCCATCCGCATCCTCGCGCAGGACCACGGCGCGCAGGCGGTCGAGCGAGGTGATCTCGCCCGTGATGCCCAGCACCAGATCGGTGGCATCTCCGCGCAGGCGGCCCGCCTGCACCTTGGCATCGGCGGCACGGATCGCGGCAGAAACCTCATCGACGGTCAGACCAAGCGCGGCCGTCCGGTCGGGGTTCAGGGTGACCAGAACCTCCTCCTCGGGCAGCCCGTGCAGATCGACCAGACTGGTGCCCGGCACCCGGCGCAGCCGGTCGGCCAGCGCCTCGGCCTCCCGCGCGGCGCGGGTCGGGCTGAAGCCAGCGGGCATGGTCAGCGCAAGGATCGCGGCGTAACCGCCCGCGCCGTCGCTGTCGAAATCGGGTTCCAGTACCCCAGCTGGAAATTCCCGCTGCGCATCCGCCACTGCGTCGCGCACCTGCGCCCAAAGTTGCTCG
>JBBRCF010000201.1:0-4541 GCA_038205135.1 Rhodobacterales bacterium
GGTATAGCCCTTGCGGCGATTGGGCAGCTTTTCGCGGTCGCGCACGAGCTTTTCAACGATGCGCTCGACGATACGTTCGGCGACGTGGGGGATGCGCGCCGCCGCGGGCAGGGCGGCGAGGGCCTCGGCGGCATCCTCGTCCTCATCGTCGTCGTCGGCGAGCAGGCTGGCGTTGAGCGGCTGGCTGAGCTTACTGCCATCGCGGTAAAGGGCGTTGGCCTTGAGGCCAAGCCGCCAGCTCATCATGTAGGCTTCCTTGGCGTCCTCGACCGTCGCATCGTTGGGCATGTTGATGGTCTTGGAAATGGCGCCGGTGATGAAGGGCTGCGCCGCCGCCATCATCAGGATGTGGCTTTTGACGCTGAGGTAGCGCTTGCCGATCTTGCCGCAGGGGCTGGCGCAATCGAAGACCGCGAGGTGCGCGGATTTCAGGTGCGGCGCGCCCTCGAGGGTCATGGCGCCGCAGACGTGGATATTGGCCGCCTCGACGTCCTTCCTGGCAAAGCCAAGCGCGCCGAGGAAATCGAACGCCGGATCGTTGAGCTGGGCCTCGGTGAAGCCGAACGTGTCCTTGACCCAGGAAGCGCCGAGCGTCCACTGGTTGAAGACGAACTTGATGTCGAAAGCCGACTTCATGGCGGCGTTGAGGGCCGCGATCTTTTCGTCCGAAAAGCCCTTCTGGCGCAGCGTCGCCGGATTAATGGCCGGGGCCTGATCGATGGTGCCGTGGCCGACGGCATAAGCCTCGATCTCGGCGATCTCGGATTCCGAATAGCCGAGCGTGCGCAGGGCCGGGGGCACGGCGCGGTTGATGATCTTCCAGTAGCCGCCGCCGGCGAGCTTCTTGAACTTGACCAGCGCGAAATCGGGCTCGATGCCGGTGGTATCGCAATCCATCACCAGACCGATGGTGCCGGTGGGCGCGATGACCGACACCTGCGCGTTGCGGTAGCCGTGCCGGGTGCCCAGATCCAGCGCCTCGTCCCATGCCGACATTGCAAGGTCCACCAGACGGCGGTCGGGGCAATTGGCGTGGTCCAGCGGCACGGGTTTCACAGCAAGATCCACATAGCCCTCGGACGCGCCATAGGCGGCCGTGCGGTGGTTGCGGATCACGCGCAGCATGTGGTCGGCGTTGCGGGCATAGCCATCAAAGGCGCCCAGATCGCGCGCCATTTCTGCGGAAGTCGCATAGGCCACACCGGTCAGGATCGCGGTCAGCGCCGCGCCCATCGCGCGGCCCTTGTCGCTGTCATAGCCAAGGCCAAGGTTCATCAAGAGGCCGCCGATATTGGCATACCCCAGCCCCAACGTGCGGAAATCAAAGCTGCGCTGCGCAATTTCCTTGGACGGGAACTGTGCCATCATCACCGAGATTTCCAGCGTGATCGTCCACAGACGGCAACCGTGGATGTAATCTTCGGACTGAAACTGGCCGTCCTTCAGAAACGTCAACAGGTTCAGCGACGCCAGGTTGCAGGCGGTGTCATCCAGAAACATGTATTCCGAACAGGGGTTCGACCCCCGGATCGCGCCGTCTTCGGGGCAGGTGTGCCACGCGTTGACGGTGTCGTGGAACTGAATGCCGGGATCCGCGCAGGCCCAAGCGGCGTGGCCGATGGTTTCCCACAGATCGCGCGCTTTCAGCGATCTGGCGACCTTGCCATCGGTGCGGCGCAGCAGCGCCCAATCGTCATCATCCTGCACCGCCTTCAGAAAGGCGTCGGTAACCCGGACCGAATTGTTGGAATTCTGCCCCGACACCGACGCATAGGCTTCGCTGTCCCAGTCGGTGTCATAGGTCGGGAATTCAATGGCAGTATAGCCCTGACGGGCGTAATCCAGCACGCGTTTCACGTAGGTTTCCGGGATCATCACTCGCTTGGCGGCGCGGATCGCGGTTTTCAGCGCGGGGTTTTTGGCCGGGTCCACGGCATCATCGCTGATGCCATCCCATTGCCGGATCGCGGCAAATATCTCGTTCAGGTGCTTTTCATGCATCTTTGACCCGGCGACGATCGACGCGACCTTCTGCTCTTCCTTGACCTTCCAATTGACGAATTCTTCGATGTCGGGGTGGTCGACGTCACAGATCACCATCTTGGCGGCGCGGCGCGTGGTGCCGCCCGACTTGATCGCGCCCGCCGCACGGTCACCGATTTTCAGGAACCCCATCAGGCCCGACGACTTGCCGCCGCCCGACAGTTTTTCGCCCTCGGCACGCAGGCTGGAAAAGTTGGTACCGGTGCCAGAACCGTATTTGAACAGCCGCGCTTCGCGGACCCACAGGTCCATGATGCCGCCCTCGCCCACCAGATCATCCTTCACGGACTGGATGAAACAGGCATGCGGCTGCGGGTGTTCGTAGGCGCTGGTGGATTTGGTCAGCTCCCGGGTCTGGTAATCGACGTAATAATGGCCCTGCGACGGGCCGTCGATGCCATAGGCCCAGAACAGCCCGGTGTTGAACCACTGCGGACTGTTCGGCGCGGCCATCTGCGCGGCCAGCATGAACCGCATTTCGTCAAAATAGGCGCGCGCGTCGCCTTCCGTGGTGAAATAACCGCCCTTCCAGCCCCAATAGGCCCAAGCCCCGGCCAGGCGGTCAAACACCTGTTTGGATGAGATTTCCCCGCCAAACCTCTGATCCTGCGGCAGTTTTGCCAGCGCGTCAGTATCAGGCACCGACCGCCACAGGAATTCGGGCAGGCCGTCTTCGGGAATGCGTTTCAGGATGGCGGGCACGCCGGCCTTACGGAAATATTTCTGCGCGATGACGTCGGATGCGACTTGGCTCCAAAGGGCGGGCACCTCGATGCCCTCCTGCCGGAACACCACTGATCCGTCCGGATTGCGGATTTCCGACGCCGTGGTCACAAAATCCAGTGCCGCATAAGCATCGGCATCGGCGCGGGTAAATTTCCGTTCAATTTTCATGGCTGCCCCAAGTCCCTTTGTTTGGTCGTCGTTCCGTCATCGCGCAAGGCGATCCAACGCGCGCCGGTTGCGGGCGACGCGTAGCCGCGGCGCAAAACCACGCCACGGGTTGATCAAGGTTTGTCGCCTCTGCTCGCTGCTGTCCGCCGCACTATATGTTGTGGTTCACGAGCCAGCTTGCACAAACTGACGTAAATTTGGGGGGGCGGTCAATCCAAATTTTTGCGTGGCGAACGGATTTTCCGATTGACGTGGACCGGCACGGGAAACCCGCGGATTCGAATGGTTAACGCCTGCCGGGACAAGTCTGTGGACTGTTTTGTGCCCAAACCGGAAAACTGCTTTTCAACGGCACGGTTACGACATCTTGATGACATTATGCAGCAGGTTTGCGGCAGTATCGACTGGTGGCCACCAGCAACAGGGAACATTCGCACGTGACGCACAAGATATGGGTAATTCTGCGACTCACCCTGGCGGCACTGTGGCTTTCCGGCTGCACGGTGCAGCCGGGGTTGCGGCAGGCACCCGGTACGTTGACCGAATTGCACTATCTATACGACAAGGCTCCGGCTGGGCTGTTTCTGGTCGCAGCTGATGTCTGCGCCGACCCCGCACAGCGTGTGGCCCGCCCTGCGCGCAACGTCGTGGAATGCCGCAGCCTGTTGCCACCCGCCAACACCGCCGCCGCGATCCTGGCCTTTGACGGCACCATCAGCGATCTGCCCGAAAGCGTGATCCGGTTTTCCGGGTCCCCGGGCAGCACCGCTTACCTGGTGCGGGCCACGTTCTTTCTGGAGGTGCCGCGCGAAGGCCGCGCCCCGGTGCAGGTGCAGGTCAACGATGTGGCCATATGGGAACGGCTGGCGGCGGTTCTGACCGCCACGGGCGGCAGACCGGCGCCCTGAAAACGCCCCGGACCGCTGGCTTGCAATGTTTGGCTGACTGGTCGGGGCGATAGGATTCGAACCTACGACCTACGGTACCCAAAACCGTCGCGCTACCAGACTGCGCCACGCCCCGACAGGATCGCCATACCCGCTTGTCGCCCGGATGAAAAGCCTGCAATCGCACGCGCCGACCCAGGATCAGCCAGCGGCCCGGCCGTGCCTCAGCAGGGCCAGATCGCCGCCGCGCCAAAGGCGGGATGACGCAACTGCGCGCCGGGGGCTATGCCCAATCCCTGCGCCAACCCGCCGTTGATTTCCAGCACCACCAGAATATCCGGCCCGCCGGGGATCGACGTTTCGTCGCCTGGCACGGCATTGGCGTGCACGTGCCGCACCACGCCATCGGCCCCGACAAAGATCATGTCGAGCGGTATCAGCGTGTTTTTCATCCAGAACGCGACGGGCTGCGGTCTGTCGTAGACAAACAGCATGCCGGCCCCGCGCGCCATGCGGTCACGGAACATCAACCCTTGCGCCCGTTCATCGGAATCATCTGCCACTTCGACCGAAAAACGCGCGTTGCCGCCGGTCCAGCGCACCAAAACCTCGTCGGACCGACATTCGGCCGCAAAGGCCAGACCGGGCAAGAACGCGAGGACGACAGCCGCGCCGCGTGCCATCGCCCGGCGCATCATGTCGGGGTCTTTCTCAGCC
>JBBRCF010000202.1:0-4525 GCA_038205135.1 Rhodobacterales bacterium
GGCGACTGATGCGGCAACTGCGACCGTAAATCGGGCCGCCGAGGCTGTTGCTGCCGCCACCGCCGCGCCGACCCCGGCCGAACTGCTGACGGTTGACAAGTTCGATCTGGAAAAGGTGCTGACGCTGATCACGGCGTCCGACCTGAACATGGCAGAAAAGACCACGCTGTCGGCGGCGGTCACCGCCTCGCGCGACAATCCCGCTTCGCTGAAGGTCGCGCTGGATCAGGTGCGGGCGGCGTTGAAAATCGCGGGCTGACCGCGTTTCCATACCGGGTCTTTCCCGGACGGATCAAAGGCCGCGCACAACGCTGCGCGGCCTTTTTCTGTCAGGCGATCAGATCCCTTCGCCGACGAACGCCTTTTCCACCACAAATTCGCGGGGGGCGGAATTGGCGCCTTCGGACAGGCCATAGCTTTCCAGCACCTTCTTGACGTCGATGTTGAACGCCAGACTGCCACAGACCATCGCGCGGTCGCGGTCGGGGTGCAGCGGCGGCAGGCCCAGATCCGCAAACACCTTGCCCGACGCCAGCTGTTCGGTGTTCCGGCCGTTGTTCGGACAATCCTCACGGGTGGTGGTGGGGTAATACTGCAGTTTGTCCGCAACCATTTCGCCGATCAGCGGGTCGTCGGCCAGGCCCGTAACCAGGTCGCGGCCGTATTCCAGTTCGGCCACCGTGCGACAGGTGTGCATCATGACGACCTGATCGAACTTTTCGTAGGTTTCCGGGTCGCGCATCAGCGACGCAAAGGGCGCGATGCCGGTCCCTGTTGCCAGAAACCACAGATTCTGCCCCGGCCGCAGCGCATCCAGCACCAGCGTGCCGACAGGTTTGGGGCGCAGGATGATCGCATCGCCCGGCTGGATGTGCTGCAGGCGGGACGTCAGCGGTCCATCCGGCACCTTGATCGAATAGAATTCCAGTTCGTCATCCCAGGATGGCGACGCGATGGAATAGGCACGCAGGATCGGTTTGCCGGCATCGTCCGGCAGGCCGATCATCACGAATTCGCCGGATCGGAACCGCAGGGACGCGGGCCGCGTCACGCGGAAAGAAAACAGACTGTCGGTCCAGTGCTTTACGGCCGTGACCGTCTGGGCATCGGGCAGAACGGAAAGGCGTGGGATCGCGGCAGGGGATGATGTCACGGGAAAATGCCTCTGGTCAGGTGTCACGACGGAATAAACCGGTATCCACGGGTTATCTTTGATCCATATCAGACGCCGGTTGCCGCGCTACCGTCAATTCCCGGCATTGCCGCCGCGATAACCCAGCCGGGAACGATAACTGTCGCGGCGCCAGTCGGTCTGCGCCAGCCATTGCGCCTCTGACTGGCGGGACGCGCGGGTGGGGTCGATTTCCACCTCGTCAAAACCAGCGCGCCGGGCCATTGGGTATTGGTCGGGGATCAACTGGCCCACCGCCCGCAGCCGCCCCGCGAACCCGCGCGCGCGCAGCGCCTGCGCAACGCTGAACCCGCGCCCATCGGTGAAGGACCCAAAGGCGACGCGGATCGCCAGCACGCCGGTCAGGTCCAGCGCCTGTGGATCGGCCGTTGCAGCCAGATCGCGCCCGGGCCCGGTGTCGCCCCAGCCGTGGCACCAGTCATCGGCGCCAAAGCCCGTATCGGTGATCAGGGTCATGCTGCCGCTCCGCGTTTCAAATGGCCATCTGCGAAATGGATGCCGCATTCCACCTTGTCCAGACCGCGCCAGCGCCCGGCCCGGTCATCTTCGCCCTGAACCACCGGCGTCGTGCATGGGGCACAGCCGATGGACAGATAACCGCGCGCCACCAGCGGGTGCCGGGGCAGGGCGTGGTCGTCAAGATAGGCCGCGATGTTGGCCCGGTCCCATTGCACCAGCGGATTGATCGTGATCCGTCCGGCCGCATCGCTGGCATAGAAATCAAGGTTCTGCCGGGTGTCCGCCTGAAAACGCTTGCGCCCGGTGATCCACGCCCCGAACCCGTTCAGCGCGGCGTCCAGCGTCGCGGTCTTGCGCAGCGCGCAGCAGGCGTCGGGGTCGCGCAGCCGCAGTGTGCCGTCCGGGTCGGCCTGCGCCAGCGCCTGCGCATCGGGCCGGATGCGGCGGATGCCGGTCAGGCCCAGATGCTGCGCCAGACCTTCTTGATAGGCCAGCGTTTCGGGGAACAGCAGTTCTGTATCGACGAACAGCACCGGCAGGTCGCGCGCCACCCGCGCCACCATATGCAACAGCACCACCGATTCCGCGCCAAAGGATGACACCAGCGCCAGCTGTCCCAGATCCTGCGTGGTCAGCGCGTGGTCCAGCACCGCCTCGGCCTGCGCCACCCGTGCGGCATGGTTCCACGGGGCAAGGCGGTCGGTCGGCCGCAGGGTTGCGATATCAGGCGGCATCGCGGACCTCGCCGGGATACAGCGCGGCGCGGAACGGGTCGGCCCCAAGCCGGCGAAAGGCATCCAGAAACGTCTCGTCCGGCCCGTGGCGCAAACCCAGATAGGCCCGCAGCAGCCGTTCCAGCGCCGGGATCAGCGCATCGGCCGGAAAACCCGGCCCGGCGCGTTCGCCAACCGCCGCCGTTTCCGTCGCATCACCGCCCAGCGTGATCTGGTAATTCTCGACCCCCGCGCGATCCAGCCCCAGAATGCCGATATGGCCCAGATGGTGATGGCCGCAGGCGTTGATGCAGCCCGATATCTTGATCTTCAGCGCACCGATTTCGCGTTCCAGCCCCAGGCGGGTGAAATGCGTGGCGATGTCCTGCGCGATGGGGATCGATCGCGCAGTGGCCAGCGCGCAGTAATCCATGCCGGGGCAGGCGATGATGTCGGACAACAGCCCGGCATTGGCGGTGGCCAGCCCCGCCGCCATCAGCGCGATATGCAGGCGCGGCAGATCGGCGCGGGCCACATGCGGCAGGATGACGTTCTGTTCGTGGCTGATGCGGATTTCGTCATGCCCCAGCGTTTCCGCCAGATCGGCCAGCACGCGCATCTGTGCCGATGTCGCGTCACCCGGCGGCAGGCCCGGTGCCTTCAGGCTGACGGTGACGATGGCATGATCGGCGTTGCGGTGCGGCGAAAGGTTCGTCGCGGCCCAGGCGGCAAACACCGGATCTGCCAGCGCGCGGTCATAGGCGGCGGCGTCGCGCGGTATCAGGTGCGGCGCGGCAAAGGCGCGGCTGATCGCGGCCAGTGCCGCCTGATCCTCGCCGCTGAACAGGGCCTGACGGCGCAGGAATTCCTCTTCGACTTCTGTGCGAATGGTGTCGATGCCGTTTTCCAGCACGGTGATCTTGATCCGCGCCTTGTATTTGTTGTCGCGCCGTCCGTGGCGGTTGTACACCGCCAGAATGGCCTCCAGATAGGGCAGCAGGTCGGCGCGCGGCAGGAAATCGCGCAGCACCTGCCCGATGATCGGCGTGCGCCCCAGCCCGCCGCCGATGATCACCTCGACCCCCGGCGCGCCGTCGCGCTTCAGCATGCGCAACCCGATGTCATGCGCCCGCGTCGCGGCCCGGTCGGCCGGGGCCCCGGTGATCGCCACCTTGAACTTGCGTGGCAGGAACTGGAATTCAGGGTGATCGGTGGACCATTGCCGGATCAGTTCGGCCAGCGGGCGCGGGTCTTCGATCTCGTCCGCCGCAGCACCCGCGAAATGATCCGCCGTCACATTGCGGATGCAGTTTCCAGAGGTCTGGATGGCATGCATCCCCACCTCGGCCAGCGCGTCCAGCATGTCGGGGATGTCGACCAGACCGGGCCAGTTGAACTGGATGTTCTGCCGCGTGGTGAAATGGCCATAGCCGCGATCCCAGCGGTCGGCGATCATCGCCAGCCGCCGCATCTGCGCGCCATTCAGCGTGCCATAAGGGATAGCCACCCGCAGCATGTAGGCGTGCAGTTGCAGATAGACCCCGTTCATCAGGCGCAACGGCTTGAATTCCTCCTCGGTCAACGCGCCGGTCAGGCGGCGGTCCACCTGACCGCGAAACTGCGCCACACGGGTCTGGACGAAATCGGCATCGAAATCACTGTAGGCATACATCGGGGGCGTCCTCAGTTCGGGGCAAGCGTGGGTCCGGTCAACCGGATACGCTCGCGAAATACGGTGGGGCGGGGGCCGCCAGGGGCGGGGGTCGCGTCGATCAGATAGGGGGCGACGATCGATGTGCCCTGCGTTGCCGCCTGCGCCATGGCGGCGTCCGCATCCGTCGCATCATTGAACAGATGCGCAAGAACCGGATCGCGCGTCCATGCGCCATCTGAGGTCCAGACCAGCGGCACGCCAGAGGCCAGATCGTTCGCGGTCAGGATCGCCGGATGAAACGCGCCACGCCGTGCCACACTCATGGTGCCACCTGCCGGAGGGCAACCGGTTCGTGCTGCGGCGCCAGACCCACCAGCAGAACGGCAGGACCATCCGCGCAGTCCTCCAGCGCCGCGGGCAGTTGCCCCAGCGTCGTCGCCAGTACCTGCTCATCGGGCCGCGAGGCGTTCACCACCACGCTTACGGGCGTATCCAGCGCCGCACCAT
>JBBRCF010000203.1:0-4490 GCA_038205135.1 Rhodobacterales bacterium
GAAGGGCAGGAACCACAGATGCAGCGCGGGGCCGGTCAGCAGCATCCAGGGGGCGAATTCGGTGCTCAGGGCCGCGCCGTTGACCAGCGCATCGGTCAGCTTCAGCAGGCCATAGGCGCCCGACCAGATCAGCCAAGGCAACAGCAGGCGCCGGGCGCGGCCGGTGGCATAGGCCGAAAACGTCAGACGAGCGGCGCCGGGCGCGCCCAGCATCAGCATCACGATCAGAAAGAACGGCAGGGCGGCATATCCGATGGCTGCCCCCGGTGCGCCGGAGTGAAACAGCACGATCCCGAAGGCTGCACCCAGCCGGGCGTGATCCAGAGTCGCATTATGCACAATCTTCGCCTCCGCGAACCGAGGCAAATCCATGCCCGCCGGATCAACCTAGGGGCGAGATGGTTAATGTTTTGCTAACAAGTCCTTAACGCCACGGGATATCACCTCGGCGAGGATCGGCTTGCAGGCGCGAACTGCCGCCGCCGCCGCACCGTCTTGCGGCGGTCCGCTAACGCAAGACCGAGAAGTCCCGCCGCAGCCCAAGGAAGACCGAATCCGAACGTCCCTCACCCGCGCCATCCTCGTCGCGCAGCCGGTGGCGGTAGCCGGCATCCAGCGCCCAGTCCTCGGTCAGGTCGTGGCTGTAGGTGGCGCCGAGGTTGGTGTTGGTGGTCGTCAGGTTCGTCGCGGTCGTCTCGCTTGTCGCCCAGTTCAGCGACAGGCTGATCCGCGACCGTGGCCCCAGATCCTGCCGGTAGTCCAGCGAGACGCTGGTGACGACGGTTTCGGCATCCTCACTGTCGGCCGTGACGCTGCGGTCCAGCCCTAGGGTCAAGCTGCTGCGCGGCAGGGCCAGGCTGTAATCCAGCGATACGACCGGGCGAATTTCGCCAGTCACCCCGCGCGAGGCGCCAAGGCTGTAGGCCAGCGTGCCGCGCACCAGATCGAGGTTGTGACGGAAGGTCAGGCTCTGACGCTGCCCGTCCTCGGTATCATCGATTGCGTAATTCAGGCCCAGGCTTCCGCGTGCCCTGTCGATGCTGAGGCCCGCATCAAAGCCCAGCGTGTCGCGGGCGCGGGGTGCGCCGTCCTCATCAAAGCGTGAGGCGCGCAGACCCAGAGCAAGCCTGCTGACCTCGGACAGATCCAGCCGCGCAGTCAGGCCCACGCGTGCAGCCGTGCTGTCGGCCTCGCCCGGCGCATCCTGATAGCGGGTGTCAGTAATGCCCGCCGTCAGCCCGAACCCCAGAGGACGCGCCTCGCCCCAGCGCAAGCCCGTGTCGATCCGGGCGGTGCGGCGGGTGCCGGTTTCGGCATCGAAATCGGTGATCTCTCGGTCGGTGGTCAGATCAGTTTGGCGCAGCGAGGCATCCAGCGTGAAGGCGGCATTTGCTGCATCCCGGTCAAAGGACAAGACGACATAGGGGTTGGTCACGCCATTGTCGGTGCCGACGGGGGCGCTTTCGGCCTGCAGGGTCATACCTGCGTCCAGCGCGAGGCGGGCGCTCCGGGTCTCGCTGGCCAGCGCGAAGCTGAGGCCGGCGGTGGCCCGGCTGGTACCCCCGGCACTGACCGGGTCGAGGTCGGCATTGCTGTCGGTCTCGGCGCGCAGGTTCAAGCCGAAGGTCAAACTCACTCCGCCCGCTGCATCCTGTGCCACCGCAGGCGACAGGCCATGGGAGCATAGCACCAGCAGGGCTGCCGAGGCTGCAAGCAGGCGGTGCGGGTCGGCAAAACGTGGTGCCGGGCCCGTCCCGGTCAAAAACGACACCGCTGTTCCTTCATCCGTCATGTTGTTGCCAGACCCGGCCGCTTATTCGAACAGCTTGCGCTGCGGGACGACGATCACGTCACCATCCACCAGCGTCGTGGCGCCACTGGTGCTGGTGCCGGCTTCGATCGCCTTGTAATCCAACGAATAGGTGGTGCTGTCACGGCGCAACTGGATGCGCTTGGTGGCCGCGAACTTGCTGAACCCGCCCATTTCCGCGAAAAGTTGCAGCACCGTGGTGCCGGGAGTGACTTCCAGCTTGCCGGGCTTGGCAGCCTCGCCCAACACATAGATTGTGATGGTGGGGGCCGCTGCTGGTGGACCGCCGGGCTGACGCTCGGCCAGACGCTCGACCGAGATGAAGACCGTGGGCGTGGTGGCAAAGTTTGGCGCGAGGCGCGTGCTCAGATCGGCCTGCACATCCTCGACCGTGCGTCCCGAGGCCCGTATGCCGCCAGCCAGTGGAACGGCAATACGCCCGTCCGGGGCAACCAGCGACGAGCGGTTCAGACTGGGGTCTTCCAGCACTTCGATACGCAGCGTGTCGCCTGCGCGGATGCGGTAGCCGTCCTGCGCCAGAGCCGTGGAAGGCAACGCAAGCAGGGCGAACAAACCCCCGACCAGAGCAAAGAAATAGCGTATCATACCAGCCTCCTGGGCTTTTTATTCACAACAAACCCTTTCGAACTGTAATTTAACGGGAAACTGCCGCGCCGGGAAGGCAATTTCGTGGCGTGATCCGGCCAGCCGCGCCGATCACGCCTTTCGTGCCTGTCAGGCAACACATGAGGCTGAACTGCCGCAGGATGCGGGCCGGACGAATCCGGGTGGCCCGCACTGGCAGAGGGAGGCCGGAAGAGGAAGGCCGGGAGGCCACAGGCTCAGGGGACTGCCGCCGGGGCGGCCTTGCGAAGCTCGTCCAGCCGGCTGCGCGTCGTGGCGACCTGCGGCAGGTCGGTCCCGTCCGCCAGTTCCAGCACCCGCTCGAACTGCACGATGGCCTTGGCGGTCTCGCCCAGATCGGCATAAGCCATGCCCAGATGGAACTGGGCCAGCGGATCGTCCGGCAGGCCCGCAGCCGCTGGTTCCAGCGCCACCAGCGCCTCGCGCGCATTGCCGCGGCGGTATTCGATCCAGCCATAGGTGTCCTGAAAAGCGGGCACCCCCGACCCCCGCAGCCGTCGGGCGATGCCGAAGGCACGCTCGAGGCTTTCGGCATCGTCGCGGTGGGTGGTGATCAGGCTGGCCAGGTTGTTGGCCACCACCACATTGCTGGTATCCTCGGCATAAAGTCCTTCATACAGGGTAATTGCGCCATCGATGTCGCCGGACTTTTCCAGCATGCCCGCCTTGATCCAGCGCAGCGTTTTCGATCCGGGCGCTGCCAGCACGCCCGCGTCAAGCACTGCCGCCGCCTCTTCGGTCCGGCCCGCCGTCGACAAGAGGCCGAACAGCATCCGCACCGGCATGTCTTCGGCCGGAACTTCCGCGATCAGGGCGCGGTACTGGGCTTCGGCAGCAGCGACATCACCGGTCAGCGCATGAAGGCCTGCGCTCAGCAGGCGCAGGGGCCGGTCGTCGGGCTGCGTTTTCAGGGCGTCGTCCAGATAAGCCCGGGCCGCATCCAGCTTGCCGCCGGCGATCTGGGTCTGCACGATCATTGCGACGGCCGTCGTGCCGGAATTGCCCTCGCTGACCTGTTCGTTCAGGAAGGCAAGGCTTTCCTCGGTCCGGTTCTGGCCCATCAGAAGGGCGGTCTGAAGCCGTTGCACCATGGTTTCGGTTTGCGGCAAGCCAAGGTTGCGCAGCGCGTCGATGGTTCCCTGCGCAAGCACCCATTTTTTCTGGTTCAGGTAGATCTCGGCCAGCGCAGCCAGCACGCCCGGATTGAGCGGATTGACCCGGGCGGCGTCGGTCAGCACGGATTCTGCCACCGGAATGCGGCCCTGCCGCTGCAGGAACCGGGCATAGCGCAGCGACTCCTCCGGGGCTGACCCCGAAACCTCGACCGCCAGCGCCAGCCGCTCGCCCGCCAGATCAAGGCTGCCGTCGCGTTCATGCGCCGAGGCCATCAGCGTCAGGATCGCGGGATCGCGCGGGTTCTGGTTCAGCGCGTTGCGCAGATCGAGAATCGCGTCGCCGGGCTTGTCATCGGCAATCAACCAGCCGGCCCGCATCTTCAGCGCCTCGACGTTGGAGGCGTCTTCTGCCAGCACCTCTTCCACCAGCGCACGGGCACCGACGCGATTGCCCGTGGCATCGAGCATCTGCGACAACATGCTCTTGATGCGGCGGGTCTGTTCCGAGGCGGTGGCGGCCTTCACGATCGCCTCCATCGCGGCGATGGCCTCGTCGGTCTTGCCGGCCTCGAAGTCGATGCCGGCACGCAGGGCACCGTACAGCTCGGCATTGACCTTACCGGTGTTGGCGGCGATGAGGGCGTCAAGCTCGGCCCGTGCCGCGTCGGAGCCGCGGGCTGCCTGCAGCAGCTGGATCACCGCCACATGACCTTCGGGCGCCGCGGTTGGCTCCCCGGCCAACTGGCGCAGAAAGGCCTCGGCCCCGTCTATATCCCTCTGCACCAGATACCAACCGATCAGCGCGCCCTTCACCTGCTCGTTCTCGGGAAACAGCGCGAACATCTGCTTCAGATGCGCGCCGGTGCCCGCCACATCGTTGGCCTCGGCCAGGATGCGGAACTTCAGCAACTGGAAATCCA
>JBBRCF010000204.1:0-4453 GCA_038205135.1 Rhodobacterales bacterium
CAGGGGTCTGGCGCTGCTGCTGATCACGCATGACATGGGCGTCGTGGCACAGGCCTGTGACCGGGTTGTGGTGCTGTACGCCGGGCGGGTGGCCGAGATGAACACGACGCAAGCGATCTTTGCCGCCCCGCGCCATCCGTACACTGCCAGCCTGATTGCCTGCATCCCCGCACATGATCAGGCCGAAGGCACGCTTTTGGGCATTCCAGGTGCCGTCCCGGGCGTGCTGAACTATCCACCCGGTTGCCGGTTCCACCCGCGCTGCGCTCAGGTAATGCAGGTCTGCCGCACCGAGGTTCCGGTTCTGCAAGCGCTGACACCCGGCAGCGTCGCCTGTCACCTGCAGGGGGCGCGCGCATGACGCCGCTCGTGTCCCTGAACGGCCTGACCCGCGATTTCGCCTCTGGCTCCGGCTTTCTGAAACCCCGCCGGATCATGCGGGCGGTGGATGATGTCAGCCTCGACATCCCGCGCGGCAGCGTGACCGGGGTGGTCGGCGAATCCGGTTGCGGCAAGTCCACGCTGGGGCGGCTGGTCCTGCGGTTGCTGGCCGCCACCTCCGGGTCGGTCACCTATGACGGGGTCGATATCGGCAGCCTGTCGCCCGTCGCCCTGCGCGCGATGCGCCGCAACATGCAGATGGTGTTTCAGGACCCCTATTCCGCCATCGACCCGCGCTACTCCATTGGCCGCGCGCTGATGGAACCCTATCAGGTGCAGCGCATCGCCGTGCCCGACCCCAAGGCAAGGCTGGCCGAGTTGATGGCCATGGTCGGCCTGAGCCCCAGCCTTGACGCCAGCTATCCGCATCAGCTTTCGGGCGGGCAGAAACAGCGCGTCGGCATCGCGCGGGCCTTGGCCCTGAACCCGGCGTTTCTGGTGCTGGACGAACCCACGGCCTCGCTTGATGTGTCGATCCAGGCCCAGATCATCGGTCTGCTGGAGAGGCTGCAGCGCGATCTGGGCCTGACCTACCTGTTCATCAGCCATGACCTCAGCCTTGTGCGCTATTTCTGCGACAGCGTGGTGGTGATGTATCTTGGCCGCGTCGTCGAGGTGCTGCCACGCGCCCGCGACACGCCGCGCCACCCCTATGCGATTGCCCTGATGAACAGCCATTTCGAGCCGGACCCCACCCGGCGCAAGACCGTGCAGCTGCTGCGGGGCGAGATCCCCAGCCCCTTCAACCTGCCCCCCGGCTGCGCTTTTGCCGCCCGCTGCCCTGCCGCCTCGTCGCTGTGCCGGACCGATCGGCCCGCACTGGTGACAGGAACAAGTGGCCACCAGATCGCCTGCCACCACCCCCAAGGCTGACCAAAGGACCCATCATGACCTTTACCGTTCTGACCGCAGAATTCGCGCATGAATCCAACACGTTCAGCATCCGCCCGACCGGTCTGGCCGCGTTCCGGGCGCGGCTGTTCCTGCACGGCGACGCCGCCGTCGCAGAGCGCGCGAACGCCAATACCGATATCGCGGGCTTCATGGATGTGGCCCGCGCGCAGGTCTGGCAGACCCGCCACGCCATCAGCGCAGCGGCCTCGCCGGCCGGGCCAGTGACGCGCACTGCGTTTGACGAGATTGCCGGGTGCATCCTTTCGGCGGCGCAAGCCGGTCCGCTGGACGGCATCCTGCTTGGTCTGCATGGCGCGATGGTGGTCGAGGATCATCCCGACGGCGAGGGCCTGTTGCTGGAACGCCTGCGCGCCGTCGTGGGCCCCGATCTGCCGATTGCCGTCACGCTGGACCCGCATGCCAATGTCACCGCCCGGATGTGCGATCTGGCGCAGATCGTGATGTCCTATTCCACCTATCCGCATGTCGACATGCGCGACACCGCCCGCCGCGCCGCCAGCGTGCTGCACCGCACAATGACCGGCGAAATCTGGCCGCTCACTCTGCGCGTGACCCGCCCGATGCTGGAAGAGGCCAACAGCGGCCGCACCGACGAAGGCCCGATGATCGCCCGCCACGCCCTTGCCCGCGCGCATGAAGCCACCCCCGGCGCGCTTGCGGTCAGTATCAACGCAGGCTTCGGCAATGCCGACATCCCCGAACTTGGGCCCACGGTTCTGGTCACCCACACCGGCGATGCAGGCCCGCATCTGGCATTTGCCGAGGCGCTGGCCGATGACATCTGGGCCCGGCGGCACGAGGTCCTGAACCGCTTCCTCACCCCGGCCGAAGCCGCGGCCGAGGCGCTGGCCCACAGTGGTCCCGGCCCGCTGGTCATCGCCGACTATGCCGACAATCCGGGCGCGGGCAGCTATGGCGACGCGCCGGGCCTGCTGTCCGCCTTGCTGGACGCGGGCGTGACCGGGGCCTGCTTCGGCCCGATGGTGGACCCCGAGGCTGCCGCACACCTTCATTCTCTGAAACTCGGGGCGGAAGTCACCCTGCCCCTCGGCGGCAAGACCGATCCCCGATTCGGCGGCGGGCCGATCAGGGTGACCGGGACCGTGATGTTTCTGTCAGAGGGGCGCTACACCGGCGATGGCCCGATGATCGGTGGCCTGCCGGGGGATTGGGGGCCGACGGCGGTGCTGCGTGTGGCGGGCGTGGCTGTGCTGGTGGTCACCAACCCCGGCCAGATGCTCGACCTGCAACAGTTCCGCGCCTTTGGCATTGACCCTGCCGCGCATCGGGTCGTCGCGCTGAAATCGCAGCAACACTTCCGCGCGGCCTTTGCCCCCATCGCCGCCCGGGTGATCGTCTGCGACAGCGGTGCCCTCTGTTCGCCCGATCTGCGACGCTTGCCGTTTCATCGCGTGCCACGGCCGATATTTCCGTTGGATTGACCGTGGATGTTCCGTCGCTTTGACGTGGAAAACATGACCTGCGATCGACATCACGTCGAAGGACCGCAGTTGCGGTGAGTGACGGCTGTCTCGCGATAGGGCGCATGTCCGCTTCCCGCCCACTGCTTCCGTCGGCCACCTCTTCCACGTTGCCAACCCAAAGCCGCAACTCGATGCCCGATACAAACAGGCCCCGATCGCTTTGCCTGAAATAACTGGCAAGGATTGCGATGCCGTGCAGAAAAAAGGTGCCATTGACAGTGCGGGGCAGGTCCCCTTCTGGAGTTGGGAGCCTGAAACCGGCTCAACTCGACAGGCCGATCGTGTGGCGGTGGCTTTGCGGATCATAAATCACCGAGAGCATGAAACGAGCCACCTCTGCGCGCGGCACGGTCAGGCCGAGGTCGCGCGTTTCGGGCGGAAAGCCGTTGCGGATGGCGCGCGCCGCAGCGGTATCCGTGAAGGCCGACGGACGCACGATAGTCCAGTCCAGCCCCGATTACCGGACGACCTCTTCCTGGCGGACATGGTCGCGGTAGGCCGCGCGCAAAAGCAGGCCGAACATCACGTATTTCCAGCGGAAGTTCAGGTTCGCCCAGCTCTCGCCGACGGCGAGCGTGGTCTGGCAGACCAGTCGTTTCACGCCGTGGCGCTGCATCGCCGCCACGATGTTGGCGGTGCCCTCGGCGCGGACACGCCCCTTCAGCCCCGCCCCAAGCGTGCAGAGCACCGCCTGTTGTCCGGCGACGGCCCGCGCGACCGCATCAGGGGTGAGTACACCACCGCGGAAAATGCGCAGCGACTCCCCCGCATCCGAAGGCGCGCGCCCCGACCTCGAGAAGGCCGTGACTTCGTGACCATTGGCCAGTGCCAGCTCGACAAGGTGCCGCCCGACAGAGCCGGTGGCTCCGAAAACAACCAGTCGCATTGCTGCCTCCTGTGACTTGACACGGTGTAAAGTGGTCAATATCTTTACACCATGTCAAGTGACCTTGCGTCCACTCCAACCCGTATCATCGCGGCCGCCCGCTCCCTCCTGGAGGCGCCGGCGGGCCCGTCGCTGCGCATGTCCGATATCGCCAAGGCGGCAGGTCTGTCGCGACAGGCAGTCTATCTGCACTTCAAGTCGCGCGCCGAAGTGCTGATCGCTGTCACCGATGCCATCGACCGGGACCACGGGCTCGAAGCACGGCTATCGGAAAGCCGCGCGGCCGCCACCGGGGCCGAGCGTCTCGACGCCTGGATCAGCTTCTGGGGTGGCTACCTTCCCGATGTACGTGCCGCAGCGGACGCGCTCTTGCGCATCAAGGACAACGACCCCGAAGCCGCAGCGGCCTGGGATGACCGGATGGCGGCGATGCGGTCGGGCTGCGCCGCGGCCATCGGGTTGTTGGCGCAGGACGGACGTCTCGCGCCACCCTGGTCGCCCGAGACGGCAACCGACCTGTTGTGGACCATGCTGTCGTTCCAGACCTGGGACACGCTGACCCGCACCCGCGGCTGGACGCCCGAGGATTATGTCCGGCAGCTGACAATTGCCGCGCGGTCGATCTTCGTGGCACCCTGAGACCGAATTCCGCGGCGCGGAGGGACGAATGCCCAAGTTCGACGTCAAGACATCGCTCCGGGCGCTGTTCGACCCGCCAAAAGGCCGG
>JBBRCF010000205.1:0-4358 GCA_038205135.1 Rhodobacterales bacterium
CAGATGCAGCCGTTGTTCATCTCGAACACTTCCTCGTCGGCATGGGTGACAAGGTCATTGTCGATGCCGGTCTCACCGAATTCGTTGATGATGACGGCAAACTTGCGGCCGTGGTTTTCGGTCAGGATGCGGTTCAGAAGCGTGGTCTTGCCCGCGCCCAGAAAGCCGGTCAGGACGGTAACGGGGATTTGGTCGGTCATGGTCATTCCTTCAAAGCTGCGGTCAGGGTGGCCACGTTGTGGCGCATCATGGCGATGTAAGTGCCGGCCGGGCCATCGGGGCCGGACAGCGCGTCGGAGAACAGCGTGCCGCCGATCTTTGCCCCGGTCTCGGAGGTGATCTGTTCCAGCAATCGGCTGTCGGTGATGTTTTCCACAAACACTGCCGGGATCGCTTCGGCCTTCATCTGGGTGATCAGGGCGGCCACGTCAGCGGCAGACGGTTCGGCTTCGGTGCTCTGCCCCTCGGGCGCGTGGAAGGTCATGCCGTAGGCGGCGGCGAAGTAGCCAAAGGCGTCGTGCGAGGTGACGACCGACCGGCGGTTTTCCGGCAGCGCGATCATCGTGGCCTGAATTTCGGCATCCAGCCCCGACAGTTCGGCCAGATAGGCAGTGGCGTTCGAAGAATAGACCGCCTCACCCTCGGGGTCCGCGGCGATCAGGGCCTGCGCGATGTTCGACACATAAATCTTGGCATTGCCGATGCTTTGCCAGGCATGTGGGTCGATGCCCCCATGGTCATGGCCTGCTTCCTCGGCATGGTCGTGTTCTTCGCCTTCGGCATGCGCCTCGACTTCGGTGTGGTCGTGGCCTTCTTCGGCCATTTTCAACACGGTCACACCGTCAGTGGCCACCACGACCGACCCCTTGTATTCCGACGCCTCGATCAGCCGGTCCAGCCAGCCCTCGAACCCCAGACCATTGACGAACACCACCTGTGCCGCAGCCACGGTCTGCGCGTCCGCCGGGGTTGGTTCGTACACATGCGCATCACCGTCCGGGCCGACCAGCGTGCTGACCGTCACGCGGTCACCGCCCACCTCGGCCACCATGTCGCCAAGGATGGAAAAGCTGGCGACAACGGGCAGCTTGTCTTGGGCAAAGGCCGACAGCGGCAGAATGGCAAGGGCAGTCGTCACGCCAAGGAAAGTACGGCGGTTCATGTGGTATCCTTTCAGGATTGCAGATGAGGGCGCGGCAGATAGCGCGCCGTGAGGCTGCCTTGCGGGCCGAAAATGACCGAGGTGGCGTAAAACGCGCCTGCAACCAGGATGATCGCAGGGCCGGTGGGAAGGGATGCGTGGTAGGACAAGAGGAGGCCTGTGATGCTGGACGCCACTGCCACAAGGATCGCTACGCTGATCATCCCGGCGATGCCCTGCGCCCAAAACCGGGCAGCGGCGGCGGGCAGGATCATCAGGCCCACCGACATCAGCGTGCCAAGCGCCTGAAACCCGGCGACAAGGTTGAGTACCACCAAGGCGAGAAAGCCGAAATGCGTGATCGCAGACAGCCGGCTGACCGAGGCCAGGAACTGCGGATCAGCACATTCCAGCACCAGCGGGCGGAAAAGCAGCGCCAGCGCAAACCATGTGACCGTGGTGATTGAACACAGCAGGATCAGCGCATCATCATTCAGCGCCAACACGGTGCCGAACAGCACATGCAAAAGGTCAACGCTACTGCCCTTGATCGACACGATCAGCACCCCTGCGGCCAGGCTGATCAGATAAAATGCCGCCATGCTGGCATCTTCCTTCAGCGCGGTCATGCGGGTGACAAAGCCAGACAGCAGCGCCACGGCCATGCCCGCAATCAGCCCGCCAATGGTCATCGCGCCCAACGACAGGCCGGACACCAAAAAACCCACGGCGGCACCGGGCAGGATGGCGTGGGCCATCGCATCGCCGGTCAGGCTCATCCGGCGCAGCATCAGGAAAACGCCGATGGGGGTAGCCCCAATGGAAATCGCGATACACCCCAGAAGCGCGCGCCGCATGAAGGCAAAGTCGAGGAAGGGGGTGATGATCAGGTCGATCATGCGGCCCCCCGGTTTTGTTTGCGTGCTTCGGGCAGGCAGACGGGCGCGTCTTCGTCAAACGCCTCGCACATCTGGCGCGCACGCAAGAGGTTGGCGGGCGTCAGAACCGTGGCCGTCGGTCCATGCGCAACCAGTTCGCGCGCGATCATCAGCGTGTCGGGGAATTTTGCCCGCACGGTGTCAAGGTCGTGCAGCACCGCCACCACAGTGCGCCCCTCGCCATGCCAGCGCTGCACCAGCGCCATCAGATCGGCGGCGGTCTTGGCGTCAATGGCGGTAAAGGGTTCGTCCAGCAGAATAACCTGCGCCTCTTGCAACAGAAGCCTCGCGAACAGCACCCGCTGCATCTGCCCGCCCGACAGCGCGCCAATCGGGCGGCGTTCAAACCCGGTCAGCCCTACGGCGGCTAACGCGTTGGCAATCCGGTCGGCATGCGCTGCACCAATAGGACCAAAGGCACCGATCTCGGCCCATAGGCCCATGGCGACCAGATCGCGCACCGACACGGGAAAGCTCCGGTCGATCTCAGCCTGCTGCGGCAGGTAGGCCACGCGCGATTTCGCCAGCCTGATCTTGCCTTCCAACGGGCGCAGCGCGCCGACGATCCCCTTGAGCAGCGTCGATTTGCCCGCTCCGTTTGGCCCGACAATTGCCGTCAGGCTGCCGTTCGCGATGGTCGCATCCAGATGATGCACTGCAGGGTGGCGATCATAGCCAAGCGTCAGGTCCTGCAAAACGATTGAGGGCATGGCTTAACCCACCACCAGCGCGAAGGCCGCCCACAGCAGGCCAGAGACCACCGCCGCCACAGCCAGCCGCAGGCCAAGCCCCGACAGGATCAGGCTGAAGCCGGTCATGCCTTGGCCCCCGCCCCGTACTCTGTATTCGCTTCACAGTCGCCGCAGCGGCCATGCACCTCGACCACCCGATGAGTCGGGCGAAAGTTGCCTTTTACCAAGGCCTTGGTGATGCGCCCGACCTCTGCCCCGGCGTTGCGTTCCTGCACCCGGCCGCAATCATCGCAGATCGCAAAGACCACGGCGCGGTCGGGGATATCCGTGGCGGGCAGATAAGCGTTCAGCGTTTCAATCCGCCGCATACGGCCCGCACGGATCAGATGCTCCAGCGCGCGATACACGGTAGTGGGGGCAATCCGGGGACGGTCAGGCTTCAGCCGGTCAAGGATGTCGTAGGCCGAGACAGGGCCGTTCGCCGTGCGCAACACATCAAAGACCAGCCGGTCGTTGCCGGTGGGCTGAGCGTGATGGTCTTGAGTCGCACAGGTTATGGTCACGCGGGCCTCATAGGTTTCGGGATAGTTATACTATAACATAACACTCCACAAGCCGCCCGCCTGCTACAATGTCCCGCCGCGTTACATCCGCCGCCGCGCCAGAAGGCCGACGAAGAACGCCCCGCCAATCAGGCCGGTCACCACACCAATCGGCATGTCTTCAGGGGCCATCACGACGCGGGCAATGATATCGGCCCAGATCAGAAATATCGCGCCGAACAGGGCCGAAAACGGCAGCACGCGGGCGTTGTTGCCGCCCATCACCAGCCGTACGATATGGGGCATCATCAGACCGACAAAGCCGATGATCCCGGAAAACGCCACCATCACCCCGGTGATCAGGGCCCCTGCCACGAACACCTGCAACCGGAACCGCGCCGGTGCGATGCCCAGCGTCGCGGCAGTTTCATCGCCCACACTCATCGCATTCATCTCGGGCGCGCGCAGCCACAGCCACGCCCCTGTCGGCACCAGCACTGCAATCGGCCAGATCAGATGCGCCCATTGCGCCAGACCAAGCCCGCCCAGCATCCAGAACACCACCGTGTGAGTGGCACGCGGATCACCAAGGAAAATCAGCACATTGGCCCCGGCCATCACGATGAAACTGACCGCCACGCCCGCAAGAACCAGCCGGTCGGCCCCGGTGGCCCCGGTCAGGTGCACCACGCCCACCACCAGCATCGCCGCCACCAGCGCGCCCGCGAATGCCAGCAGCGGCACCGTCAGCAGCCCCAGAAACAACCCGGTATGCAGCAGCGCCAGAATGTCCCCGAAAGCCGCGCCCGACGAGATGCCCAAGAGATGCGGATCGGCCAGTGGGTTGCGTGTGACCGCCTGCAACGCCGCCCCCACCAGCCCCAGCCCCGCCCCCACCACTGCTGCCAGCAGCGCGCGGGGAAAGCGGATGTCCCAGACAATCGCCTCGCGCCCGGTGGACCAGGTCACCTCGACCAGTCCCGGCACCAGCTTGTTGGCCAGAACCCCCACCACGGTCGGCAGCGGCACCGAAACCGCCCCTACG
>JBBRCF010000206.1:0-4237 GCA_038205135.1 Rhodobacterales bacterium
CTTGTAATCAACGCAGGCATCAAACCCCAGCGTATCGATCACATGGGCGCACTTCCTGGCCCCGCCCGCAATCCCGACGACATGCAGCCCGAGGATCTTGCCAATCTGACCCACGGTAGCCCCAACCGGGCCGCTTGCGCCTGCGACGACGAGCGTCTCGCCCGCTTTCGGCTGACCGATCTGGGTCAGGCCCGCCCAGGCGGTCAAGCCCGGCATTCCCAACACCCCCAACGCCCACGAGGGGTTTTCGGGCGACTTTCCCATATTGATCAAGCCCTTGCCGTCGGACAGGGCATAATTCTGCCAGCCACCGAACGCCTGCACCCAGTCGCCTGCCGCGAAGCCCGCCACGTCGGGCGACACGACCTGCGCGACGGTGCCGCCGACCATGACGGCACCGATCTCGACCGGGGCGGCATAGGATGGTGCATCGCTCATCCGGCCGCGCATGTAGGGGTCCAGCGAGAGATATTCGTTGCGCAGTAGCATCTGGCCCTTGCCGGGGGTCGGCACATCCTCGATTTCAAGCCGAAGGGTACTGTCGTCCGGCTCACCCTTCGGGCGCTTGCGAGGACGAACTTGCGGTTCACGCTGTCGGATTGTGCCATGGTTCGATACCTCGTCTGGAAAATCTCGATGCCGAAAAGTTTTTGGATGTTCGAGCGCCTAGACATGGTGCAGGGAACGTCCGGCGGACTGCATGAGGTGCACCATCCCATCGAAACGGCCCGACGTCGTGGCATCGGCCAGAACGTGGGCCACGTCGGCGCGTGAGGCTTGTGCCGATATATCCACCTCGTCGCCGAGGGTGACCTCGACACTGCGGCCGTCGTCGTTCAGCGCCACCGGGCGAAGGATAAAGTAGGTCATGCCAGAGGCCTTGAGGTGTTCATCCGCTTCGTGCTTGGCCTTCAGGTAATGGGCCATTTCGCCCGTGGGGTCTGACTGGTCCGCCCCGACCGAGCTGAGCATCACGAAGCGTTTCACACCTGCGTCACCGGCAAGATCGATCAGGCGTTTGGCGCCGTCCCGATCCACCTTGTCGGTCATCTCCGGGCCGGTAGACCCGCTGGAGCCTGCCGCGAAAATGACAACGTCCATCCCGTCGCAGACGCCATCCTGCAGGTCGGTCAGATCGCCTTTGCGCAGGTCAACGCCCTCTGGAAGCGCGCTGGTGTCGGAGCTATCGCGGACAAGCGCCGTCGGCTTCAGACCAAGATCGATCAGTTGCTGGACCAGATGGAGGCCGGTTTTGCCGGTCGCGCCGGCGACGAGGATATTCATCTTCATTGGCTGGTCCTTCGTGGATACTGAGTTGAGTGAAAGGCTTGGATCAGGCGCGATCACGGCAGAAAGATCGATTTCACGTTGACGAATTCCTTCATGCCGAAGCCGCCATGCTCGCGTCCGTAGCCGGAATCCTTGACCCCACCGAAGGGCATGTTCGGATCGGCGGCCCCGAAGGAGTTGATGCGGATCATGCCGGTGTCGAAGTGATCGCGGGCCAGCTTGAGGGCGCGGTCCTCGTCCCTGGAAAAGATCCCGCCGCCCAGACCATACCGGCTGTCATTGGCCAGACGCATGGCGTCGGCGTCTACCTTGGCGCGGATGACCGACGCCACAGGACCGAAAATCTCATCGTCATAGGCGGGCATGCCGGGGGCAAGATCGGCCAGCACCGTGGCGGGATAATAGGCTCCGGTGCGGTCGGGTGCCTCACCACCGCAGAGCACCGTTGCCCCCTTGGCAACGCTTTCGTCGACTTGCCCCTTGACCGTGTCGAATTGGTCACGGCTCGACAGGGGGCCAAGCTGGCTGTCCGCATCCATGGGATCGCCCAGATGGATGCCCTTCAACTGCTCCACGAAGGCATCGACGAATACGTCGTAAACCTTGTTGGTTACGATGAAACGCTTGGCCGAGATGCAGGTCTCACCGTTGTTGTAGAGCCGCCCCATGACCGAGAACTTGACCGCCGTCTCGATGTCGGCGTCCTCAAGCACGAGGTAGGCGTCGTTCGATCCCAGTTCGAGCACGGTTTTCTTCAGCGCCTCGGCGGCCACAGCACCCACGTGGCGCCCGGCCCCGTCACTGCCGGTGAGCGTGACACCGCGGACTTTTGGGTGCGCGATCAACCGGTCGCTGGTGTCGTGATCGATGATGACGACCTGAAACAGATCCTTGGGCAAGCCGGCTTCGATGCACAGCTCGCGCAGACGCAGACCGGACCCGGTGCAGATGCTGGCGTGTTTCAGCACGCAGCCGTTGCCCGCCATCAGGTTGGCGGCGAGCACGCGGATCGGCTGGTAAAGGGGAAAGTTCCACGGCTGGATCGAATAGATCACGCCGATCGGCTGGTAGCTGACGACCCCGCGCTTGCCTTCGGGGCCGTATATGCGGTCTTCATCAGCCAGCACCTCGGGACCGTGCCGGGCGGTGTAGTCACAGATCGCCGCGCAGATCTCGACTTCGCTGTGGCCGTCCTTCAGAAGTTTGCCGGTCTCCCGCGTCATCAAGGCGGCTAGTTCGTCGGCGTGCTCGCGCAGCTTCTGGCCAATCTTGGTCAGGTACGGCGCCCGTTCGTGATGCGTGAGTTTGCGCCACTCCAGAAACGCTGCGTGGCAGGCCTCGATCCGGCCCGTCGCCTCCTGTTCGGTCATGAGGGTGTAGCTCTGGATTTCTTCCTCGGTCGCGGGATTGATTGTGGAAATTGTCGTCATGCGGGCCCCTTTATAATCCCATAGGCAACGCTTGACGCCGCCACGCGTTCCTTCCACGTGACGGCAATGATGCAGACAGTCGCCACTCGAACCTGATGCTGCTTTCGCCGAACCTGCGAAAGTAATCCCAGACGCGCAGAAGCGTTCTATCCATATCTCCTTTGCACAGCAGGAAACGACATGAGCACGAAGACACTTTTCATCACCGGGGCCTCGAGCGGAATCGGGGCGGCGACGGCGCGCTTGGCGGTCGCGCAGGGCTGGCATGTTGGGCTGTTCGCGCGCTCGAAGGACAAGCTGGACGCTTTGGCGGGTGAGCTTGGCGACAAGGCCCTGGCCTTGCCGGGTGACGTGACCGACCTCGGTGAGCAAAAGGCTGCGATCGCGGCTTTCGTGGAAAAGACCGGCGGACTGGACGCGGCTTTCGCCAATGCCGGCATGGGCCTCTCGGCTGCGGGCACCGAAAAGGGCGATCCCGAAGAATGGGAGCAGATGATCGGCGTGAACATCCTTGGCGTCCTGTGGACTGTCATGGCTGCGATGCCGCATCTGAAGGATCGCGCGGGTCATCTTCTGCTGACCGGATCCGCTGCCGGACGGCGCCACATTTCGGGGTCGGTCTACGGCGCGTCGAAATGGTTCGTGCACGGCTATGGCGGCAATCTGTCCGAGTAAATGAAGTCTTTCGGGGGCCGATGCACGATCATCGCGCCCGGTATGGTCAACACGGCCTTCTTTGATGAGCCCAAGCCGGACAAGCTGCAACCCGTCGATGTCGCCCGCGCCGCCCTTTTCGCCCTCGAGGCCGACCCGCGCTGCGCCGTGAACGAGGTTTTCCTCATGCCAACTCAATGAATTCGTTTCGGACCGATGCGAATTTTTTGTGGCACTTCACGAAGGGTGTAGCCGCGCCACAGGTAGCCCCTCGCCGACCAAGCCGCTTTCCAGAACCGGGAGGCGGACCGGCCTGGCCTCGGTTGGAGTGATCCAAACCTGATGGTGACGACCGGACGATCCGCAGAAACATTCAGCTTGTGCCGCTGAAAGTGACAGGGCTGTCAGACCATTCGTATCCGTCCGCTGTGACCGCTCTGACGAGGAGGTTCCGCTGCCGATAATGTCCATGCTCGATAAAGGACATCTTGAGGCACTCGATGGCGGGCAAAAAGGGGCAGAGGAAGCGGTTTTGGTCTGACGAGGAGAAACGCTCGATCTGCCGGCAAGCGCGCGCGCCCGGCGTGTCCGTGGCGCAGGTGGCGCGTCGGCATTCGATAAACTCGAACCTGATCTTCACCTGGCTAAGACCACCAAGACCACGCTCGAACCCGAGCGCGCTTAAGGAACTTCTGAACCGGCGGGACAAGCTCGCGCGAAGCCTGCGGGCTTACGCCAACGAACACGGCTTATTTGAAGCGGCGGAGAACAGCCTGCACCTGCGTCTCCACCGGCGCTACGACAAGCACTACCAGACCGTCATGGCCGAGCCTTCGGTCGAGGGGGGCCCCGACGCCGGCAGT
>JBBRCF010000207.1:0-4056 GCA_038205135.1 Rhodobacterales bacterium
GCATCAGTCGCCGCCGTGGTGGTTTCAGACAGCGCCGTGCCGACCGCCGTGGCAGCGTCCGTCGCCGCAGTGGTGGCGGCCGCTGCCGCTTCCGTGGCCGCCGTCGCAGCCGCGGCGGCAGTTTCGGTGGCTGTCGCTGCGGTTTTCGCGGCTGCCGCAGCGGAGTCTGCCGCGGATTGCACGGCGGCGGCGGCGGCATCGGATGCCACCTTGGCGGCGGCAGCGGCGGCCTCTGTTGCGGCCTGCGCCGCTGCGGTCGCGGCCTCGGTCACAGCCCGCGCGGCGGCGGTTGCCGCATCCTCAGCGGCCTTGGCCGCGCTGTCCTGCGGCGCGGGCGACGTTGCGACCGGCGCGGGTGCAGGGGCGGTTACCGGGGCCACGGCCACAGGGACCGCGTCACGCTGCACAAAGACAAAATAACCCCCGACAGCCACCAGGGCGGCAATTGCCAGCCAGATCAGATTACGCATGTGTCAAACTCCTTTGCCTGTTCAGGGTCGTGCCGAAATCGAACCGACCGACCCGCTGACCGGCAGATGCGCGCTGCATCGCCCCGAAACAAGGGGGAGAAACTGACCCATCCACCCCGGTTCAGGCCAGTCTCAGGCCAGTCAATGGCCAGTCAATGGCCAGTCAATGGCCAGTCAATGGCCAGTCAAGGGCCAGTCAATGGCTAGTGATAGGCAGATTACCACCGATTTGCCGCTTGCGAACGAGGCCTTGCCCCCCTACTTTGCGGGACCGATAACTGACACCATCCAAGGAACAAAAACCATAGGACGCAGACCCCACAACGCGCCTCCTGCGCGCGACACCGGCCCTCGGATCAACGAACGCATCCGCTGCCCGCAGATCCGTCTGATCGGGGCCAACGGCGAAAACGTTGGCCTTGTCACGCCCGAACGGGCGCTGATCATGGCCGAGGAAGCCGGGCTCGATCTGGTCGAGATCTCGCCCAATGCCGAGCCGCCGGTCTGCAAGATCATGGATTTCGGCAAGTTCAAGTTCGAACAGCAGAAACGCGAAGCCGAAGCGCGCAAGAAACAGAAAGTGATCGAGATCAAGGAGGTTAAGCTGCGCCCCGGCACAGATGACCACGACATGGATCGCAAGATCAAGGATGCGATCAAGTTTCTGGAAGGCGGCGACAAGGTAAAGGTGACGCTGCGGTTCCGCGGCCGCGAGATGGCGCATATGGATCTGGGCCGGGCGGCGCTGGACCGTGTCGCCGAAGAGGTGAAGGCCTATGGCAAGATCGAGGCCATGCCAAAACTGGAAGGCCGCCAGATGGTGATGATGGTCGGACCGCTGCCACAAAAATAAGCCGGCCCCGGCCGATCGTGCGCCGCTCCGGTCCGGGGCGGCGTTTTGCCGACGTTTTCATGCGAGGATCCGCCGATGTGGGAAGCACGCTTTGCGACGCTGGATTATGTGTTCGGCACCGCCCCGGCGGCCTTTCTGCCAAAACATGCGGCGTATCTGGTGCCGGAGGCGCGCGTGCTGTCGGTTGCCGAAGGCGAAGGGCGCAATGCGGTCTGGTTGGCGGAACAGGGCCTGCGGGTGACGGGGCTGGAATTTGCGCCCTCGGCCATCGCCAAGGCCCACGCGCTGGCAGCGTCGCGCGGGGTTTCGGTCGACATGCAGGCGGTCGATGTCTTGGCCGAAGACTGGACCGTGGGCCGGGCCGCCGGTTTCGACATCTTGCTGGGCGTGTTCATCCAGTTCGTTGGCCCTGCGGGGCGCGCCCGGCTGTTTGACGCGATGGCGCGCTGCACCCGGCCCGGCGGGGTGGTCATGCTGCACGGCTATACCCCCGCGCAATTGGCGCATGGCACGGGCGGGCCGCGCGCCGTCGAGAACCTTTATACCCCAGACCTGCTGCGGGCGGCCTTTCCGGGCTGGAACGTGCTGGCCTGCGACGAGTATGAAACCGTGCTGGACGAAGGCAACGGCCATCGCGGCACGTCTGCGCTGGTTGATTTCATCGCGCGCTGCCCGGCTGAAAGCGGCACCTGACGACGTCGCAAGGGGGGCGCCGCCCCCCTCGGCCTGCAGCCGTCCCCCCGGGGTATTTCGAAACCGAAGAAGCCCCCCGGGGTCAGTCCGGTGTCGCCGGTTTGCGTGTTCCCCGTCGCGGCATCGGGCGGGTCGGGATTTCCTTCAATAGGCCACCCAGACCCATGGCGGCGATATCGTCATCGGTCACCGCGATGCCGCAGGCGATGCGGGCCAGCACCCAGTCCGCGCCATTCAGCGCCGGCGACCGCGCGCAGCCCGGCAGGCCGATCACGTCACGCCCGCCCTGCAGGCCCAGAAAAAGCAGGTTGCCCGGATCGACCGGCATGCCAAACCGGATGACCTGCCCCCCGGCCTGCCGTAGCGCCATGGGGGCGACATCGGCGGGATCGGAGGTTGCCGATCCGGTCAGGATCAGGACCAGATCCCCCGCCGCATCGCGGATCGCCCGGGCCAGCGGATCGGTCTGGTGGGGCACCGCCGTCACGGTGACGAGCGCGATGCCAAGGGCCGCAAGGCGGGTCGCAATCGCCGCCACGCCGGCAAGACCGGCACCGCCGGGAATTTCCGTCACGATCAGCGTGGCGCGGGTCAGCATCACCGGGGCAATGCGCAGCGCGGCCGGCGCGGCGGTTTCTGCACAGGCGAGGGCCGCAGCGGCGACGGCGTAGGCGATGATCTTGACGGTCGCCACCATTTGCCCCGGGGCCACCTGATGCAGTGGCGGCAACGTTGCCAGCGTGATCATCGGGTCGATCCGGTTCAGCCCGTGGACGGCCGCCGTGTCGATGATGCAGACGCCGGGGCGGGCTGCGATAAGATTGACCCGGCCGGTAAAGGCCGTGGTCACCCGCAACCCGGCGGCGTCGGGGTCCGGCACCAGCGCGGCGGCGATGCGCCCCGCCGCGATGTCTTCGGGCACATCACCCGGATCCAGCGCGGCGACCGTCACCTGCGCGTGGCCGGCAGCGGCAAGCCGCGCCAGATGTTCGGCGGTCAGCCACAGCCCCTTGCGCAGCCGCCCGTCAGGCAGATCGACGGAATGGGCGAGGATCGCGCCCTGCGCATCTGCCAACGGAATGGGGCCAAAACGCATGTCCGGTTCACCCCTGCCGCAGAACCTGCGTCATCTGCGCCAGAACCGACACCGCGATTTCCGCCGGATTGGCCGCCCCGATATCCAGACCCACCGGGCCGTGGATGCGCGCGATCTGCGCCGCTGTGAACCCCTGCGCCGTCAGCCGGTCGACGCGGCCGGCATGGGTGCGTTTCGATCCCAGCGCGCCGATGTAAAACACATCCGCCCGAAGGGCCGCGACGATCGCCGGATCGTCGATCTTTGGGTCATGCGTCAGCAGAACCACCGCGCTGCGCGGGTCCAGCCGCAGGCTGGCGGCGTCTGCCGGCCAGTCATCCAGCAGTTCGGCGCCGGGAAACCGGTCGGCGGTCAGAAAGGTGCCGCGCGGGTCGATCACCGTCGCGTCATAGCCGCAGGCGCGGGCCATCGGCACCAGCGCCTGTGCGATATGCACCGCCCCTACCACGATCAGCCGCAAGGGCGGATTGTGCACGGCCACAAAGCTGCGCCCGTCCGGTTCGACCCCGGTGCGGTCCATATGCTGCCGTTCGGGATAATCCTCGGACAGGCGCGGCCCTCCGGTTTCCAGATCGGTCACATAGGCCACCGCCCGCCGCGCGGCCCGCGCCGCCACCAGATCGGTCAGCACGGCCGCGGGCAAGGCGCTGCCCACAGGTTCCACCAGAACCCGGATCGTGCCGCCGCAGGCCAACCCGACGGCAAACGCATCGCCATCCGAAACGCCAAAGGTCAGCAGACGCTGCCGCCCGTCCGCTAGCGCATCCAGCGCATCAAGGATCACCGCACCCTCGACACAGCCCCCCGACACCGACCCTGCGATTTCACCGGCGCCGGACACCACCAACTGGCTCCCCGCGCGGCGGGGAGCTGCACCCATGGAATCGTCCGACGTGCACTGCTCGGAGCCGCGCCCGGCCAGGTGGCAGTCCAGTGCGATATCG
>JBBRCF010000208.1:0-4053 GCA_038205135.1 Rhodobacterales bacterium
GGTTCCCGCGATCCTGCTGGTAACCGGGCCGATGCTGGCCGGGGACTGGCGGGGCGAAAGAGTGGGTGCCTGCACCGACTGCCGCCGCTTCTGGGCGCGGTTCCGGGCGGGCGACATCACGGCCGGTCAGATCGCCGAGGTTAACAACGAACTGGCCCCCACTGTGGGCACCTGCGGCGTGATGGGCACTGCAAGCACAATGGCTATGGCGGCCGAGGCGATGGGCATGATGCTGCCCGGCGGCGCCGCCATTCCTGCAGTCTATGCCGAGCGGCGGCGCAATGCCGAACGCACCGGCGCGCGGGCGGTTGCGATGGCCGCCGAAGGCTTGACGCCCGACAAGATCGTGACCGAAGCTGCGATCCGCAATGCGTTTCGCACTGTCATGGCAGTGGGCGGATCGACCAATGCGATCATCCACCTGACGGCGATTGCCGGGCGGGCAGGGGTGACGGTCGATTTGGAAACACTGGATGCGCTGGGCAAGGTCACGCCGGTTCTGGTGGATCTGAAGCCAACCGGCCAGCACTATATGGAGGACCTGCACCGTGCGGGTGGCCTTGTGCCCGTGCTGCGAGAGCTTGGCGGCTTGATCGAGGGCTCGTGCCTGACGGTGACTGGCAAGTCGCTGGCCGAAAATCTGGCCGACCAGCCTGCCGATTTCGGGCAGACCGTAGTGCGGCGGTTGGACAACCCGGTGTTTGCGGGGGGCGCGTTGGCGGTCTTGCGCGGCAATCTTGCGCCGCGCGGGGCGATCATCAAGCAGGCAGCGGCCGACCCGCGCCTGTTGTCCCATACCGGGCCCGCGGTAGTGTTCGACAGCCTGGCCGACCTTGCTGCGCGGATCGACGATGATGCGCTGGAGGTCACGGCGGATTCTGTGATGGTCCTGCGCAATGCCGGGCCAAAGGGCGCTCCGGGCATGCCCGAGGCGGGCTATCTGCCGATCCCGAAAAAGCTGGGCAAGCTGGGCGTCAAGGACATGGTGCGGATCTCGGATGCGCGGATGTCGGGCACCGCGTTCGGGACCGTGGTGCTGCACATCACGCCCGAGGCGGCGATGGGCGGGCCGCTGGCGCTGGTGCGGACGGGCGACATGATCCGGTTGGACGTCGCCAACCGAAGCATCGACATGCTGGTGGACGACGCCGAACTCGATGCCCGCCGCGCCGCACTCCCCCCGCCTGAGGCCCCGCCCGCGCGCGGTTATGCACGGCTGCACGAGATGCACGTGCTGCAGGCCGATGGCGGCTGCGATCTGGATTTCCTTACAGCCAAAGGAATAACCCCGTGAATGATGCAATCTATCCAGACCTGAAGGATCGCCCTGTCCTGATCACCGGGGGAGCCAGTGGCATAGGCGAAGGCCTTGTCGAGGCGTTTGCCGCCCAAGGCGCCCGGGTCGGCTTCATCGATATCGCAAAGGATGCCGGAGAAATCGTGGCAGCCCGCCTGACCGCCAAAGGTGCAACGGTTTCCTTTGCCTGCGCCGACCTGACTCGCACCGACGATCTGCGTTCTGCCATAGCGGGCCTGCGGGCAGAACTTGGCCCCTTCACCGTGCTGTTGAACAATGCCGCCAGTGATGAGCGTCACAAACTGGAAGATATCGACGAGGCCTATTTCGATGCTCGGATCGCGGTGAACCTCAAGCATCAGGTCTTTGCCACGCAGGCCGTAATCCCCGACATGATCGCGGCAGGGGGTGGCAGTGTGGTGATGTTCGGCTCGCATTCGTGGATGCTGGGCATGGGGGGCATGCCGCTGTATTCGGCGTCAAAGGCCGCTGTCCTTGGGCTGACCCGTGCGCTGGCGCGCGACTATGGCCACCACAACATCCGGGTGAACCACTTTGCCCCCGGCTGGACCATGACTGAACGCCAGTTGACCAAATGGCTGACGCCCGAGGCCGACGCGATGCGCGCCGAGCGTCAGGCCCTGCCCGACCGCCTTTACCCCGCCGACATCGCCCGCGTGGCGCTGTTTCTGGCGTCCGACCAGTCGAAAGCCATCACCGCACAGACCATCGTCGCGGATGCCGGCTGGGCCTGACGGCCCGGCAAGACGACGTGAACCACCAACCCGGGCAGCCTTGTTCCGGGATCAAAGAAGCCATGCCATAACCCAAGGGAGGACCCCCGATGAACCTGACCCGCAGAACCCTGCTTCAATCCGGCGCCGCTGTGGCGCTGTTGCCCGCGCTGCCCGCCTTTGCGCAGGACAAGCCGATCCTGGCCTTTGTCACCAATGCCAGCGCCGATTTCTGGACCATCGCCCGGCGCGGCACCGAAAAGGCCCAGGCCGAATTGCCCGACTTTCAGGTGGAGTTCATCATCCCCGGCGAATCCACCCCTGCCGAACAGCGCCGCATTGCCGACGACCTTCTGGCGCGCGGTGTGGCCGGGGTGGCGATCAGCCCGATCAACGCCGAGAACGCGACCGAGACCCTGAACAAGATCGCGGCGGCCGGGGTTCTGTTCACCTCCGACAGCGATGCGCCCGCGTCCAACCGCATGGTCTATATCGGCACCGACAACGTCGCCGCCGGCGTGCAGGCGGGCGAGTTGATGAAGGAGGCCATGCCCGACGGCGGCACCGCGATGCTGTTTGTCGGCACCATGGACAACGCCAACGCCCGCGAGCGGGTTGCGGGGATCACAAAGGCGCTGGAGGGCGGCAACATCACCATCGTCGATGTCCGCACCGACGAGATCGACTTCGTCAAGGCTCGCCGCAACGTCGAAGACACGCTGACCGCCTATCCCGACATCAACATGCTGGTCGGCCTTTACAGCTACAACCCGCCCCAGATCATCGAGGCCGTGGCCGCGGCAGGCATGACCGGCAAGGTCAAGATCATCGGCTTTGACGAGGATGTGGTCACCCTGCGCGGCATCAAGGATGGCGCGGTCTATGGCACCATCGTCCAGCAACCGTTCGAGTTTGGCTATCAGTCGATCATCGGCATGGCACGCGTCATCGGCGGCGATGCCAGCTGGATCCCGGAAAACAAGCTGTCGATCGTGCCGACACGCGTGATCAACGCGGCCAACGTCGCCGAGTTCGAGGCGTCTATGGCCGAAATGCTCAAGGCCTGATCGCCCCATAGCGGCGCGCACGGGATACCCAGCCTGCGCGCGCCGCCCTTTCCCTTTGCGAAAGCCGCCCTTGATGACGCTTCTGACGATGGAGGACATCGGCAAGACCTATCCCGGGGTCACCGCACTGGACGGGGTGTCGTTCACGCTTGAGCCGGGCGAGATTGTCGGTCTGATCGGCGAAAACGGGGCTGGCAAGTCAACGCTGATGCGGGTTCTGGGCGGGGTGGTGGCCCCGTCGCGCGGGCGCATCGTGCTGGACGGGGTGGCCCATGCCGCGCTTTCGGTGCGCAGCAGTCAGGCCGCCGGGATCGCCTTTGTGCATCAGGAACTGAACCTGTTTGAAAACCTTGACGTTGCCGCCAACATCTTTGCCGGGCGTGAGTTGCGCAAAGGCCCGATGTTGAACCGCGCCGCAATGCGGACCGAGGCCGCACGCCATCTTGCCCCGCTTGGGGTGGCCTATGGCCCCGATACGCTGGTGGAACTGCTGTCCATCGCCGAGCGCCAGATGCTTGAGATCGCGAAAGCCCTGTCGATGCAGGCGCGCATCATCATCATGGACGAGCCGACCTCCAGTCTGTCCCTGGCCGAGACGGACCGCCTTCTGGCCGTGATGCGGCAACTGAAGGCGCAAGGGGTGGCGATCATCTACATTTCGCACCGCCTGTCCGAGGTGAAGGGGATCGCTGACCGCGTGGTCTGCCTGCGCGACGGCAAGCTTGCGGGGCATCTGACCCGTCAAGAGATCACTCAGGACGCCATGGTGCGGCTGATGATCGGACGTGATCTGGCGCAGCTTTACACCACCCCAAAGGCCCCGCCGGGTGCGCCCCTGCTGCAGGTCACCGGCCTGACCACCCCTGCATTCCCCGACCGCACGGTTGATCTGACCCTGCACCGGGGCGAGATTCTGGGCCTGGCGGGCCTGATCGGCGCGGGCCGTACCAGCCTT
>JBBRCF010000209.1:0-3998 GCA_038205135.1 Rhodobacterales bacterium
CACGGCAGCGCGACCGGATGGTCGGCAACAGCCGCCCCGGCTGATGCGCGATCAACAACAGCGTGGTGCGCGCGGGCGGTTCTTCCAGCATCTTCAGCAGCGCATTGGCGCCTTGGGTGTTCATCTCGTCCATCGCATCAACGATGACGACGCGCCGCCCGCCGTCGGCGGCCGACAGGTGGAAGAAGTTGTGCAGGCGCCGCACCTCTTCGACCGTGATCTGGGTTTTCAGCCTGTCGGTTTTATCGTCAAAGGGGCGGCGCAACAGGAACAGACCGGGATCGGACAGCGCGCGCAGACGATGCGCCACCGGATGGCCGGGGTCGGTGGTCAGCGTTGCGGGCGGCGGGGCGGCGAACAGCCCCGCCGGTGCGGCATCCGGCATGGTCAGCAGGAACCGCGCGATCCTCCATGCCAGTGTCGCCTTGCCGATGCCCTCCGGCCCGCTGATCAGCCAGCCGTGGTGTAGCCGGCCGGCATTGAACGCATCCAGAAACCCAGCCTGCGCCGTGTCTTGGCCGAATACCTGTGCCGCAAAGCGTGGATGCGGCGCGTCACCAGCGCGGTCGGGTTCGGGGCGGTCTTCGCGCGCGGTGGCCATCAGGACAACCGGGCGCGCAGCGCTTCGCGCAGCCGCAGCGCCAGCGTGTCGGGGTCGGTGTCGCCGTCGATCACCCGGATGCGGGCGGGGTACGCGGCGGCAAGGTCAAGATAGGCCGCCCGCATCTGGCGTTGCATGGCCAGCCCCATGTCCTCAAACCGTTCTTCGGCGGTTTGCCGTGATTTGGCACGGGCCAGCCCGGTTTCGGGCGGAATATCGATCAGCAGGGTCAGGTCGGGGTCGCGCCCGATCATCAGCGCTTGCAGCGCATCCACCTTGGCGCGCAGATCGCCGCGCGTCACGCCCTGATAGACGCGGGTGCTGTCGGCAAAACGGTCACAGATCACCACGGCCCCCCGCGCCAGCGCCGGCAGGATCGTGCGTTCCAGATGGTCGCGCCGCGCAGCGGTGAACAGCAACAGTTCGGTTTCCGGCGACCAGCGGTCGGGATCGCCCTGCAGCACCAGCGCGCGGATATCCTCGGCGCCGGGGCTGCCGCCCGGTTCGCGGGTCAGCACAACGTCGCGGCCTTCGCGGCGCAATGTTTCGGCCAGACGGCGGGCCTGGGTGGATTTGCCGGACCCGTCGATGCCTTCGAGGCTCAGGAAAAGTCCCGGCGCCGGTGTCCCTGCAGGGGTCACGAGGCGGCGGGCGCGGCTGTGTCCCCGCCAAGCAGGCGGCTGACAACCATCCACCCGACCGTGGTCATCCGGCGCAGATAGCCGGCGGCCGGCAGGTCGGTTTCGGCCACCAGCGGCACGCGCAACTCTGGCAGGCCGTCGCGCGGCACAACCAGCGTGGCGATTTCCTGCCCTTTGGTGATCGGCGCGGCCACGGGCCCGGTGAACACCACCTCGCCCGGCAAATTGCCGGCCGGGGTACTGGCCGACATCAGGGCCGTCACATCGCCCGCGGCCACCAGACCGATGGTGTCTTCGGCCCCCATCCAGACCGGTACAGTGGCGATGCGCACCCCGGATGTCACCACGCGGCGTTCGGCGAATTGCCGGAACGCCCAGTTGATGATGGCGGCGCTGTCTTCGGCGCGGGCCTGCGACGACGGCAACCCCGAAATCACGAACACGACGCGCCGGTCGCCCTGCGCCGCCGATCCGGCCAGACCGAACCCCGCCTCTTCGGTGTGGCCGGTTTTCAGGCCGTCGGCCCCCGGAACGGCGCCCAGCAGCGGATTGCGGTTCAACCGGTTCTGCGGCGCGCGATTGTCATAGGCGAATTCGCGTTCTGCAAACATCGGGTAGAATTCCGGATATTCCGCGATCAGCTGTTGCGACAGCAGCGCGAGGTCACGCATCGACATCACGTGGCCCGGTGCCGGCCAGCCGTTGGAATTGATGAAAACGGAATTTGTCAGGCCCATCTGCTGGCCGCGCTGCGTCATCAGCCGGGCAAACCCGGCCTCGGTGCCGTCGGGCGACAGGGTTTCGGCGATCACCACGCAGGCATCGTTGCCCGACAGGACGATGATGCCGCGCAGCAGGTCTTCGACGCTGACCCGGTCGCGGGTATTCAGAAACATCGTCGATCCGCCATAGCTCATGGCATGCTGCGACACCGGCAATTCTTCGTTCAGGTCCAGTCGCCCCGCCCGTATCGCCTCGAACGCCATGAACAGCGTCATCAGCTTTGACATCGACGCCGGCGGCAGCGGCACATCGGCATTTTTCGCGAACAGCACCGTGCCAGTGGTCTGGTCCATCACAAAGGCCGAGGTCGCCCGCGTTTCGAACGCCTGCACGGGCAGGGCTGCTGCCGCGGCGGTCAGCAGGACAAGTCCGAATCGGACGGCGCGAAACATGGGGTGGGGCGACATCGGGCAGCCTCGATCCTGGGTCAGTTCGTTACGGCATAGGCATCGGTAAACCCGGCTGCCTTGATCTGTTTCAACAGGGTGTCGCGTTCGGCGGCGGTGGTGGCCGGGCCGACCAGCACCCGCCAGAACGGTTTGCCCTTGCTTTCCTGCTGGCGCACCACCGGCAGCATGCCGGCGGATTTCAGCGACGCGGCCGCACCTTTGGCATTCGCCTCGACAGAAAAGATGCCGATCTGCAACCACGGTCTTTCCAGACCCGACACCGGTTTCTGGGCTGGTTTCTGGGGCGGTTTTGCGGTTGCAGCCTGTGGTGCGGGCGGCGTCGCCTGCGCGGCAGTTCTGGCCGCGTCGGGTTTGGCCGCGTCCGTTCTTGGCGCTGCGGCCTCTGCGGCTGCGATGGCACCGGCCGCGACCCCCGCGACGGGGTCCAGCGGCGTTGCCGTCACGCCCGGCGCTGCTGTCAAAGATGTGGCGTCTTCCGTTGCGCCTGCTGCACCAGGTGCATTCGTGACTTCGGGCGCCACGGCTTCCGCGGCGGCCTCGGGCACCTCTTCGCGGCGCAAGGCCGTGACCTGCACCTGCATCGGGGCCCCGGCCAGCATGCCAAGCGCTGCAGCGGCATCGGACGAAATCTGCAGCCGCGGCCCCGGCAATTCCCGTTCCCGCCGGAAAAGCGCACCGATCACGAATTTGCCGTTGCTGGTGTTGCGGATCAGCACCCGTTCCGGGTCCTTTACATCCGGATGCGCAACCCAGACCCCGCCCAGCGACGGCCGGCCATCCCACAGCCCCGGTTCGGACACCTGAAACACCTCGGGTGCTTCGATGTCGCGTTCGATCAGGCGGGTGCGGGTGGATGCCTCGGCCGGTGCCGCGGTTGCATCCGACGCGCCCCGTTGCAGAAACGGCAATCCGGCGCCGTCTTCGCAACCGGCCATCGTCAGGACGGCCAATCCAAGGATCCCGATCCGTGCCATGGGGCCCGGTGTGACGGCGCCGCGCGCCAGCGGCTGTCCCGACCCAGTTCTGCTCATCCTGCGGATCCCCTTACCTGTGCTAGCGGGCCTGCTACGCCGGTTCGACCCGGTCTGATCTTTCGGCCGGCATGTTCTTGCCTGATGGCGCAGACACTAGCTGCAACACGGCCACAAGAAAAGTCCCACGCGCTGGTCGCACGCAAATGCCGGCGCCTGTGCGCGGACATTTTCCGATTGCCTGCGGACCAAGGTCAGGCTCACGTACTCCCCGGCCGCCAACCGCCCGACCGCCCGACGGACGCCTGCGGGTCAGGCCTGCCGGCCGCCGGCTATCTGCGCCCAAATCCCATCCGCGCAAAGACACCGTCGCGCAGCACGATCGCATGATACAGCGCCGCCGCGATGTGTAGGGCGACCAGCCCGGCAAAGGCCAGAGCCCCGGCATAATGCGCAGCCTTGGCGGATTTGGCCAGCGCGTCCGACCGCGGCACCAGCGACGCCACACCCCATGCATCCAGACTTTCGATCGGGAACCCGCCCGCCTTGACCCGCACATAGCCAAGGATCGGCATGGCGATCATCAGGCCGT
>JBBRCF010000210.1:0-3985 GCA_038205135.1 Rhodobacterales bacterium
CGCGACCTTCCTCGCGTCGATTGCCGGCGCCATTTTTTATCGCCGCTACACCACCACGGTTCTGTACGAGACCGGGCGCCTGTTGCCGCGTGGCTGGCCGACGCTGGCGATCCTGATGCTGCCCGCAATAGTGATGTTCTATGCGATGGGGCGTCCGATCACGCTGGATTACCCGGTCCTGGCAGGCTTCAACTTTCAGGGCGGCGTCAACATGCTGGGGTCGTTGATCGCGCTGTGGTTTGCGCTGGCGATCTACACCGGCGCGTTCATCGCGGAAAACGTCCGTGCCGGCATTCAGGCGATATCCAGCGGCCAGACCGAAGCGGCGGCATCGCTGGGCATGCGCCCGAACAATATCATGAGCCTGATCGTGCTGCCGCAGGCGCTGCGTGTCATCATCCCGCCGCTGATTTCCAACTATCTGAACATCACCAAGAATTCGTCGCTGGCGATTGCCGTGGGTTACATGGATGTGACCGGCACGCTGGGTGGCATCACATTGAACCAAACCGGCCGCGCCATCGAATGCGTGCTGTTGTTGATGGCGTTCTACCTGACCATCTCGCTGTCGATTTCGGCGGTGATGAACGTCTACAACAATTCCGTCAAACTGAAGGAGCGCTGAGATGGCCGAAACGTCCCGCGCCTTTGTCCGCCACGACATGCTACCCCCCGCGCTGCCGCCGGCAGGCGCAACGGGTCTGATGCGATGGCTGCGCGAGAACCTGTTTTCGACGCCCGTGAACGCGGTGATGACCGTTGTATCGGTTCTGGTCGTCGGCTGGCTGGCACAGGCCGTCTGGCCGTGGCTGTCGAACGGGGTCTGGACCACCACATCGCTGGCGGCCTGCCGCGATGTATTGCAGGGCGAAACCGGGGCCTGTTTTTCGGTCCTGTCGGAACGGTGGAACCAGTTGCTGTTCGGGTTCAAATATCCGCAGGATCAATACTGGCGTCCGGCGCTGGCCTTTGTGCTGTTGTTCATCGCTGCAGCACCGGTGCTGTTTTTCAAACTGCCTCGCCAGTTGCTGATCGTGACCGCGATCTACCCGTTTCTGGCGTTCTGGCTGATCTGGGGCGGATCAATCACGGTTTCGGTGTTCGCAGCGCTTGGATTTGTCGCGGCTGGGGTGGTGTTTCAGACACTGGCGAAACAGGCGATGACGCTGGCGGCATTGGCCGGCGTGGTCGCGGCCATTTTGGTCTGGTGGATCGGCGGGCAGATCGACGCGCAGGTCATGGTGCTGGAACCCGTGGCCAGCCGCGACGTGGGCGGGTTCATGTTGAATATGATCCTGGGTGTGGTCTGCGTGTCGCTGTCGTTGCCCATCGGCATCCTGCTGGCGCTGGGGCGGCGGTCGGACATGCTGATCATCAAATGGATCTGCGTGATCTTCATCGAATTTGTCCGGGGTGTGCCGCTTATCACGCTGTTGTTCGTGGCCAACGTCGTGCTGGGGTATTTCCTGCCGCCGGAGGTGACGTTCGACCTGATCCTGCGGGTGATCATCATGATCACGATGTTCTCGGCGGCCTATATCGCCGAGGTGATCCGTGGCGGTCTGGCGGCGCTGCCAAAGGGGCAATACGAGGCTGCGGACAGTTTGGGTCTGGATTATGCGCAGGCGATGCGGCTGATCATCCTGCCGCAGGCCCTGAAAATCTCGATCCCCGGCATCGTCAACGTCGCCGTCGGATTGTTCAAGGATACCACGCTGGTGTCGGTCATTTCGATGTTCGATCTGGTGGGCATGATCCGCGGACCAATCCAGGGCGCGACCGAATGGAACGGCGTGTACTGGGAATTGCTTGGCTTTGCTGCCCTGCTGTTCTTCGTCGTCTGCTACGGCATTTCGCAATATTCGCAGTGGCTGGAACAGCAGCTGCGCACCGATCACCGCTAATCAGGAGCCGGCTGCATGGACGGACAGGCACAGACACACCCGCAGATGAAGGTGTTCGACGAGGTCGCCATCTCGATCGAAAAGATGAACAAGTGGTTCGGCACATTTCACGTGCTGCGCGACATCGACCTGACCGTGAACCGCGGTGAACGGATCGTCATCGCCGGCCCGTCGGGGTCAGGCAAATCGACGCTGATCCGCTGCGTCAACGCGCTGGAAGAACACCAGAAAGGCCGCATCACCGTGGATGGCACGGTCCTGTCTTCGGACCTGAAAAACATCGACAAGGTCCGGTCCGAGGTCGGTATGGTGTTCCAGCATTTCAACCTGTTCCCGCACCTGACCATTCTGGAAAACTGCACGCTGGCCCCGATCTGGGTGCGCAAGACGCCGAAACGCGAGGCCGAAGAGATCGCGATGCATTTCCTGACCAAGGTCAAGATCCCGGAACAGGCCAACAAGTATCCGGGGCAACTGTCAGGCGGTCAGCAACAGCGCGTCGCCATCGCGCGGTCGCTGTGCATGAAACCCAAGATCATGCTGTTCGACGAACCGACCTCTGCGCTCGACCCCGAAATGATCAAGGAAGTGCTGGATACCATGGTGCAACTGGCCGAAGAAGGCATGACCATGATCTGCGTGACCCACGAGATGGGCTTTGCCCGGCAGGTGGCGAACCGGGTGATCTTCATGGATCAGGGTCAGATCGTCGAACAGAACGAACCCGAAGAATTCTTCAACAACCCGCAATCGGAACGGACGAAACTGTTCCTGTCGCAGATCCTCGGCCACTGACGGGCTCTGGCGATCTATGTCAGGTCACGTGGCGTGACAAAGATCTGCGGGTCGGCCATGCCCCAACCGGCCTGACCCCATGTTGCGATCGGCAGATCGGCGACGAGTGTGCCGCAGGTCGGCATGTCTTCGAAACGCGGATGATCCAGCGGCCGCCGCACGATCTGTGTCACGAAATCGCTGAGGCCGGGGTTATGCCCCAATAGCAGCACACAGCGGCCTTGGCCGTGATCGCGCAACGCGGCAAGGATCGCCGCAGGGTGGGCGTGATACAGCGCGGGCAGAACCTGCGCCGCCACCTGACCCAGCCCCAACCCCGACAGGGTTTCCAGCGTGCGCCGAGAGGACGAGGTCAGCACCTGATCCGGCTGCAATCCCTGTGCCACCAGCCAGGCCCCCATCACCGGCGCGGCATGCCGGCCGCGATCATTCAGCGGGCGGTTGTGATCGGGTTGTTCAGGGTCGTCCCAGGCAGATTTGGCGTGGCGCATCACGATCAGGCGCAGCGCGTCCGTGGCGGGGGCGGGCGTCACCGTGGCGGGCGCGGTTTCACGCGCGGCTCGGTGGACCGGATCAGTGATCCGGCGCCATGTTCGGTGAACAGTTCCAGCAGGCAGGCATTCGGCACCCGGCCATCCAGAATGACAACGGCGCGCACGCCTTCTTCGAGCGCCTTCAGCGCGGTTTCCGCCTTGGGGATCATGCCGCCTGCGATGGTGCCGTCGTCGATCATCGCGGTGACCTCTTCGGGGGTCATTTGCGTGACAACCTCGCCGGCCTTGTTCTTGATACCCGCCACATCGGTCAGCAGCAGCAGCCGATCGGCCTGCAGGGCCCCGGCAATCGCCCCGGCTGCGGTGTCGCCGTTGACGTTGTAGGTTTCAACCGGGTTCATGCCGGTGGCCACCGGGGCCACGACGGGGATGATGCCGGCGTTGAACAGATCGCGCAGCACCTGCACGTTCATCTCGATGGGCCGCCCGACGTAGCCCAGTTCGGGATCATCGGCCTCGCAGACCATCAGATCGTCGTCCTTGCCGGAAATCCCCACGGCCCGCCCGCCCGCATCCATGATCGCCTGCACGATGCGCTTGTTCACCAGACCCGACAGAATCATCTCGACCACCTCGACCGTGGCCTTGTCTGTCACCCGTTTGCCGCGCACGAACCGCGATTCGATACCCAGCCGGGCCAGCAGATCGTTGATCATCGGCCCGCCGCCATGCACCACCACCGGGTTCAGCCCGACCTGACGCATCAGCACGACATCGCGGGCAAAGGTGGCC
>JBBRCF010000211.1:0-3955 GCA_038205135.1 Rhodobacterales bacterium
ACCTTCCATGGCATGACATATCCGGGGTTGGCCAACCGGGTGGCACACGTCTGAGCCTGAAACCGGCGTAGTGATCCTGTTGGCACCGGTGATGCCCCGCCAGAATGCTAGCGCCGTGGCCCCGCCGCGCGGCGGATTGCCGACGGGGCTTGCCGACGAGGGGTTGCGCGTCGACGGGGGCTGGGCCTTATTGGGCGGGTGATCGAGGAGCCGTGATGCTGCAAACCTTTACCGAGATGTCGCGCCCGGATCAGGGGGCCGCGCGGCTGACAGATCTGCGTGGCGAACTGGCGCGGACCGGGCTGGCGGGTTTTCTGGTGCCGCGCAGCGATGCCCATCAGGGCGAATATGTCGCGCCACGGGATGACCGGCTGGTCTGGCTGACCGGGTTTACCGGATCTGCGGGGTTTTGTGTCGTGCTGACCGAACGCGCAGGGGTTTTCATCGACGGGCGGTATCGCACGCAGGTCAAGAGCCAGGTTGACCTGACCGTGTTCACGCCCGTGCCATGGCCCGACGTGAAGCTGGGACCGTGGCTGCGCGACGCGTTGCCGGCTGGAGGTCGCGTAGGGTTCGATCCCTGGCTGCATACGCCCGACCAGATCACCGAGGCCGAAACCGCGCTGGCCGGATCCGGGGTCGTTCTGGTGCCCTGTGACAATCTGGTGGACCGCATCTGGGCAGATCAGCCCGCCCCGCCGCTGGGCCGCGTATCTGTCTATCCGGCCAACCTCGCCGGCGAAACCCATGCCGCAAAACGCGAACGTCTGGCGGCGGTGCTGCGCGCAGCGGGGCAGAAGGCAGCGGTGATCACGCTGCCTGACAGTCTGGCCTGGTTGCTGAATATCCGCGGATCCGACATCCCGAAAAACCCGTTGCCGCATGGATTTGCGATTTTGCATGATGATGCGCGCGTAACGCTGTTCATCGCGGCAGAAAAGCTGGACGATGCGGTGCGGGCGCATCTGGGGGCCGATGTGACCCTGTGCAATCCGGCTGATGTTCAGCCCGCAGTGCGCACGCTGTCAGGGCCCGTCCGCGTCGACCGCGCCAGCGTGCCGATGCAAGTGGTTCTGGATCTGGACGCGGGCGGCGTTCCGTCGGTCGCAGGGCAAGACCCTTGCATCCTGCCCAAGGCCACCAAATCACCGACCGAGATCGCCGCCACCCGCGCGGCCCATCTGCGCGATGGCGCGGCGGTCGTGGAATTCCTGGCCTGGTATGACGCGCAACCGCCAGGCAGCCTGACAGAAATTGACCTCGTCACGGCACTCGAAGGGTTTCGCCACGCCACGAACGCGCTGCGCGACATTTCGTTCGATACCATCGCCGGGACCGGGCCCAACGGCGCGGTGATCCATTACCGCGTCACTGCAGCCACGAACCGCCGGCTGGAGCCCGGGCAGATCGTCGTGGTGGACAGCGGCGGGCAGTATCTGGACGGCACCACCGACATCACCCGCACCCTGCCCGTCGGCACCCCGCCGCCCGCGGCGATCACACAGTTTACCCGCGTGCTGCAGGGCATGATCGCCATCTCGCGGCTGCGGTTCCCGCGCGGATTGGCGGGGCGCGACATCGACGCTATCGCGCGCTATCCGCTGTGGCTGGCCGGGCAGGATTACGACCATGGCACGGGGCATGGCGTGGGTGTGTACTTGTGCGTCCACGAAGGCCCGCAGCGGATCAGCCGCGTGTCCGAGGTGGCCTTGCAGCCCGGCATGATCCTGTCCAACGAGCCGGGATACTACCGCGAAGGCGCCTTTGGCATCCGGATCGAGAACCTGATCCTCGTCATCGACGCCCCCGCCTTGCCAGACGCCGATCCGCGCGCCATGCTGGCCTTCGAGACCCTGACATGGGCCCCGATCGACCGCCGCCTGATCGACCGGGGCATGTTGACCGCGGCGGAACGGGCCTGGATCGATGCCTATCACGCCCAATGCCACGACAAGCTGGCGCATCGCCTCGGGGCTGCGGCACGGGTTTGGCTGGACAGCGCCACCGCACCGTTGTGACAGGCTGTCACGGGAACGACACACAAAAACCGGACACGACATCCGGATAGCCAAGGGGACAGATCAATGACCGACCATATCCGCATCCGCGCAGCCGAGGGCACATGGGTCGTGCGCGCAGGGGGCGCCGTCCTGGGCGAATCCGATGCCGCGCTGGAACTGTCCGAAGGTGCCGCACCGTTCGTGATCTATTTTCCGCGTGACGACATCGCGATGACCTTTCTGGACAAGACCGACCGCCAGACCACCTGCCCGCACAAGGGCGTGGCGAGCTATTATTCGATCGTCACCAAAAGCCGCACCATCGCTGATGCCGTTTGGTCGTATGAAAATCCGAAACCCGGCATGGAACGCATCGCCGGCTATCTGGCGTTTTACGCCAGCGAACTGGTGACGGTCGAGCGGGTGTGAACCAACAGCAGCCGCGCGTCCGGCCCGAACGGGTAACTTCGGGCGCGCGATAACGAAGCGTAATTCGGCGCAATGATGGTGTGCGGCCACCCGTCCGCGCCCCGGCGGCCGCGCGTTGCGGGCCGTCAGTCCCCGCATAGCAGGGCGGTCAGGCCGCCGTGCTGGCCGCATCCAGCAGTGCGCGGGCAGCGCCTCTCGCCTCATCGGTGATGCGGTCACCCGCCACCATGCGAGCGATTTCATCGACCCGCGCGGTCCGGTCCAGCGCCACCACGGTGGACAGGGTCACCTCGCCCTCGACGCGTTTTTCCACCCGCCAGTGATGCCCGCCAAGCGCCGCCACCTGCGGGCTGTGCGTGACGACCAGCACCTGACCGGCCTGCGCCAGCGCTGCCAGCCGCCGCCCCACGGCGTCCGCCGTTGCGCCACCCACGCCACGGTCGATTTCGTCAAAGATCAGCGTCCGGCCCGCCTTGGTGCCTGACAGGCAGACTTTCAGCGCCAGCATGAACCGGCTGAGTTCGCCACCAGACGCAATCTTGCCCAGCGGACCGGGCGGCGCGCCGGGGTTGGTGGCAACCGTGAATTCGATCGCATCGGCCCCTTCCGGGCCGAGGTCGGCTGCGGCGATGACGGTGGTGAACCGCGCGCGTTCCATCTTCAGCGGGGCAAGTTCGCCGGCCACCGCCTGATCCAGCAGCACCGCCGCCGTGCGCCGGGCGTCCGACATGTCGGCGGCAACGGTGCGATAGGCCGCATCGGCGTCACTCGCCGCGCGTTTCAGCGCCGCGATATGCCCGACGCCAGCGTCAAGCGCGGCCAGCCTTCCGCGCAAAACATCCGCAAACCCCGCCAGATCGTCGGCCGCCACGCCATGTTTGCGCGCCAACGCACGGATGGCAAACAAGCGGTCTTCGCAGCGTTCCAATGCGCCAGGGTCGAAATCCAGCGCGTCAAGCGCCTGTTCCACCCCGGCCTGCGCATCCGACAATTCGTTGAACGCTCGCCCAAGGGCCGCAATCGCCCCGTCCAGCCGCCCCTCGGCTTGCGCCACGACCCCGTCCAGCCAGCGCAGGGCGTCGGTCAGGCTGCCTTCGGCCGCCTCTGGCCCCAACAATGCCAGCGCGCGGGCAACATCGTCGCGGATGCGCGCGCCGCCTTGCATACGGCGGCGTTCGGTATCCAGCGTGGCCTCTTCGCCCGGTTCGGGCGCAAGCCGGTCCAGTTCCACCACGGCATGGCGCAAAAAATCTTCCTCTTCCCGGATCGCCGCCAGATCTGCCTCGGCTGATCCGAGCGCGCGCGCCGCACGGCCACGGGTCGCCCAAGCGCTGCGGGTCGCCTCTTGCAGCGCAGCATGGCCGGCAAAAGCGTCCAGAATGGCGCGATGCCCGCGCGCATCCAGCAACCCGCGGTCGTCGTGCTGGCCATGCAGTTCCACCAGCGTATCGGATATGGCGCGCAACACGTCGCCACTGGTGCGCCGGTCATTGACCCAAGCGGTCTTGCGCCCGTCGGCCATGTTC
>JBBRCF010000212.1:0-3905 GCA_038205135.1 Rhodobacterales bacterium
GCCGAGGCGATGGCGGTGCTGAAACAGGTTCCGGGCGTGACTGTCATCGAAGAGGAAAAGGTGCCGGAAACCGATGCCGTCGCCCAGTCGATGGAATCGATGATCAACCTTGATGGCGCGAACCTGATCCTTGCGAACTCGTTCGGCTACTACAGCCCCTTTGTGGTCGACACTGCCAAGAAATACCCCAACGTGCAGTTCCGCCATGCCGCCCCCTTGTGGAACAAGGACACTGATCCGGCCAATGCGGGATCGTATTTCTGTTATCTGAACCAGGCGCATTATGTGAACGGGGTGGCGGCGGGTCTGTCCACAACCACTGGCAAGATCGGCTTTGTTGCCGCAAAGCCAATTCCGTCGGTGCTGTCCAACATCAACTCGGTGCTGCTGGGGGCACGCAGCGTTAATCCGGCGGCCGTGGTGCGGGTGATCTTCACCGGCGAATGGTCGATGCCAGTGCGCGAAGCCGAGGCTGCAAACGCTCTGATTGATGCGGGCTGCGACGTGATCACCTGCCATGTGGACGGCCCGAAAGTGGTTATTGAGACGGCGGAGTCGCGCGGCGTGAAAAGCTGCGGGCACAATGCAAGCCAGGCGGCGCTGGCGCCCAAAGGCTTCGTCACCGGCGCGGAATACAAGTGGGAGACGATCTACAAGATCTACGCTGATGCACTGGCCAACGGGGCCGAGGTGCCCAACTTCATCGCGGGCGGCTATCACAACGACATGATCCGCAACTCGGCCTTTGGCGCAGGCGCAACGCCGGAAGCCGTCGCTGCCGCCGATGCTGCGATTGCTGCGCTGAAAGAGGGCAAGCCAATCTATGTCGGACCGCTGAAAGACAACGCGGGCAACGCGGTGATCGAGGGCAGCCTCGACAACTATGACCCGGTGCTGGACGGCATGGGATACCTGCTGGAAGGCGTCGAAGGGTCGCTGACCTGAGCGGTCCGGGGCGGGCGAGGGCGGACATGACCATTTCATCAGTATCCCCGCCCGCCGCTGCCGGGCTGTCTGCCTCGGCCCTGCGAAGGATCGAGTCTCTGGCAATACCGCTTGGTGCGCTGGTCGCGTCGGCGCTGGTGTTCTCGGTCTTTCTGCTGGCCTTGGGCAAATCGCCGCTGCAATTCTTCGGGCTGATCTGGATCGGCGGGTTCGGATCGGCCTTTTCTATCCAGAACACCCTACTGCGGTCTGCCCCACTGATCCTGACGGGGTTGGCCTTTGCAATTCCGGCGCGGATCGGTTTGACCGTGATCGGGGCCGAAGGGGCGCTGGTGCTGGGCGGGTTCATGGCGGCGGCGGTGGCGATACCCTTGGTGACAGGCGGGGCGGCACCGCAGATCGGGCTGCCGTTGATGGCTGTGGCCGCGATGGGCACCGGCGCTGTCTGGATCGGTCTTGTCGGCTGGCTGCGCCATTACCGCGGCGTGAACGAAACGATTGCCTCGCTTTTGCTGTCCTACATCGCCATTGCGACGATGAACTTTTTTGTCGAGGGGCCGCTGCGCGATCCGGCTTCGGCCAACAAGCCTTCGACCATGCCGATCGGTGAGTTGTACCGCATCGGCCCCATTCCCGGCACGACGGTGCATTGGGGGCTGGCGGCGGGGCTGGTGCTGGCGGTGCTGCTGCACATTCTGATGACGCGCACGACCTTTGGCTTTGCCGCAAGGATGACCGGGGGCAACGTCCGCGCAGCGCAGGCGCAGGGGCTGCCGGTCGGGTTTCTGGTGGTGGGGTGCTGCGCCATCGCGGGGGCCTGCGCCGGGCTTGCGGGGTTCTTCGAAGTGGCGGCAGTGCATGGGCAGGCCAATGCCTCGCTGGTGGCGGGATACGGATTTTCGGGCATCCTCGTGGCCTTTCTGGCCCGGCAGAATGCGCTGGCGGTAGTGCCGGTGGCGGTGCTGTTTGGCGCGCTTGCCGCCTCGGGCGGGTTGATCCAGCGCCGGATGGAGATGCCCGATGCCACAATCCTGTTGCTGCAGGGCATCATCTTTGCCGTGCTGCTGACATCCGAAACCCTGTATGGCCGCCTCGCATTTCTGCAACCCCGCCGCACAGGAGACCGCACATGACCGGGGCCGACATCATGATCGTGCTGTTCGCGATGATCGGCGGGGCGATCCGCGTTTCCACCCCGTTCATGTTCGTGGCGCTGGGGGAATGCCTGACCGAAAAGTCGGGGCGCATCAATCTGGGGCACGAAGGCAATCTGGTCCTGGGGGCGATGGTGGCCTACGCGGTGTCGTTCAGCACCGGCAGCCCGTGGATCGGGGTGCTGGCGGCCGGCGGGGCGGGGCTGGTGCTGGGGGCGGCGCATGGCTGGATCTGCGCCCTGCCGCGCGTCAACGACATTGCCGTCGGCATTGCATTCATGAGTTTTGGCACCGGTCTTGCGTTCTTTTTCGGCAAGCCGTTCATCCAGCCCACGGCCCCAAGACTTAAGGCGGTGGGTCTGGGCGACTGGACCGGCAACCCCGCCATCGCGCAGGCGCTGCAGGTGAACCCGCTGTTCTTTGTCGGCATCCTGCTGGCGGTGTTCTTGTGGTGGGCCCTGGCCAACACGCGCTGGGGGCTGATCTTGCGGATGACCGGCGACTCGTCCAACTCGGCCCGCGCGATGGGGGTGTCGGTTGATCTGGTGCGGCTTTTGGCAACGGCAGCAGGCGGATTTCTGGCGGGGATCGGCGGCGCGTTCCTGTCGCTGTACTATCCTGGCAGCTGGAACGAGGGGTTGTCTTCGGGGCAGGGTCTGATGGCGGTGGCGCTGGTGATCTTTGCCCGCTGGGATCCGCTGCGCTGTGTCTGGGTTGCCCTGTTGTTCGGGGCGGCAGGGGCGCTGGGGCCATCGCTGCAATCCATCGGCATTTCCCAAGGCTACTACTTCTTCAACGCCGCCCCTTACATCCTGACGCTGTTCATCATGATCGCCTCGGCCCGGTCAAAGTCGGCGGCCAGCGATGCGCCGGGCGAACTTTCCATCGTCAAGTGAGGACCAAGACATGACCCATCTGGACGAACGCATTGCCAAAGCCAAAGTGCCCGGCGGAACAACGGTCGCGTCCGACCCTTACCCATGGCCGTTTGACGGCGACTTTGGCCCGCATAACACGGCACTGGTCGTGATCGACATGCAGACGGATTTCTGCGCGCCGGGGGGGTATGTGGACAGCATGGGGTATGACATCAGCCTGACCCGCGCGCCAATCGGGCCCATTCAAACCGTACTGGCCGCGCTGCGCGCCAAGGGCTATCCGGTCATCCACACCCGCGAGGGCCACAAACCCGACCTGTCGGACCTGCCCGCGAACAAACGCTGGCGATCCCAGCGGATCGGTGCGGGGATCGGCGATCAGGGTCCATGCGGGCGCATCCTGATCCGGGGCGAGCGGGGGTGGGAGATCATCCCCGAACTGCAGCCTGAACCTGGCGAGGCGATCATCGACAAGCCGGGCAAGGGCACGTTCCTGGCCACCGATTTCGATCTGGTGCTGCAAACGAAGCGCATCCGCAACATCGTCTTTACCGGCGTTACCACAGATGTCTGCGTGCACACCACAATGCGCGACGCCAATGACCGGGGCTATGAGTGCCTGCTGCTGGAGGATTGCTGCGCCGCGACCAAGGTTGAAAACCACTTGGCCGCGATAGACATGATCAAGATGCAGGGCGGCGTGTTTGGTGCCGTTGCCACATCGGCGGCCTTTCTGGAGGCGCTGCCATGACCATTGCTGCCATTCAAGCTGCTACCCCGCGCGCGCCCAGCCTTGAAACCGAAGGCATGACCAAGATCTTCGGGCCACTGGTGGCGCTTGATGATGTGTCGATCAACGTCAAGGCGGGGTCGTTCCATGCGCTGCTGGGCGAAAACGGCGCAGGAAAATCCACGCTGGTTAAGTGCA
>JBBRCF010000213.1:0-3847 GCA_038205135.1 Rhodobacterales bacterium
GCCATGCCCCAGACTGCCGCCTTGAAGCCAGCGAGTGCCAGCAGGGCAGCCCCAAGTAAAAAGCCAAGTCCCTTTACCGCGTTCTTCGATCCCGTCAGGGCCGACACCCAGCGGAACAACCCGCCATTCTCCATTGGGGCGAGCAGCTTGACAGCGGATTTGGAGGACATCTTGGCCAGATCCTTGGCCACGCCGGAGACGCCCTGCACCGCCGTCACGAAGGCGACGGAGGCGGCGACGCTCCAGGCGGGGTCCAGTCGCGCCAGCGCCGTCAACGCCGCGACCTGCAGCGCGAGGCCACCGTACAGCGTGGCCGCCAGACCAAACCGCGCCGCCAGCCAACCTGCGGCCAGGTTGGTCACGATTCCGGCAACCTCGTATAACAGGAACAGCCAGGCCAGTTGCACCGGCGTGAAGCCAAGGCTGTTGAAGTGCAGCAGCACCAGCATCCGCAGCGCACCGTCCGACAGCATGAAGGACCAGTACGCCGCTGTGACGGCAGCATAGGCGCGCAGCGGGTTTGGTGTCACGGCGCTCACAGGGATGCCGCCACCATGCGGGTGATATCGGCCAGACGGCAGGCATAGCCCCATTCATTGTCATACCAGGCGTAGATTTTTACCTGGGTGCCGTTGATGACCATGGTGGACGGACCATCCACGATCGCGGACCGGGGGTCGTTGGTGTAATCGCAGGACACCAGTGGGCGGACTTCAAAGCCAAGGATGCCCTTCAGATCGCCCGCAGCAGCGGTGGCGAACAGCGCATTGACCTCCTCGACCGTGGTGGCGCGTTCAACCTCGAACACGCAATCGGTCAGCGAGGCGTTCAGCAACGGCACCCGCACGGCATGGCCGTTCAGCCGGCCCTTGAGTTCGGGATAGATCAACGTGATCGCCGTGGCGCTGCCGGTGGTGGTCGGGATCAGGTTCAACAGCGCCGACCGCGCGCGGCGCATGTCCTTGGCGGGTCGGTCCACGATGGTCTGGGTGTTGGTGACGTTGTGAATCGTGGTGATCGATCCGTGCCGGATGCCAAGGCTTTCGTGGATCACCTTGACCACCGGCGCCAGACAGTTGGTGGTGCAGGACGCCGCCGTGATCAGGTTCTGCGACCCGTCATAAAGGTGATGATTCACGCCATAGACAAGGTTCAACGCCCCGCCATCCTTGACTGGCGCGCTGACCACGACCTTTTTCGCCCCTGCAGCATAATAGGGCGCGATCTTGGCCGCTGTCTTGAACACCCCGGTGCAGTCGATCACCAGATCGACGCCCAGTTCCGCCAAAGGCAGCGCCTCGATGGTTTTTTCGTGCGTCAGGCGGATGGCCCGGCCGTTCAACACCAGCGCGCCCGGCGCATGGCCCACCGGCGTGAGCCAGCGGCCTTGCACGCTATCGAATTCCATCAGCAGCGCATGCTGTTCGGCGTCGCCCACCGGATCGTTCAGCAACACGATCTCACCCCCAGCGCCCGTATCGATCAGGTCGCGCAGGACAAGTTTTCCGATCCGGCCAAGGCCGTTGATGGCAATACGCGTCATGCGGTTACGCCTTTGCGCTGGCGTCGGTGCCGATGGCATCAACGCGGGACTGCAGGGACATCTTGCTGAGGCTTTCGAACGGCAATTCGACAAAGGCCGCGATCCGGCGGCGCAGCGCGGCATAGGTCTGGGCAAACACCAGCGCCTTTTCGGCATCGGTACCAGTCGCCTTGACCGGGTCAGGCAGGCCCCAATGACCGGTGATCGGCTGACCCGGCCAGGGCGGGCATTCTTCGGCAGCGGCGGCATCACAGACGGTGAACACGAAATCCATCACGATGGACCCCGGCTGCTGAAACTCTGACCGGTGCTTGGCGCGCAGGCCGGTGATGTCATGGCCGTTGCGTTTCAGGACTTCCAAAGCAAACGGGTTCAGTTCCGTGTTGGGATTGGTGCCCGCCGAAAAGGCCTGAAACTTGCCCTTGCCCAGATCGCGCAGCAGCGCCTCGGCAAAGATCGACCGGGCGGAATTGCCGGAACACAGGAACAGAACGTCAAAATCGGTATCAAGCATGGCGGGCTCCATCGGGGTTGGGGTCAAGTGGGCAAGCAGATCGGGGCGGGCGCGACCAACATCGAGCGCCAGATAGCTGATCAGCCCTTCGGCGGCGTCCAGATCGACGGAATACAAGAGCGACCGGCCCTGCCGTTCGACGCGGCACAGCCCCGACGCGGTCAGGTCGGCCAGATGATGCGACAGCGTATTGGCCTTGAAGCCCATGGCACCGGCAATTTCTGTCGGGCGCACGCCATGCGGCGCGAAGCGCATCAACAACCGAAACACCGCCAGACGGTCGGGATGCCCGAGCGTGGCAAAAGCATGACTGGCGCGATCTTTTTCCATATTTCCGGAATAAAGGAAACGTCGCCCTGGGTCCAGTGAACCTTCCATGACAGATTTCTGACATGGCGGTCACACCGACTGCCACGGCATGTCGGCCGTGCTTGCAGTTCGGGTGCGAATGGACCGGGAATTTGGTCGGAGCGAGAGGATTCGAACCTCCGACCCCCTGCTCCCGAAGCAGGTGCGCTACCAGACTGCGCTACGCTCCGACCGTGGATGGGCGGATACACCGCCCCCGCACGCTTGGCAAGGGATGGCTCATGCCACCCGCGACAGACGGTATTCGCGCCATGTGATGTAGATGCCCGACCCGACGATCAGCACTGCACCGGCGGCAACGTTCCAGGACAGGCCTTCGTCAAAGAACAGCGCGCCCAGCACACTGGCCCACAGAATCTGCGAATATTGCGACGGTGCGATCATCGCGGCATCGGCGCGGTGATAGGCGGCAAGGATCGCCACCGTGCCGACAAACCCCAGAAACGCCAGCACCGCCGTCCCCACCAGAACCGACCCCGTCATCGGCGCAAACCCGAACGCGATCATGAACGCCGGCAGGACCAGAAGGTTCACCAGAACCGGATACAGCATCATCACGCCCGGGCTTTCGTCACGCCGCAGCCGCCGCATCAACATGAACACGATCGCGGCAAAGAAGGCCCCCACCAGCGCCGACAGATGACCGAAACTGGGCAAGGTCACCCCCGGGCGCAGCACGATCAACACGCCGATGAACCCGACGATCACGGCTGCCCAACGGCGCGGCCCGATCTTTTCGCCCAACAACGGTCCGGACAGCGCGGTGATCCACAATGGCGTGGAAAACAGGATCGCATAGGTTTCCGCCAGCGGCAGCACGGTAAAGGCGTAAAAAATCGGCATGCTGACCGCGATCGACAGCACCGACCGTAGCGCCAGCAGGCGCGGATTTTTGGGGCGCAGCGACAGATGCCCGCTATCCGCGATCAACAGCACCACGACGCAGGGCAGCCAGAACAGGTTGAGGAAAAACATCATCTGCCAGACCGGCAGCACCGGCCCCAGCGTCTTGATCACCGCGTCATGAATGGCCCACAGGCCAAACGCGATCAGACCAAAGGCGAAACCCGTCACGGGATTGGACAGCATCAGCGCCTCACGTCAGCGGGGCGGCGGATTGCGCCCCGCCTATTGTCATGACAGGGATCAGAGGCTGGCGTCCAGAGCCGCGATGATCTTATCGCCCATCTGCGTGGTCGTCACCGGCGTGCCGCCATCGGGGCCCATCAGATCTGCGGTGCGCACACCGTCCGCCAGAACCTGTTCCACGGCCTTTTCTACCCGCGCGGCCTCTTCGCCCAGATCGAACGAATAGCGCAGCGCCATCGCGAACGACAGGATGCAGGCGATGGGGTTCGCCTTGCCCTGCCCGGCAATGTCGGGTGCCGACCCGTGCACGGGTTCATACAACGCCTTGGGAC
>JBBRCF010000214.1:0-3774 GCA_038205135.1 Rhodobacterales bacterium
AATTGGCGAAAAGGCAGGATCGTTGTATCTTCATTCATGGCGTATCGCTCCTCGTGAGGTTCTGGCTGGCTTGATCACCTGCCACGATACGCCGCCTTTCAAATCACGCCATCACCCAAATTCCCGCATAGCTCCGCGGCACATCCGGGGATCCAACTGTTGCGGTCGGTGCTTTTGATGTGCGGCACCACGTTGTTCTTCTTTTCCGTGGCCAATCTGGACCTCGCGGTGGCGACTGCGATCATGAACATCAACCCGGTTCTGATCACGTTGGGGGCGGCGCTGTTTCTCGGCGAAACCATCGGGCTGCGCCGCGCCGTCGGCATCGGCGTAGCATTGATCGGCGCCCTGATCGTGATCCGTCCCGGGGCCGGTGTGTTTCAGCCCGCAGCCCTGCTGCCCGTGGCCGCCGCCATTGTCTATTCCGGCTACAATCTGGCCACCCGTTTCGTGCGCAAGGATGATGCCTGGACCTCGCTGCTGTACACCGCCGGGTTCGGCACCGTCGTCATGTCGATTGCCGTACCGTTTTTCTGGGTGCCGCCCGATGCGACCGCGATCGCCCTGATGCTGACCATCGCGGTCGCCGGGACAGCGTCGCAGATTTGCCTGATCCGGGCGTTGTCGCTGGGCGAGGCGGGCCTGCTGGCGCCATTTGCCTATGTCGGGCTGGTGTCCGCCACCATCATCGGCGCGCTGGTTTTCGACGAATGGCCCGACCTCTGGACCCTGATGGGTGGCGTCCTGATCGTCGGAGCCGGAATTTACGTCTGGGCCCGCGAACGCCGCGCCAAAACCTGAGCTGCGGCCCCTATCGTACTTGCGCCGCCGCCTCGATCGCGCCGGGACCCGGACGTTGCAGGATTACAGCCACCGGTTCGGACCCCGGTGCGGGTTGCATCAACGACAGCGGCACGCGGCCATCCCATTGGCCGATCACTTGCCAATCCGTCACGATATTGGTGTATTTCAGGGTCTTGCCGGCGTTTTCCCCGCGGGTGATCTCGACGTTGGCTTCAGGGCGGTAGCGCACGATCTGCACATTCAGCGGCGGCACGAACGCGGCATTGCTGGTGGCGCGGATGGTTACCCCCGCAGCGTCGCGTGTGACGTTCAGGGTCACCGCCGCCTGCATGGCCGTATGGGTCGCGATCAGGTCGGTGACATCCTTCGGATGCGCGCCGACCGCGTCATGCAGCCCACCGATCACCATCTGCGGGGTGTAAACCGTCCGTTGCCGCATCGCCTGCGCGTAGGATTTCTGCCGCGCGGTATGGCGCGGCTGGCCGAACACATCTTTCCAGCCGATGTAATCCCAGTAGTCCACATGCAACGCCAGCGGCAGAACATCGGTTCGCCCGGCGAGTTTGCGCAGCAGCGCATCCGCCGGCGGACAGGACGAACAGCCCTGCGAGGTGTACAGTTCAACCACGACCGGTCCGCGGTCTTGCGCTTGCGCCGCGCCGGTCATCCACAGCCCTGCCAGCGCTGCCACAGCTACCATTCCGATGCGACGCATGTGCCTGCCTTTGTTTTACGGTGTATCAAACTACCGCCATCACAGCCTGTAACGCCAATCAAGGTTTTGCGAGAGCAGGTGATGAAAAGGCTGGAATCGCAAGTATCAACATAAATCTGTGCACAATGGTATACAAAGACCCTCAGACCACTTGAACGACGTGCGCCTTGATGGCACAGAGACGTCAGCCCACAGTCGCAAAGCCAATCACGAGGTTGCCATGACAATCACCGTCGGACACGATACCGCCAAGACCCGCCGCACCCTGTCGGTAGGCACCCAGACCTTGGCCTATTATTCGATCCCTGCGGCCACGGCGGCCGGTCTGGGCGATTTCTCGCGCCTGCCGGCGGCCCTGAAGGTGGTGCTGGAAAACATGCTGCGGTTCGAAGATGGCGGGCGCACAGTTTCGGTCGATGACATCCGCGCCTTTGCCGAGTGGGCCACCAAGGGTGGGCAGAACCCGCGCGAGATCGCCTATCGCCCCGCCCGGGTGTTGATGCAGGATTTCACCGGCGTGCCTGCGGTTGTTGATCTGGCCGCGATGCGCGATGGCATCAAGGGTCTGGGCGGCGACGCGCAAAAGATCAACCCGCTGAACCCGGTCGATCTGGTCATTGACCATTCGGTGATGATCGACGAATTCGGCAATCCGCGCGCGTTCCAGATGAACGTGGACCGCGAATACGAACGCAACATCGAACGCTACGTGTTCCTGAAATGGGGGCAAAAAGCGTTCGCCAATTTCCGCGTGGTGCCGCCCGGCACCGGTATCTGCCATCAGGTGAACCTTGAATATCTGGCGCAGACCGTCTGGTCCGACGTGGACCAGACCGGCGCGATGGTCGCCTATCCCGACACGCTGGTCGGCACCGACAGCCATACCACCATGGTCAATGGTCTGGCCGTGCTGGGCTGGGGCGTCGGCGGGATCGAGGCCGAGGCCGCGATGCTGGGCCAGCCGGTGTCGATGCTGATCCCCGAGGTCGTAGGGTTCAAACTGACCGGCGCGATGGTCGAAGGCACCACCGCGACCGATCTGGTGCTGAAGGTCGTGCAGATGCTGCGCAAGCATGGCGTGGTCAATAAATTTGTCGAATTCTACGGCGAGGGGCTGGACCTGCTGCCGTTGGCGGACCGTGCCACCATCGCCAACATGGCGCCGGAATATGGCGCAACCTGCGGCTTCTTTCCGATCGACGCGGAAACCCTGCGTTATCTGCGCCAGACGGGGCGCGAAGAGGACCGCATCGCACTGGTCGAGGCCTATGCCAAGGCGAACGGGTTCTGGCGCGGCGCGGATTACGCCCCGGTCTACACCTCGACGCTGGAACTCGACATGGGCACCATCGTGCCCGCCATTTCGGGACCGAAACGCCCGCAGGACTGGCTGCCGCTGACCGCTGCGAAATCCGGTTTTGCGCATGAAATGGAAACCAGCTTCAAACGCCCGCTGGACCTTGAAATTGCCGTAGTCGGGCAGGATTACACCATGTCATCCGGCAAGGTGGTGATCGCGTCGATCACTTCCTGCACCAACACGTCGAACCCCTATGTGATGATCGCCGCTGGACTTGTGGCGCGCAAGGCGCGCGCCCTTGGGCTGACGTCGAAGCCATGGGTGAAAACCTCGCTGGCCCCCGGATCGCAGGTTGTCACCGAATACCTCGAGGCCGCGAACCTGCAGGTCGATCTGGACGCCGTGGGCTTCAACCTTGTGGGCTATGGCTGCACCACCTGCATCGGCAATTCGGGACCGCTGGACCCGGCGATTTCCAAGGCGATCACCGACGGCGATCTGGTTGCCACCGCCGTGCTGTCGGGCAACCGCAACTTTGAAGGCCGCATCTCGCCCGACGTGCGCGCCAACTACTTGGCGTCACCGCCTCTGGTCGTGGCCTATGCGCTGGCAGGCGACATGAACATCGACATCACGACCGAACCGCTGGGCATGGGCACCAACGGCCCGGTCTACCTCAAGGACGTCTGGCCCACGAATGCCGAAATCGCCGATCTGGTCGAAAAGACCGTGACGCGCGAAGCCTTCATGTCCAAATACGCCGACGTCTTCAAGGGCGACGAGAAGTGGCAGGCCGTCGAGGTCACGGATTCCGAGACCTACAACTGGCCGCCGCAGTCGACCTACGTCCAGAACCCGCCCTACTTCCAGGACATGGCCAAGGACGCCGGCACGATCCACAACCTGAAGGACGCGAAGGTGCTGGCGGTCTTGGGCGACATGGTCACCACCGACC
>JBBRCF010000215.1:0-3733 GCA_038205135.1 Rhodobacterales bacterium
CCCGATGGCCAGCGCATTGCCGGGTCGATCTTCGCGCTCAATTACGCGGCGTTCGGCATCGTGATGATCGTGTTCCTCGCCTTTGAGCCAAGCGGCCTTGTGGGCATCGGCCGACGGATCGGAAACCTCTTTCGAAAAAGGGACGGGCAATGACGGCGCCGCTTCTGGAACTTCGTGACGTAGAGGTGATCTATCAACGCGCAATCTGGGCTTTGTATGGTGTGAGCCTGACGGTGAAAGAGGGCGACATCGTCGCCATTCTGGGCGCGGACGGGGCCGGCAAGACCACCACACTGCGCGCGATTTCGGGCTTCATCGGCCTCGACAATGCCCGCATCTCTGGCGGCTCGGTCCAGTTCGAGGGCGAGCCGATCGCAAACCGGCCGCCCTACCAGATCACGCGGCTGGGTCTGGCACTTGTGCCCGAACGCGACAAGATATTCCCGAACCTGACCGTCGCCGAGAACCTCGAGGTTGTCGGCTCGCGCGCCAATGGTGCCGAACGGCGGCGTCTCGAAGACCTTGTCTTCGAGTATTTTCCGCGGCTGGGGACCATGCGGAAACGCGAAGCCGGGCTGCTGTCGGGCGGCGAACGGCAAATGCTGGCGCTTGGCGCCGCGATCGTGTGCTCGCCGCGGCTGCTGATGATCGACGAGCTTTCGCTTGGACTGGCCCCCGTCATCGTCGAAGATATCGCGGAACGTCTGAAGCAGATCCGCGCCGAACTGGGCTTTACCGTCCTGCTGGTGGAACAGAGCGCCGCGGTGGCGTTCAAGCTGGCGGATCATGCCTATGTGCTGGAACACGGCAAGGTCGTTCTGAGCGGCACGGCCGCAGAGCTGCAGGCGAACGATCAGGTGCAGTCCGTCTATCTGGGCAACAGCGCCGGCGAACGGCGCAGCTACAAGGACGTGCATCTTAAAAGGATGAGGGACGGCCGATGAACGAACTGGAGGTTGATCGCATCTCGCTGAGTTTCGGCGGCCACAAGGTTCTGGACGAGGTGTCGATCGCGGTCAAGGCGGGCGAACTGCTGGCGCTGATCGGCCCGAACGGTGCCGGAAAGACGAGCGTTTTCAACTGCACCAGCGGCCTTTATCGACCCGCCACCGGTGCAATCCGGTTCAAGTCCGAAGACATTCTGGGTCTGAAACCACATGAGGTCGCGGCCATTGGCATCGCCCGGACGTTCCAGCATGCCGAGATATTCCCGCGCATGAGCGTCAGCGACAATCTGATGACCGCCCGCCACAAGCAGATCGCCACGAACCCGCTGGCCGAGATGCTTGCCTTGCCGTCCGTCAGGCGCGAAGAAGCCCGCCACCGCGCCGAAGTGGACGCCATCATTTCCTTTGTGGAACTGGATCAGTACAAGGACACAATCGTCGGCAACCTGCCGTTCGGCATCCAGAAGGTGGTCGGTTTCGCCCGGGCGCTGGCGTCAAACCCGGCGCTGCTGCTGCTGGATGAACCCTCTGCCGGTCTGACCCGCGACGAACGCGAGGATCTGGCCCATTTCATCATGAAGGCCAAAGCCGAACTGAAGATCGCGATGATCTGGATCGAACACGACATGCAGATGGTCGCCGATCTGGCCGACCGCATCCACGTCCTCGACTATGGCCAGTCGCTGGCTGACGGTCCGCCTGCCGAGGTTCTGAACAATCGCCGGGTGATCGAAGCCTATCTTGGCACGTCCTGAAAATATAGGACCGCAGAACCATGGCCGTGACCGCATTCAAGCCTGACATTTCCGACGCGACACTTGCCGACCTGCGTCAACGCCTGCGCAGCACGCGCTGGCCGGACAAGGTCGCCGACAGCGGCTGGGCCTATGGTTTTGATACCGACGTCCTGCGTGACATCGCGTCTTACTGGGCGGATGGGTTCGACTGGAACGCCGCCAGGGAACGGATCCATGCCAGTGATCACGCGATGGTGGACGTTGATGGCTTTGCCCTGCATGTCATACGGCGCGGTCCTGTCGGCCCCGGTCCTGTCATTCCGCTGCTGGTCATGCATGGCTTGCCCAGCAGTTTCGTTCAGATGCTGCCGTTGCTCGACGCGCTGCCGGTGGCCGAAACGGCGCATGGTATCACCTTCGACGTGGTCGTCGTTTCGCTGCCGGGCTACGGGTTTTCCGACATTCCGTGCGCACCGGGCATGAACATGCAGCGCGCGGGCGCTCTGATGACCCGCGTGATGGCGGCCCTCGGGCATGAGCGCTTTGCGATCCGCGCCAGCGACGTCGGCGGCGCCATCGCGCGGCAGATCTGTCTGAACGATCGCGACCGGGTGCTGGGCCTGCACATTTCGGGCACGAACCCGTTCCTGCCGCCGAAACTGCCCGCTGATCTGACGGCAGAGGAACAGACCTTTGTCGAGGCCGCGCGGGCGTGGGGCGCGTCCGATGGAGGCTATGCCCATATGCATACGACGCGGCCACAGACGCTTGCCCATGCGCTCAATGACAGCCCGGTTGGTCTGGCCGCCTGGATCCTGGAAAAGTTCCGCGACTGGGGCGACACCGATGGCGATCTGCTGGGCCGGTTTGATCGGGATGCGTTGCTTGCCAATCTCACGATCTACTGGGCGACTGGCACGATCAACAGTTCCATGCGGCTTAATATCGAAAACATCCGCGATCCCGGTTCCCTGGGGCGGGTACAGGTCCCGACCGGGGTCCTGATGGGGCCGAAGGATATGATCCCGACACCCAAAAGCTGGGTGAACCGAAGCTACAACGTCGTGTCATGGAAAGACGCCGACGCGGGCGGCCACTTCATGGAATGGGAAGAGCCCGTGGCTGTCGCAGATAACCTGTGCCGCTTTTTCGCGAACTTTATCAGCTAGTTATAAAGTTATCCGGGATTATAGCGCGCATCCGCCTAACCCGAACACCCCACCAAATCGGTCCAGATGAACGTCTTCTGGACCTTCAGCTACCCCCCCGAGAACCAGACAGTGACAGAAGTTACGATCTCAGGTCAGCCGGTCTTCAAGCACGACGCGAACAGAGATGTCTGAACGCCGGAACCCTGACCGCTTTAAGGCGTCCTGCAGATGATGTGGCACCTGCAGAACGACGGCCACGCCGTGAACATAAAGCGCATCTGGCGGCTGATGCGTCTGATGTGTGTGCGGCTGGCATCGCTACCCCCCTTGGTCCGAGCGGCGCCAGTGCGTTCACGCCCTGCGAGGCGGTCTGACGCAGCGACGCGCAAGGGCTTTCCTTTCGCGCGCCCGCATGGTGATCTGCGGAAGGAAATTCCGCAGGAAAATGGGGAGAGATACAGATGGATTTCGGCATCCGCGAGGAAAACCGCAAACTGCTGGACCGCGTGCGCGTGATGATCCGCGACGAGATCATGCCGCTGGAGGATGAATACGAACGCGAGGTCAACACCGGCGACCGCTGGACCTATACCCTTCGGCAGGCGGAAATCCTCGAAGGATTGAAAGCCAAGGCCCGCGCGGCGGGATTGTGGAATTTCTGGCTGACCGACAGCGAAAAGGGGTTCGGGCTTTCGACCGTGGAATACGCCCATTTCGCCGAAGAAATGGGCCGCACGCCCTTGGGCGCGGAGGTGTTCAACTGCTCCGCCCCCGACACCGGCAACATGGAGGTGATCGAGCGCTACGGCTCGGCCGAGCAGAAGGAGATGTGGTTGAAGCCCCTGCTGGAGGGCAAGATCCGCTCCGCCTACATCATGACCGAGCCCGGCGTTGCTTC
>JBBRCF010000216.1:0-3718 GCA_038205135.1 Rhodobacterales bacterium
ATTGCCCCCCATCGACGCCACGATGGGCATCAGCGCCGCCAGCACCACCAGTGCCGAAATCGTCGCCGCGAACTGGTCGATCACCGCCGCCGCCAGCGCCGCCGTGCCCAGATTGATCGCCAGCCACGGCAGCCGCAGCCGCACAGTTTCCAGCACGGTATCCGACAGCCGGCTGTCATCGCCGACACCCGCAAGACGCAGGATGTCCTCTTCGTGTTCCTCGTCCAGCACTGCCATCGCGTCGTCGATGGTGATGACCCCCACCAGCCGCCCGTTCATATCAACCACAGGGGCGGAAATCAGGTGGTACTGGTTGAACGCATAGGCCACGTCGCCGTCATACTGATCGACCGGAATGGTGCGGAACTGCGGTTCGACCAGCGCCGTCAACAGCCGGTCGCGCGGCGCCCCCATGATCGCGCCCAGCGCCACCTGCCCGACGGGATGCAGGCGCGGATCGACGATGATCACATGATAGAACGTGTCAGGCAGCGTATCTGACCCGCGCATGTGGTCGATAGCATGACCAACAGTCCAGTATTCCGGTGCGATGACCAATTCGCGCTGCATCAGACGGCCAGCGGAATACTCTGGATAGGTCAGCGCCTGTTCGATCACAGCGCGTTCCGAAACCTCCAGCGCGCCAAGGATCGCCTGTTGTTCCGGCGGATCCAGATCTTCCAGCATGTCCACCACGTCGTCAGAGTCCATGTCCCGCACTGCATCGGCCAGCACCTGGCGCGGCAGCAATTGAATGACCTCTTCGCGGATGCCTTCTTCGAGTTCGGACAGGATATCGCCGTCGAATTCCGCGCCATACAGCAGGATCAGGCGGCGGCGATCCTGCGCGTCGAGCTGTTCCAGCAGGTCGGCGATGTCGGCCTGGTGCAGCGGTTCCATCAGCGCGGTCAGACGCGCGGCATCATCCCGCGCAACCGCCTGCAGGATCGCTGCAACGGTCCGGCGGTCCAGTGCGTAGGCGCGATCGTCGTCACCGCCCCCGGTCGGGTTGTCATGCTCTGCCATGCGCCGCACCCCTTGGTCCTGCCGTCCGGTGGGGCCGAACGGGTCACCGCGACCTTACCGGAAAGCACAGGGGGGAAACCATAGTGGAAACAAGGCGCCGCACAACGGAAGGCGATTTACCCTTGCCGGGTCACCCCCTAGGCTGGTCCCCACGCACATCGTTCCGCAAGGGAGCCCGCCATGACCGGCCCACATTTGATCCTTGGCCAGACGCTGACCTTTGCCGGGAACCCGTTTCTGGACGGGCCGGAGGCTGCGCGCATCGATGCGCGCGGTGGCGTGCTGATCGACGGCGGGCGGATTGCGGCCATCGGGGCGGCCGACAGCCTGCGCGCGGCGCATCCCGGCGCGCCAGTCACGGATTACGGCACCGCGCTGATCATGCCCGGTTTTGTCGATGCCCATGCCCATTACCCGCAGACCGGCATCATTGCGTCCTGGGGCAAACGGCTGATCGACTGGCTGAACACCTATACCTTCCCCGAGGAAATGCGCTTTGCCGATCCCGCCTATGCGGCGCAGATCGCGGGGGTTTATCTGGACCTGCTGCTGGATCACGGCACCACCACTGTATGCAGCTATTGTACCATCCACCCCGGCAGCGTGGATGCCCTGTTTCAGGCGGCGGACGCGCGCGGCATGCGGGTGATCGCGGGCAAGACCTGCATGGACCGCGACACCACACCGCCCGGCCTGCGCGACACCGCGCAATCGGCCTATGACGACAGCGCCGCGCTGATCGCGCGCTGGCATGGCCGCGGGCGCGCGGGCTATGCCATCTCGCCACGGTTTTCACCCACGTCAACGCCTGCGCAACTGGCGGCGCTTGGCGCGTTGTGGCGCGAAAATCCGACCTGCGCGATGCAGACGCATCTCTCTGAACAGACCGACGAAATCGCCTGGGTCCGCAACCTGTATCCCGACGCCCGCGATTATCTGGATACCTACGAGGCGCACGGGTTGCTGGGCGCGGGCGCCGTGTTCGGCCATGCCATCCATCTGGACCCCCGCGAAATCGCCGCCATCGCACAGGCGGGGGCCAGCGTGGCGCATTGCCCGACATCGAACACCTTTATCGGGTCGGGGCTGTGCGATGTCGCGGGGCTGATCGGTGCAGGTATTCCGGTGGGGCTGGCCACGGACACCGGCGGCGGATCGTCGTTTTCGATGCTGCGCACCATGGCAGCGGCCTATGAGGTGGGCCAGCTGCGTGGCCGCGCAATGCACCCGGCGGAATTGTTGTGGCTGGCGACCGAAGGATCCGCTGCCACCCTGCGCCTGTCGGGCACCATCGGGCGGCTGGCCGTGGGGTCTGACGCCGATATCACGGTAATCGATCTGGCCTCGACCCCCGCCATCGCACAACGCGCAGGCCGCGCGAATGATGCGTGGCAGGCAATTTTCCCGACCATCATGATGGGCGACGACCGCGCAATCCGGGCAGTTTACGTGGCGGGAAAACCACAACCAAAATCCGTTAGCAGGTGACGGGTGACGGGTAACGGGTGACGGGTGACGGGTGACGCGGATTTGCCAGGCTCACGCCGGCACTGCACGCGCATTCTGCCCAAATTTTGCCACAATGGTCGCTCAGAATCAGAAACAATGCCTGAGCAGCAATCAAAAAACGGAAACAGAACATGCATCCCGAATCCCTGCGTCATATGAAAATGGCTTTTCGTACGCATCTGGCACCGATGGGTGCAGGCAAGGTGCTGGAGGTCGGATCGAAAAGCCAGCGTCAAGAGTACCGTCGACTTTTCGAGGCCAATGGTTGGGCTTTCACCGGGGCCGATCTGGGTGCGGGTGCAAACGTCGATTGCGTTCTGGAAGATCCATTCCGCTTTCCGTTCGAAGACAACAGCTTCGATTGCATCATATCGGGCCAGATGCTGGAACATAATACCATGTTCTGGCTGACATTCATGGAAATGGCGCGGGTGACACGGATGGGTGGCGTAATGGTGCATATTGCGCCTTCGCGCGGTCCGGAACATCGCGCACCCACCGATTGCTGGCGGTTCTTCCGCGATGGCATGAACGCACTCGGCGAATGGTGCGGCATGGAAATCCTCCAGTCCAGCACCGATTGGTTGCGGTCGGACCTTGCAAGAAAGGCCAAGTTCCGGCCTCGGTCAGCACGGCAGATGGAAACCGAAGCGATCATGCTGGACACCGACTGGGGCGATACCGTCGGTGTGTTTCGCAAGGTGGTGCCGACATCATCCAGCGTCGGGGCCGACTACATCCGCCGCTTTGCCGCGATGTATCAGGATGCTCCGTCGCTGCGGATCGCGGCCGAATAATGATCTGATCACGTGCCGGCGCGCCCTCAACAAGGCCGCGCAAGCACCATGACCCAGACATCGCCAGACCGCGCCAGACCAAACACCGCCGCCTCGCGCGCGATCATGTTGGCGCGGTGACCGGGCGAAAAAAACCAGCCGTCCATCACTTCGGCCAATGACCGCTGCCCCTTGGCAATGTTTTCCGCAACATGGCACCAGCGATAGCCCTGTGCGCGCAGCCGGTCGCCCACCGACGATCCATCCGCCCCCGTATGGGAAAAATATCTGCGTTCCGCCATGTCGCGGGCGTGCACCGCAGCGGCGGCGACCAGCGCGGGATGCTCGGTGACCACGGCGCGCGCGGCGTGCGCCCGCACCCCGTTCAGCGCCGCAGCCGCCCCCGG
>JBBRCF010000217.1:0-3540 GCA_038205135.1 Rhodobacterales bacterium
TCCGACCTGTCGGTAAATCAGGGGCCGGCCCATATCGGTCGTCTGACCCTGCGTGAGATTGCCGATGACAGCACCGCGTTTCTGGAGCTGAAGACCGGCGGCGTTGACATGCTGTTGTCGGTGCCGGCCGATTTCCGCGAAACGATCATGGCTGTGGCTGCAGTCACCATGGTCACCCTGCCGGGGCGTGAGCTGTTCTACATGCCGATGAACACCACGGTCGCGCCCTTTGATGACATCAAGGTGCGGCATGCCGCAGCACTTGCGGTGAACCAGGAAGAAATCCTGACTAACCTTTACAAGGGTGTCGGCGCGATTGCCGATACCTTCCTGACCGATGCCCTGCTTGAGGGAAAGGTGAAGGACGAACTTCGCATCAGCTATGACCCCGATGCTGCCGAGGCGCTTCTGGACGAGGCGGGTTGGGTGGCAGCCGCAGACGGCACGCGGTCCAAGGACGGAACGCCGCTGACAGTCAAACTCTGGACCCAGAACGGCACCGAATTCCGCCGTATCACCGAGGTCATCCAGGCCCAGCTTGCCGCCGTTGGCATCACGGCTGAAATCACCGTGCTCGACCCTGCCAGCATCAACGATGAATACAAGAAAATGACCGAACACCAACTGGCCGTGCGCAGCTATTCCTATGAAAACGCTGACATCCTTGACTGGTTCTTCAGCGCCGAGCGGTTGGGCTATCCGAACGTGTCGATGTGGACAGATGCGACTGCCGAAGAGCTGCGGATCAAGGCGATGACCGGCTCGCGCACCTGGGACGAGCGGGTGGCGAACTTTACCGCCTACCACGAATATGTGCTGGGCCAGTTCGTCTTTGCCCCGATCTATCAGCCGGTGCAGTCCTTTGCCTATGCCAAGGACCGCCTGATGGTGCCCGAGGCAATCCGGGCGACGCAACTGCAAAGCCAGACCTTCCTTGACATCGAGGTCAAGTAACCCCGACCCCGGGCGCGCATCCCCGCGCGCCCGGACCCAAATTTACCGTCGGGGTCATCATGCTGCTGTTCACGTTGAAACGATTGCTGCTGCTGATCCCGGTTTTCCTTGCGATTTCGGCTGTGATCTTTGCGCTGGTGCATCTGGTGCCGGGCGACCCGATCGACAACCTTCTGCGCGTTGGCGCCACGCCCGAGGAACGGGCGGCCTTGATCGCGCGGCTTGGGCTGGATCAACCGCTGTGGCGGCAGTACCTCACCTGGTTTGCAAAGATGCTTCAGGGTGATCTGGGCGATGCGATGATCCTGCGCCGCCCGGTGGCTGACCTGATCGCGCTAAACCTGCCGCACTCGCTGTCGCTTGGGATACTGGCGCTGGTGTTTTCCACCGTGGTCGGCATCACAACGGGGGCCCTGGCCGCGATCTTCCGCGATACGTGGTTTGACCGGGGGGTGATGACGCTGATCCTTCTGGGGTCGACCGTGCCCAGCTTCTGGCTTGGCCTGTTGATGATCATGCTTTTTGCCGTCACACTTGGCTGGTTCCCGGTGTCGGGCGCGCGCACAGCCTCGGCGCTGGTGCTGCCTGTCCTGACCATCGGGCTGGGCGGTGTGGCACTGGTCGCCCGTGTCACACGCGTCGCCATGATGGATATTGCCCGGCGCGACTTTGTGATGATGCTGCATGCCAAGGGCGTTTCACGCTGGCGGATAGAGCTTGGCGCAGTCCTGCGTCATGCGATGATGCCGGTCGTGACCATCCTCAGCTTGCGGATCGGCTGGATTCTGGGGGGTGCGGTGGCGGTGGAGTTCGTCTTTGCGCGGCCGGGTCTTGGGTCGCTCCTCATCACCTCGCTGAACCAGCGCGATTATCCGGTGGTGCAGGGTTGCCTGCTGATGCTGGCGATCGCGGTGATGCTGGGCACGCTTCTGGGCGATATCGTGCAGGCCATGATGGACCCGCGCATTCGTGAGGGCATGAAATGAGCGCGCTGCGGTTTCTGTGGTCTGTCGCCCGGACCCCGCGCGGCGCGGTGGCGGCGGCGGTGCTGCTGGTCGTCGTCGGATGTGCAGTCTTCGCGCCGTGGCTGGCGCCTTATGACTATGCCATCCAGAACCTGCCCGGCGCGAACACCCCGCCCGGCGCCGCGCACTGGATGGGGACCGACGAATTCGGCCGCGACCTGATGTCCCGCATCATCCACGGCGCGCGCACGTCGCTGTCGGTTGCCATCACGGCGATCACGATTTCCGTCATTGCCGGCATGACGCTGGGGGCCATGGCGGGCTATTTCGGCGGGATTTTCGACCGCGTCGTGACGGCGGTGGTGGACCTGACCTGGTCCTTCCCCGAGATCCTGATCGCGCTTTTGTTAATCGCCATCATCGGCACCGGTACGGAAAGCATCATCATCGCCATTTCTATCGCTTACCTTGCGCAGTTCACCCGCCTGACGCGCGCGCAAGTGATGGCCCTGCGGTCCGAGACCTATGTCGAGGCGACAGTGAACCTAGGCGCAGGCCATGCGCATGTAATCTTTCGCCACCTTTTGCCCAATGCGATCACTCCCGTCATCGTGGCCGGCATGCTGGCCACGGGAGACGCGATCATCCTTGAGGCGACGCTTGGCTTCTTTGGCCTTGGCGCGCAGCCCCCGACGCCAAGCTGGGGGGCAATGATGTCTTCTGGCACCGCGCAGATCTTCATTGCGCCGTGGATCATCCTGTTTCCGGGTGCCGCCATCGCAGTGACGGTGATCGCCATCAACCTGTTTGGCGATGCGTTGATAGATGCCCTCGATATCCGCAACCGGCTGAGGGAGGTGTGACATGGCGCTGCTGACCGTCACCGGGCTTGGCGTCTTGATCGGAAACGTGGCCCCGCTGAATGGCGTGTCGTTCGAGGCGCACAAGGGCGAGATTCTGGGTCTGGTCGGCGAGTCCGGGTCAGGCAAGTCCTTGACTGCTTTGGCGGTGATGGGCCTTTTGGCCCGAATCGGCGGGCGGGTCGCCGCCGGGTCGATCCTGTTCGACGGGCAGGAACTGACCTCGCTGGCCGAGCCCGCCTACCGCCGCCTGCGCGGCAAACGGATCGCACTGATCAGCCAGAACCCGATGACCTCGCTGGACCCCATCGTGCGGATCGGTGCGCAGATCGATCAGGTGTCGCGCCTGCATCTGGGGTTGTCGAAACCGCAGGCACGCGCGCGCAGCATCGACCTGATGCAGCAACTGCGCATCCCCGACGCCGAAACCCTGCACAACGCCTATCCACACCAGTTGTCGGGTGGCATGAAGCAGCGGATCGTCATCGCGATGGCGCTGGCCGCTGACCCTGACCTGATCATCGCGGACGAACCCACAACCGCGCTGGATGTGACCATTCAGGCCCAGATCATCCAGATCATGGTGGACCTTGTCCGTGACCGGGGCATGGCGCTGATCCTGATCACGCATGACATGGGCGTGGTGGCGCAGGCCTGTGACCGGGTGGTGGTTCTGTATGCCGGGCGGGTGGCCGAGATGAACACCACGCAAGCGATCTTTGCCAGCCCGCGCCACCCCTACACCGCCAGCCTGATTGCCT
>JBBRCF010000218.1:0-3522 GCA_038205135.1 Rhodobacterales bacterium
GTCACCCGTTTGCCGCGCACGAACCGCGATTCGATACCCAGCCGGGCCAGCAGATCGTTGATCATCGGCCCGCCGCCATGCACCACCACCGGGTTCAGCCCGACCTGACGCATCAGCACGACATCGCGGGCAAAGGTGGCCATCGCATCGGCGTCGCCCATGGCATTGCCGCCGAATTTCACCACCACGATGGCGCCGGAATAGCGTTGCAGATAAGGCAGCGCCTCGGACAGGGTGCGGGCGGTGGCGATCCAGTCACGGTTCATCTGTTGCGGTCTCATGTTGTTTGTCCTGCAGGGCGCGTCACAGCGGTGTTAGCGGGGGATGGACGCCCTGCCAAGGCCTGCGTTGCGGACGCGGCAGGGGGTGATAGGATCACGCCAACCCAAGGAGGCATCGGGCATGGCACGACAGAAGACGCTTCTACTGACCGGGGCCAGCCGGGGCATCGGCCATGCGACGGTGCGGCGGTTCAACAGCGAAGGCTGGCGCGTCATTACCTGCTCGCGCCAGCCGTTCCCCGATGAATGTCCCTGGGGCGCCGGGGCGGACAATCACGTGACGCTGGATCTGGCTGACCCGAAAAGCACCATCGCGGCGGTCGAGGACATCCGCGCTCGGCTCGACGGCAAACTGGACGCGCTGGTCAACAACGCGGGCATTTCGCCAAAGGGGGCAGGGGGCAGCCGGCTGTCCACGCTTGATACCGATCTGAGAACCTGGGGGCAGGTGTTTCATGTCAATTTCTTTGCCTCCATCGTGCTGGCGCGCGGGTTGCAGCACGAATTGGTGGCCGCAAAGGGGTCGATCGTGAACGTCACATCGATTGCCGGCAACGAGGTGCATCCCTTTGCCGGGGCGGCTTACTCGACGTCAAAGGCGGCGCTCAAGGCTCTGACGCGCGAAATGGCGCATGATTTCGGGCCCTTGGGGGTGCGGGTCAATGCGATTGCGCCAGGCGAGATCGAAACGGCGATCCTGTCGCCGGGCACCGCGGCGTTGACCGAGACCATCCCGTTGCGTCGTCTGGGCCAACCGGCCGAAGTGGCTGCGACGATCTTTTTCCTGTGTTCCGACGCGGCCAGCTATATCTCGGGCACCGAGGTCGAAATCAACGGCGGGCAGCACGTCTGAAGGTTGGTCAGGGGGCGCTGCCCCCGCCCTGCGGGCCCCCCGTGGTATTTGGAAACCAGAGAAGCCGGTAGCGTCGCGCGGTTTACACCAGTGTGGCGATCAGCGCGCGCAGTGTGGCGATGCCGTCGCCCTTTTCGGACGAGGTCACGATCAGTTCCGGATAGGCGGCCGGATGTTTTGCCAGTTCGCCCCGCACCTGATCCAAAACTGCGGCGCGTTCCGTGGCACTGATCTTGTCCACCTTGGTCAGCACGACCTGAAAGGTGACGGCGGCACGATCCAGCAGGTCGAGGATTTCCTCATCCACCGATTTGATGCCATGGCGACTGTCGATCAGAACGAAGGCACGACGCAGCGTCGGGCGCCCGGCCAGATACTGTTTCAGCAGCGCCTGCCATTTCTGCACCACCGCGACAGGCGCATTGGCAAAGCCGTAGCCTGGCAGATCGACCAGGTAATGGGTGTCGCCCGCGGTAAAGAAGTTGATTTCCTGCGTGCGGCCCGGGGTATTTGACGCGCGCGCCAGCATACGGCGCCCGGTCAGCGCATTGATCAGAGAGGATTTGCCCACATTCGACCGGCCGGCAAAACAGACTTCCATCCGGTCGGCCGGGGGCAGCCCGGACATCGCGACCACGCCCTTGACGAAATCCACCTGCCCGGTCAACAATCTGCGGCCCAGTTCCGTGTCGTCGTCAGATGGGTCGGGGGCCAGCGGGAAGGGCAGATTTTCCATCATGGCAGGGCCACCGCATCGGCGCGGTACACGGTGCCGGCGGCATCGACACGGGCGTAGATGCCAAAATCCAGATGACCCCAGGCATCATGCAGCATCCCGGTCACGTTCACATCGCGCAGGCCGGTTGCGGGGCTGGCCGCCGGTGCGCGGCAGCGGTCGATACGCGCCATTCCGGTCAGGTGCACGGCGCCGATCTGAAATCCACGGTCAATCAGGTCGAATTCGGCCCAAGGTGCCAGACCATCCAGCCACAGGTTGATCCGGAACCGTGACGGCGCAAGATCGATGCCCGCACGAGCGGATAAGATGCGCAGAGTGGCCAGATTGCCCACCGAAACGTAGGGGTCGGGAATATCCGTCATGCCATGGCCGAGCGCGCGCACCAGACGCGCAGGCGGTGACAGGGGGGCAGGCCAGACCGGTGCGATCCAGTCCCGCAAAGCCGCGGCCTCTGTCGCCGGGTCAAAGCTCAGCGGTATCGCACCGGGCCGTTGCAGGGTCAGGCGGCCATCTTGTTCGCTGCGGGCGGTCAACATCGCCAATGCCGGGCCTTCGGCAACAACCAGAAAATTGCGGCGTGGCTGCCAGTTTTCGTGATCAGGGGCCGCAGCCGTCAGCAGCGCCCAGGCCCGGTCACCAACAAGGGCCAGATCAGGATCGATCGCCGCGCTGTCCAGCAATTCGTGCCCGATACCCTTGATCGGGTGGCGATGGATCGCGGCAAGCTGCGCGGTCATTTGCCTTTGCCGTCCGGGGCCGCGGGTTTTTTGCGGAAGCTGGACAGGATATTGCCGAAGACGTCCGGTTTGTAGCCATGGCTGCGCATGATCAGGTACTGCTGCGCGAATGTGATCAGGTTGTTGACGATCCAGTACACCACCAGACCCGACGCAAAGCTGCCTAGCATGAACATGAATACCCACGGCATCCAGGCAAAGATCTGCGCCTGCATCGGGTCTGGCGGGGCTGGGTTCAGTTTCTGCTGCAGCCACATCGACACGCCGAGGATGATCGGCAGCACACCCAGTGACAGGATGAAGAAGATGCTGTCGGGCCCCGGTGTCGTATAGGGCAGCAGGCCGAACAGGTTCAGGATCGAAGACGGATCAGGCGCCGAGAGGTCTTTGATCCAGCCGATCCACGGCGCGTGCCGCAATTCCATGGTGACGAAAATCACCTTGTAGAGCGAGAAAAAGATCGGGATCTGGATCAGGATCGGCAGGCAGCCCGCGGCCGGGTTCACCTTTTCCTTCTTGTACAGCTCCATCATTTCCTTCTGCATGCGCTGACGATCGTCGCCGACCCGCTCTTTGATCTTTTCCATCTCGGGCTGCAGCTCTTTCATCCGCGCCATCGAAGCGTAGGATTTGTAGGACAGCGGCAGCACCAGCGCCTTCAGGATCAGCGTCAGGCCGATGATCGCCCAGCCCATCGACCCCGCGACGCCCAATCCGGCCAGCCCGGCATTCAGCCAGTGCAAGATCGCAAAGATCGGTTTTGTCAGGAAAAAGAACCAGCCCCAGTCGATCGAATCAAGAAATCGGTCGATCCCGCCGGCATTCTGATAGGTCCGGATGGTTTCCCATTCCTTCGCGCCCACGAACAGCCGCGTGGTCACGCTGTCGCTTTGGCCCGACGCAAGGGTGCGG
>JBBRCF010000219.1:0-3453 GCA_038205135.1 Rhodobacterales bacterium
GTCCGCCCCGCATCCGGGGTTTTGCAGGGAAAACATGCCATGGATGAGTTCGAAGATCACCAGTCCGGTTTGGCCTCGCCCGCCGAGGCAGCACAGGCCATCACCCCCAGCGACAGTCTTGCGCTGCCGCGTGTGACCCGCGCCATCTATGTCGGCGGCACCGGCAATCTGCGTGTGATGATGCGGTCGGGCGATGTGGCCAGTTTCGCAGGCGTTCAGGCCGGCATGGTCTATCCGCTGCGGGTGGCGCAGGTCATGGCCACCGGCACCACGGCCACGGGCCTGGTGGGGCTGCGCTGATGATCGGGCTGGGCCTTGCGCTGCAGTCCGGGCGGGCCGGGGTTGCGGTGGTTCCCGCCAGCCCCGTCAACACCGGTCTGCCTTTCATCACCGGCACGGCACAGGTCGGGCAAGTCCTGACCGCCAACCCCGGTACCTGGACGAACAGCCCGAGCGGCTTTGCCTATGTCTGGCGGCGCGCCGGGGTAGCCATCAGCGGCGCAACATCAGGGACCTACACGGTGGTTCTGGCGGATGAAGGTACGGTTCTGACCGTGACCGTGACCGCCACCAATGCGGGCGGATCGGCTGCTGCAACCAGCAACGGGACGGCGGCAGTAATTGCGGCACCAGTTGTCCCCGCAAACACTGTCCTTCCGGCGATAACCGGAACAACGATCGAAGGTCAGACGCTCACATCGAGCACAGGAACCTGGACCGGGACCGCGACGATTACCTACGGTTATCAGTGGCGGCGTGGCGGGGTTGCCATTTCAGGCGCGCTATCAAGCACTTACGCCTTGATCGCCGCCGACGTTGGCACCAGGATCACCGTAACGGTCACGGCAACCAACGCAGCCGGGTCCGTTACGGCAACTTCTGCCGCCATATCCGCCATTCTTTCCGTCACACCGTCCGCGCGCTGGCACCCGCAGTTTTCCGCCGTGACGCAGGCAGGCGGGCGGGTGGTTTCCGCCGCCGACCTGATGGGGCTGGCGGGCCTGACCGACAACGGTGCGGGCAGCGGGCCGCAGGCGCTGACCGATGCGCGGGGGCGGGCGTTCCGGCGCTTCGACGGGGCGCAGTTCCTGAACATCGCGACAAGCCTGGTGTTCGACAACCGGAACATGACGGTGTTTGCGGTCCAGCGCGGCAATCCGCTGGTGAGTATCGGCAATGTAGCGGCGGGCACCCAGCTTTCGGGCAATCTGGCGCTGGACAGTGCGATCCTCAGTGGCAGCGCGAACTTTCTGCGCGTTTTCAACCGGGCGGGGTCTGGCGATGCCGCAAACGCGCCCTGGATGCTGCCCGGTGCGCAGTTGCAGGTGCTGGGCGGGGCATCGCGAACCACGGCGGCGGGGGGATCACGGCTGGCCATCAACGAACGCTTCGCCAGCGTGGCGCAAAATTCCATCGCGCGCAGCGGCATCGCCGGGGGTGAAATCGGGCGGAACAGCATGTCTGTCGGAGTCTTCGGCAGGTTCGATCTTTACGAACTCGTGATGTTCACCGGCCTGACCAATGCTCAGTTCGACGCCACGGCCGCCGCCCTGACCGCGCATTACGCCATTCCTGCCATCACCAGTCAACTGGTGCTGGAAGGCGACAGCATCACCGCAGGCACCGGCCTTGTCGCGGGTCACCTTACCGGGCAGCGGGTGCTGACCGATCCCGATGCCGGGCTGATCCCGGAAAACTGGCGCGTGGTGAACCTGGCGCAGTCCGGGGCAACGGTTGTCACTATGACCACTCGCCGGGATGCGGTTGACGGATGGGCTTCGATGACCATTCCCGGGGGCCAGAACGTGATGGCCTTCGAGATCGGGCGCAACGACCTTGGCACGGCGGCGGCGCTGTATACGTCTGTGGTGGCCTATCTCAATACAACGACAACGGGCGTCCTGCAACGCGGCTGGACGGTGCGGGCGCTGGCCAACATCGCCTCGGCGCCAGCATTGCAGGCCGAAATCGTGCCGCACCGCGCTGCTTTGCGCAATCCGCAATTTCTGACCGACACGCTGACCGCCACCGGCCAGACCTTTGCGGGCAAGCTGTCCGTCGTCGATACCGACCTGATCACCGATGGCGGCCAGACGATCTTTGCCACCTCCGCCGATGCCGCAGACCCGGTATATTACGTCGGCGACAGCACGCATCCGACGATCCTTGGCGCAAGGCTGCGCGTCACCGGCGGGGATGTGCCCGCGCGCGGCGTCGCCTCGGGGCTGACCGGCTGATCGCGGTGGACGCGGGGACGGCGGGGGATTAGGGTCGGCGCCGGTTCCACGGGCAGGCAGGCGGCGATGGCGGTGAAGAAACGTTCGCGGGGGCAGCGGCTCCTGCGGGGCTTGCGCTCGGCGTTCAGCCCGCAGGTGCTGATCCATCCGTTCCGCATGCTGCATTACTATGGCTACAGCCATGCGCTGCAGCGCCCGAAGTTGACCCTGGGCCGTGACGTGCGGCTGGCGCCCAACAGTTCCTTCCGCAACGGCGAGCGGATCGTGCTGGGGGATCAGGTGCAGATCGGCGAACATACCGCGCTCTGGGCCGGGGGCAGCACCGGCTGGATCCGGGTCGGCGCGCGCACCACCTTTGGCCCCGGCTGTTTCGTGACGGCGGCCGATTACGGGCTGGCGGCGGGCGTGCGGATCACCGACCAGCCGATGACCGAACGCGACGTCATCATCGGGGCGGATTGCTGGATCGGCACCAGGGCGGTGATCACCGCGGGCGTGACGCTGGGCGAGGGCTGCGTGATCGGGGCGGGCTCGGTTGTCACCCGCGACGTGCCCGCCGGGGCCATTGCCGCAGGCGTGCCCGCGCGGGTGCTGCGGATGCGGTGCTGAAATCCGATCCGGCTCCGGGCCGCTTCCTCGCCGCTCTAGCCATCAGATGCCCAGCCCGGCCACCTGGCGCAGCATCCAGACCATCCGCGTCAGGCGCAGCCGGGCCAGCGTGCCAAGGGCGGCGCGCCGTTCCGCCACACCGTTCAGCGCCGGATGCCGCATCACTTTCGGGGCATGGGCGAGGATGCTGACCGGCATGGCAAGTGCCTTCAGCGCCCATTTCAGCCGCGCGGAGGCTCCACGTCCGTTCACGCCGAACATCTCTGTCGTCAGGCGCCGCCATTTTCGCGCCAGCGTCGGCCAATCGCCGCGCGACGGATGCCCCACCTGCAAATCTTCAGCATAGGTCAGTCTGTAGCCCTTTGCCCGCGCGCGATGGCACCAGTCCATATCCTCGGACAGGCCTGCAACAAATTCTCCCACGTCGGTGAAGACATCGCGCCTGGTCAGCAGGTTGCCCGTACCGGAAAAACCCTTTTTCTCGATATAGGTACGGAAGTCGAAGGCGAAGACGGCCTCGAAGGCCTGTGCCCCGCAGCGCGGCGGCGGGGTTTCGTCAAAGACGTGAACAGCTCCACCCACAAGATCGGCGGAGGGGGCAACGCGA
>JBBRCF010000220.1:0-3398 GCA_038205135.1 Rhodobacterales bacterium
GGGACCAGACAGGCCAATGCCGAGGGCCAGAAAGGTCTTTTATTGCAATACGCGCGTAAGGTGGATGCCGCCCTGCGCGCGGTTCTGGCCGGGCGCGAAACGCCGTTGATCCTGGCGGCGACCGCGCCGCTGGGCCCGACATACCGAACGGTCAACAGCTATCCGGCGTTGTTGGACGAGGGGATAACTGCAAGCCCTGACCGCATGACCGACAGCGACCTTGCCAGCGCGACCCGCGCAATTCTGGACGGGTCCTATGCCACGCAGATCACGTCCGCGACGGCGCTGTTTCAGGAACGGGTCGGACAAAAGCGCGCGACCACCGATCTTCGGGCGGTGGCGCGGGCCGCCACATTCGGCGCGGTCGAACAGTTGCTTGTGGATATCGACGAGGTGGTGCCCGGAACGGTGGATGATACCGATGGTTCGGTGACGCTGGCGGCAGAGGCGAGCGCGACCACCTATGGCGTGATCGACGAAATCGCCGGGCGGGCCATCCTGTCGGGTGCCACGGTTCTGGCGGTGCGGCGTGCGGACATGCCCGATGACGCACCCGTAGCGGCAATCCTGCGCTATCCGGTCTGACGCGGCGGTGTCCGCCAGCGGACGCCAGATAAAAGCGTAGGGGTCAAGCGCGCCCACCCGATGCACAAGACGAGGGGAACAGGTGCATCGGGTGGAACGGGCCGTTATCCGGCAGTGTCATCGGGAGCGAGGTCCACCGCAAGATCGTGATCAAATTATGCACCGTCAGGCCGGGCCCCGCACTGCTGCAGGTTGGTGTTTCGACAGCTGGGTGGGTTTTTTGTCGCCCGGCAGATGATTTCCCGGCGCGAGCGGGTCCATGCGCACTTGCGTGCCCGCCCGCCCTTCGACGATTGCGCGCGCGTCCTGCAACCGGCCGATCCCGGCCATCGTGCCGCCCGCGCGCACGAAATCGCAGGCGGAGGTGATCTTGGGCGCCATCGAGCCCGCCGCAAAGGACATCGCGTCCAGCGCATCGGGGGTGATGCTGCTGATTGCAGCCTGAGCCGGCCCGCCCCAGTCCCGAAACACCGCCTCGACATCCGTCAGCATCAACAGGACATCGGCGTTCAGGGCCTGCGCCAACAGCGCCGAGGTGCGGTCCTTGTCGATCACGGCCTCGACGCCTTTCATCGTGCCATCCGGCTCTCGCACCACGGGAATGCCGCCGCCCCCCGCGCAGATGACACAGACGCCAGCCTCGACCAGCAGGCGGATCGGCCGGATGCCCAAAATGGCAACCGGCAACGGCGACGGCACGACACGGCGCAACCCGCCCTTGGATTCCTCGACCATCGCCCAGCTGTGTTCGGCCCGCACGGCCTTGGCCTCTGCGGCCGAATAGACTGGGCCGATGGGTTTTGTGGGCTTGTCAAAGGCGGGGTCCCGGGGGTCCACCTCGACCCGCGTCAGCAAGGTGGCGCAGTCTGTGCCCTTTGGCAGGGCATTCATCAGTTCCTGCTCGATCAGGTAGCCGATCATGCCTTCGGTTTCGGCCCCCAGAATATCCAGCGGCCACAGGTTTTCGGGGGCAAAACTGGCGGCTTGCAGGGCCATCAGGCCAACTTGCGGGCCGTTGCCATGCGCCACGACGATCTGGTGATCGCGCGCAAGATCGGCGAGCGCGGCCGCCGCGATCCGCACATTGGTGTGCTGCGCGTCAGCCGTCATCGGCTCGCCGCGTTTCAGCAGCGCATTGCCACCAAGGGCCACGATGATCCGCATCTCAGGATCCCAGAGTGGCGACAAGCACCGCCTTGATAGAATGCAGCCGGTTTTCCGCCTGATCGAACACGACCGAGGCGGCGGACTCGAACACCTCGTCCGTGACCTCCATGCAGTCGATGCCATAGGTCTGAAAGATTTTCTCGCCCGTCTTGGTTTCGCGGTTGTGGAAGGCCGGCAGGCAATGCAGGAATTTCGTGTGCGGATTGCCGCTCAGGTCCATGACCTTCTGCGAGACCGTATAGGGCGACAACAGCGCGATACGCTCGGCCCAGACCTGTTCCGGTTCGCCCATCGACACCCAGACATCGGTGTAGATGAAATCGCAGCCTGCCATCCCCTCGGCCAGCTTTTCGGTCTGGGTGATGCGTGCGCCGTTGGACGCGGCCAACTTGCGGCATTGATCCACCACCGCCGCATCCGGCCACAGGCTTTGCGGGCCGCACAGCCGGATATCCATCCCGATCAGGGCCGCGCCCACCATCAACGACGTTCCCATGTTGCTGCCGGTATCGCCGACGAAACAGAACGTGATGTCGGACAGATGCTTGTGGGTGTATTCGCGCATCGTCATCAGATCAGCCAGGATCTGCGTCGGGTGAAATTCGTCGGTCAGACCGTTGTAGACGGGCACCCCGGCATATTGCGCCAGCACTTCGGCATCGGCCTGCCCGAAACCGCGGTATTCGATGGCATCATAGAACCGGCCCAGAACGCGGGCGGTATCCTTCATGGTTTCCTTGGTGCCGATATGGCTGCCCGACGGGCCCAGATAGGTGACGTGCGCGCCCTGATCATAGGCCGCGACCTCAAAGGCGCTGCGGGTCCGGGTGCTGTCTTTTTCAAAGATCAGCGCGATGTTCTTGCCACGCAACAGCTGTTTTTCGGTGCCTGTTGCCTTCGCTTCTTTCAGGCTGGCTCCAAGGCGAAGCAGAAAGCGTAACTCTTGGGGCGAAAAATCCAGCAGTTTCAAAAAACTGCGACCGTGCAGGTTTTGCGGCATGGGGATATCCTTTCAGGGAAATGGGTCGCATCACAGCGCGTCTCGGATCAACGGGCAGGTCATGCAATGCGACCCGCCCCGTCCGCGCCCCAGTTCGGCACCGGAAATGGTGATGACCTCGACCCCCGCCTTGCGCAGCAGGGTGTTGGAATGCGTGTTGCGTTCGTACCCCACCACGACGCCGGGGCCGATGCACAAGAGGTTGTTGGCATCGTCCCATTGTTCGCGCTGCGCTTCGTAAGTGTCGCCGCCGGTCGGAACCGCGCGCAGTTTCTGGACACCAAGCGCGCCTGCCACCACATCCAGAAACGGCGCGGTTTCGGTCGTCACCTGCACACCGCCCTTGTCATCCGGGCGCAGCGAATAGGTCTGGATCGCGTCGGTCACCTCGGCGAATACCGTCACCAGATCGCGGTCGCAAAAGGTGAAAACGGTATCCAGATGCATCGACGACCGCGCGCGCGGGAACTGGCAGGCGATCACCCGTTCCGCCCCGCCCCCAGCGAACAAGGCGCGCGCCACCTGCCCCACCGCCTGCGGCGTCGTGCGTTCACCCATGCCGATCAGAACGGTTGCGTTGCCGATGGGCATGACATCGCCGCCTTCCAGCGTGGCCAGACCACGGTCGTGCGCGGTGTCTTCGCGC
>JBBRCF010000221.1:0-3244 GCA_038205135.1 Rhodobacterales bacterium
TATTTCGACGAGGGCACGCGCGGCGTCGACATCGCCGGCATGCTGACCGATCTGGGCCAAGTCGCCCCCGGCGATATGGTCCTGCTGCATGGCTGCTGCCACAACCCGACCGGCGCGAACCCCACCGCCACTGAGTGGGACGCGATCATCGGCGCGGTGCTGGCGACCGGCGCGCTGCCCTTGGTGGATCTGGCGTATCAAGGCTTTGGTGACGGGCTGGACGCGGATGCGGCCGCCACCCGCGCCATCGCTGCCCGCGCGCCGGAATGCCTGATCGCCGCGTCATGTTCCAAGAATTTCGGCATTTACCGCGAACGCACCGGCATCCTGCTGGGCGTGTCACAGCAGCCCGGTGGCACCAAACTTGCGCAGGGTGTGATGACCGCTTTGAACCGGATGAATTTTTCCTTTCCGCCCGATCACGGCGCGCGGTTGGTGACGATGATCCTGACCGACCCGGCCCTGCGCGCAATGTGGGAGGCGGAACTGGAGGAGGTGCGCCAATCCATGCTGGGCCTGCGTCAGGCGCTGGCCGATGAGCTGCGGCAGCGGACCAACTCTGACCGTTTTGATTTTCTGGCGCTGCATCGCGGCATGTTCTCGCGGCTTGGCACCACGCCCGATGTGGTCCAGCGCCTGCGTGATGAACATGCGATCTACATGATTTCGGACAGCCGGATGAACATCGCCGGTCTGAACAGCGCCACCGTGCCGGTGCTGGCACAGGCGATCATCAGCGTCGGGGTGTGATCACTCGCCCTCAAGCGCGCGGGAACACCAGTAGGAAATCAGCGCATTGCGGCTCATCCCCCGCTTGACCGCCACCGAGTCGATCCGCGCCAGCAGATCGCCATCAAACCGCAGCGCCACCGGCACCTTCGGCGCGCGATCTGCCAGGGATGGGGCTGCGGGCAACGGCGCCAGGGTTTCTTCAGCCTTGGGTTTCTTGTCCTTCTTGGCCATGTGGTACCCCTATATCCAAGTGATATCAGGATAACAGGGTTGCGGCATCAGGCAAGGGGCACTTACGCCCGCAACCCCAGCAGCGTAACCCCCAGAACCTCCAGCACTTTAGCCTCGATTTGCGCCGCTTGCAGCCCAGCCACACGGTACATGTCTTCGGGGCTCGCGTGGTCAATGAACGTATCAGGCAGCACCATGGACCGGAACCGCAGCCCGTGGTCGAACACGCCGGCCTCGGCCAGCAATTGCGCGACATGGGACCCGAAACCGCCGATCGCGCCTTCTTCGATGGTGATCAGCGCGTCGTGGTCGCGCGCCAGCCGCAGGATCAGGTCGCGGTCCAGCGGTTTGACGAAACGGGCGTCGGCAACCGTGGGGGTGATGCCGCGTTCCGCCAGCGCATCGGCCGCCTTAAGCACTTCGGCCAGCCGGGTGCCAAACGACAGGATCGCCACGCCCGCGCCCTGCCGGATCATGCGACCACGCCCGATTTCCAGCGGGATGCCCCGGTCGGGCATGTCCACGCCCATGCCATCGCCGCGCGGATAGCGAAACGCGATGGGGCCGGTGTCATGGGCGGCGGCGGTGGCGACCATGTGCATCAGATCGGCCTCGTCGGCCGCCGCCATCACCACCATGCCGGGCAGATTGGCCAGATAGGCCACGTCGAACGCGCCCGCATGGGTCGCGCCATCGGCACCGACCAGTCCGGCCCGGTCGATGGCAAAGCGCACCGGCAGGCGCTGGATGGCCACATCATGCACCACCTGATCATAACCGCGCTGCAGGAATGTCGAATACATCGCGCAGAACGGCCGCATCCCGGCGGCGGCCAGTGCGGCGGCAAAAGTCACGCCATGCTGTTCCGCGATGCCGACATCGAACAGCCGCGACGGATAACGTTCGGCGAACAGGTTCAGCCCTGTGCCATCCGGCATCGCCGCCGTCACCGCCACGATGCGCGGATCATCGGCGGCCAGCGCGGTCAGCGTGCGGCCGAACACGGCGGTATAGCTGGGCGCATTCGATGGTGCCTTGGCCTGTTCGCCGGTCGGCACGTCGAATTTCGCGGTGGCATGCCCCTTGTCGCGGGCGCGCTCGGCGGGGGCATAGCCCTTGCCCTTTTTCGTGATGACATGGATCAGCATCGGGCCGGTAGCGCGCGCGCGCGCAGTGCGCAGCACCGGCAGCAACTGGTCCAGATCATGGCCGTCGATCGGCCCGACATAGGAAAACCCCAGCGCTTCGAACAGGGTGCCGCCTACCGCCAACCCCTTGATCAGGTCCTTGGCGCGCTTTGCGCCCTCGCGCAGCGGTTCCGGCAGGAAACTGACCGCGCCTTTGGCCGCGGCCTTCAGGTCCTGAAATGGCTCACCGGCATAAAGCCGCGACAGATAGGACGACAACGCCCCGACGGGTGCCGCGATGGACATTTCATTGTCGTTCAGGATCACGAACAGGCGTTTCTTCAGGTGGCCGGCGTTGTTCATCGCTTCAAACGCCATGCCCGCGCTCATCGCGCCATCGCCGATCACTGCAATCGCATCGCCCAGACCGCCGTCGCAGGACCCGCCCAGATCGCGTGCCACCGAAAACCCCAGCGCGGCGCTGATGGACGTGCTGCTATGCGCCGCGCCAAACGGGTCATAGACGGATTCCGACCGTTTAGTGAACCCGGACAGACCATCCTTTTGCCGCAGGGTCCGGATGCGACCCCGGCGGCCCGTCAGGATCTTGTGCGGATAGGCCTGATGGCCGACGTCCCAGATCAACTTGTCCTGCGGCGTGTCGAACACCGCATGCAGCGCCACGGTCAGTTCCACAACCCCCAGCCCGGCACCCAGGTGCCCGCCGGTAACCGACACGGCGCTGATCGTTTCGGCGCGCAATTCATCCGCCACGCGGCGCAATTCGCTGTCGGTCATGCGCCGCAAATCAGCGGGGGACTGCACGCGGTCGAGGGTCGGGGTGGCAGGTTTCTGGCTCATGGCTGGCCCTTTGGCTCAGGTTTCGCGCGCGATAACGAAACGGGCCGCCGCACGCAAGTTGTCCGCGCCCGCACCGTAACAGGTTAGGGCGTCGGAGGCCTGTTGCACCAGGTCACCGGCGCGGCGTTTCGCCCCGTCCAGCCCCAGCGTCGACACAAAAGTCGCTTTGCCCGCAGCGGCATCCTTGCCGACCGCCTTGCCGACGGCAGCGGCGTCACCTTCGACGTCCAGCACATCATCCCAGATCTGGAAAGCGCGCCCGAGAGCGTGGCCATATTCTAGCAGCGGGCGCG
>JBBRCF010000222.1:0-3229 GCA_038205135.1 Rhodobacterales bacterium
GGCGTGATGTAAGGCCTTTCGCAGCGCTTTGCCAGAGGGCGCGCACCTGTTGGTTGCGGCGGATGCCTTCCCCCGTGGCCGATAATCGGGCATAGGAGCGTTGCACGCCAAAAATCCTGGGACTTTTCATGCACGACATCCGTTTCATCCGCGAAAACCCCGCCGCTTTTGACGCCGCCCTGTCGCGCCGTGGCCTGGCCGCGCTGTCACCGGACCTGCTGGCGATGGACGAGGCGCGGCGCGCACGGATTCTGGCGGCGGAAACCGCAGCGGCCGCACAGAATGCGGCGTCCAAGGACGTGGGCGCGGCCAAGGCACGCGGGGACGATGCCGAATTCGAACGCCTGCGCGCGCTTGTGGCCGAAAAGAAGGCCGAGGCGGCAAAGCTGACCGATGAGGCGGGGATTGAAGACGCCCGCCTGCGCGACGCCCTCTCCCGCATCCCGAACCTGCCCCTCGACGATGTGCCAGACGGCCCGGACGAGACCGCGAATGTCGAAATCCGCCGCTGGGGCACCCCGCGTGATCTGGCCTTCAAGCCCCTGGAACACTTCGACATTCCGGCGGCCAAGGCTGGTCTTGACTTTGGCACCGCCGCCAAGCTTTCCGGCAGCCGCTTTGTCGTCTTGCGCGGGGCAGTTGCCCGTCTGCACCGGGCGCTGTCGCAGTTCATGCTGGATCTGCACACCTCTGAGCATGGCCTTGCCGAAACCTGGACCCCGGTTCTGGTCAAGGAAGACGCGATGTTCGGCACCAACCAGCTGCCGAAATTTGCCGAGGACAGCTATCAGACCACCAACGGCTGGTGGCTTATCCCGACATCGGAGGTCACTCTGACCAACTCGGTTGCCGGCGACATTCTGGACGAGGCGGCGCTGCCCCTTCGCCTGACCGCACACACGCACTGCTTTCGGTCCGAAGCGGGCTCGGCGGGCAAGGACACCTCGGGGATGCTGCGCCAGCACCAGTTCGAAAAGGTTGAGATGGTGACGATCTGCACGCCAGAGTCCGCGCTGGCCGAACACGACCGCATGACAAAATGCGCCGAAGCGGTGCTTGAACGCCTTGCACTGCCCTACCGGACAATCGTGCTTTGCACCGGCGATATGGGGTTCGGCGCGCAGAAAACCCATGATCTGGAGGTGTGGCTGCCCGGCCAGAACACCTACCGCGAGATCAGCTCGGTTTCCACCTGCGGGCAGTTTCAGGGCCGGCGAATGAACGCGCGCTACCGGCCCGCAGGTGGCAAGCCCGAGTTTGTGGCTACCCTGAATGGATCCGGACTTGCGGTTGGGCGTTGTCTGATCGCAGTGCTGGAAAACGGCCAACAGGCGGATGGGTCGGTGACGCTGCCACAGGCGCTGATACCTTGGCTGGGCGGCAAATCGCGGATCACGGCGGCGGGTCAACTGGTCTGATTCCCGCCGAGGCACGTAAGAGAGTAATGATGAAAACAAAAGCCTTGATCCTGCTCATCGCCACGCTGGCCTTTGGCATTGCCCCGTTCATAACGCCGCCCTTCACCGGCTATGATCCCAGTCTGTTCCCGGTCCCGATCGAGCGTCCCTCGATCCAGCCCGCAGGCTATGCCTTCGCGATCTGGAGCGTGATTTACCTGTGGCTGATCGCGCACGCAATCTACGGGCTGTGGAAACGGCCAGATGACCCCGCCTGGGACGCGGTGCGCTTGCCCTTGGCGGTGGCGGTCGGCGTGGGCGCGGTGTGGCTCTGGATTGCCGGGGTGAGTGCCATTTGGGGCACGGTCACGATCTGGATCATGGCGGCCGGGGCGATCACGGCTTTCCTGCGCGCGGATTGCTCGACGTCAGAAACTAAAGAGCTCGACCATCCCACCCATGATACGGAATCCAAGTTGATTAAGCGCGTCATCGAGGAGGCGAATACTTCGTTCTGGACCCGTTCACTTCGGACTATTCAAACTATTAATTTCAGCAATCGCTGGATGCTGTCCGGCCCGACGGCGATCTTTGCGGGCTGGCTGTCAGCTGCCTCTGCCGTGTCAACCGGGGTGTTCATCGCTGGTTATGGCTGGCTGAGCGATACCGGGTCCGCCGCCGCGATGCTGGCGCTGGTTCTGGGTCTCGCCGTCACCGTGCAGATGCGCCGCCCGGCGATGCCGGTTTATGGGCTGACGGTCATCTGGGCGCTGATCGGCGTGATCGTGGCGAACGCCAGTGCAAACATGACCGTTGCCGTGCTGGCCGCATCAGGCATTGCGGTAATGGCGGTCACGCTTTGGGCCAATCGCAAGGCTTAGCGTTTCGGGCTGATCCCGGCTTTACCGTCCATGTGTTTGCGCAGCCGGGACGGGGTGTGGAACTTCTGGTCCTTGAACGGATTCTTCTTCGACTGGCTGCGGAAGAACAGCCGGATCGGCGTGCCTGGCATGTCGAAATGTTCGCGCAACCCGTTGACAAGATAGCGTTTGTAGCTGTCCGCCAGCTCATCCGGGCGTGAGCACATGATGACGAAACCGGGTGGCCGGGTCTTGGCCTGCGTCATGTAGCGCAGCTTGATGCGGTGGCCGCCGGGGGCTGGCGGCGGGTGCGCCTCGGTCATGGCACCCAGCCAGGTGTTCAGCCGCGCGGTCGGGATGCGGCGGTTCCACACGTCATGCGCCTTGCGGATCGCGTCGTGCAGCCGGTCAAGGCCCCGACCGGTCTTTGCCGACACAGTGACCAAGGGCGCGCCGCGCAGTTGCGGCAGCAAGCGGTCGAACATCTCTTTCAGCTCGGCCAGCTTTTCCTGCTTTTCGCCCTCAAGGTCCCATTTGTTGACCGCAACCACCACGGCCCGGCCCTCGGTTTCGGCAAAGTCGGCGATGCGCAGGTCTTGGACTTCAAACGGGATGTCGACATCCAGCAGCACCACTACCACCTCGGCAAAGCGCACCGCGCGGATGCCGTCCGAGACGCTGAGTTTCTCCAGCTTTTCGACGATCCGGGCCTTCTTGCGCATGCCTGCGGTGTCAAAGATGCGGATCGGGGTGCCCTGCCAGTCCGCGCGGACCGAGATCGAGTCGCGGGTGATCCCCGGCTCTGGCCCGGTCAGCAGGCGGTCATAGCCCAGGATCTTGTTGATCAGCGTGGATTTTCCGGCATTGGGCCGCCCGATCACCGCGATTTGCAGCGGTTTCTTGGCCGTCGGGTAATGCGCGGTGCCATCCGCCTCAAGCTCGGCCTCATCCTCGCTCAGGTCGATATCGACG
>JBBRCF010000223.1:0-3176 GCA_038205135.1 Rhodobacterales bacterium
CCAGTCCCAGGCCGTGCGCCAGCGCGGGTCATCGCGCTTTGAGCGGTATTTGAACGCCACCGGCCGCACTATGAAAGCAGCCAATATGACGAACATCGCAAGGTAAAAGCCCGAGAAGCTGACCGCATAGAGCGGCGGCCATGCGGCAAAGATCGCCCCACCGCCAAGGATGAACCACACCTGGTTGCCTTCCCACACCGGGCCGATGGTGTTGATCGCCACACGGCGTTCTACATCGGTTTTGCCCACAAAGGGGATCAGCGCGCCCACCCCCATGTCGAACCCGTCGGTCAGCGCGAACCCGATCAGAAGGACGCCCAAAAGCCCCCACCAGATCACGCGCAGCGTCTCATAGCTCAGCAATTCATGCAGGATCATGGTTTTTACTCCGCCGGTTGCAGGTCAGGTTGGGCGATGGCATCGGCATTGCGCCGCCCTGCCAGCCGATCATTGTGTCGGATAACCCAGGCGTCGGTTTCGGAAACGTCCTGGAACGGACCTTTGCGAATGTATTTCACCATCAGCCCCATCTCGATGATGAACAGCACAGTGTAGAACAACACGAACCCGGCCAACGTCAGCGCCACCTCGGTCATCGACAGGGCGCTGACCGACATCGCGGTGGGCAGCACGCCGTCCACCGTCCACGGCTGACGACCAAACTCGGCCACGAACCAGCCCATTTCGGCCGCGATCCAAGGCGCGGGAATCATCACCACCGCCAGCCACAGGGCCGGGCGGGGATAGTTCATGCCTCGGAAGGACGACCTCCAGAAGAAGTAGGCCATTGTCGCTATGAACCCGAAGCCCAAAGCCACCATGATCCGGAAGGCCCAGAACAGTGGCCATACCGTCGGCACGGTGTCGTTTGACGCCGCGACAATCTGCGCTTCGGTCGCGGTGCGCGGATCATCGACATATTTCTTGAGTAGGAACGCAAAGCCCAGATCGGCCGAGTGATCCTCGAACGTCGCCATGATTGCGGGATCTGCGGCATCCCGCATCTCACGGATGTGCATCAGGGCGTCATAGGCGATGATACCGGACCGGATGCGATCCTCGGCCTGCGCCACCAGATCGTTGATACCGGGAATTTCCGTGGTCAGAGACCGCGTACCGATCAGGCCCATCGCCCATGGAATTTCAATGGCGTAATGCGTCTCACGCGCTTCCTGGTCCGGGAAACCGATCAGGTTGAAGGGCGCGGGGGCCTCATGGGTTTCCCACATCGCCTCGATCGCGGCCAGCTTCATCTTCTGGCTATGTGTGGCGGAATAGCCCGACTCGTCGCCCAGCAGCACCACCGAAAAGGCGGACGCCAGACCAAAGGCAGCAGCCACCGTGATCGACCGGCGGGCCAGTTCGACATGGCGGTTTTTCAGCAGATACCAGGCCGACACGCCGATCACAAAGACCGCGGCCGTCACATAGCCCGCTGAAACCGTGTGCACGAATTTCGCCTGCGCCACCTCGTTGAACAGCACGGCGAAGAAATCGGTCATTTCCATCCGCATGGTCTGCGGGTTGAATTCCGCGCCCACCGGGTTCTGCATCCAGCCGTTGGCGATCAGGATCCACAGCGCCGAAAAGTTCGACCCGATGGCGACCAGCCAGGCGACCGTCAGGTGCGCGACCTTGCTCAGCTTGTCCCAGCCAAAGAAGAACAGGCCGACAAAGGTGGCCTCAAGGAAGAACGCCATCAACCCCTCGATCGCCAAGGGTGCACCGAAGATGTCGCCAACATAGTGGCTGTAGTAGCTCCAGTTCATGCCGAACTGAAACTCCATGGTGATGCCGGTGGCGACGCCGAGGACAAAGTTGATCCCGAACAACATGCCCCAGAATTTCGTCATCTGCCGCCAGATGGGGCGGTTGGTCATAACGTAGACCGTCTCCATGATCGCCACGATGATCGACAGACCCAGCGTCAGCGGCACGAAGAGGAAGTGATACATGGCTGTCATGGCAAACTGCAGCCGTGACAGCTCGACGATCCCGAATTCCATATCCTTGGCTCCAGTTTGCGGAGGCGAATCCCCCGCGACAAAATATTCCTACTTTGGAATGTCTCTGCCAGTTTGGCCGATGTAGCCTTGATCCAGATCAATAACTGACATCGCCCGCACAAGTTATCCCAGCGGGATCACCCGGTCGGCAAAGGCCGTTTCCGACTGCCGGTGTGCGGCGATCAGGATGGCCGCATCGGGCAAGATGTTGCGGATGCCTTGCAGCACGGCGCGTGCTGTGGTGTCGTCCAGCCCCTCGGTCGGCTCGTCCAGCAAAAGCACGGCGGGCGCACGGATCAACGCCCGTGCAAGGGTCAGCCGCCGCGCCTCGCCGCCCGAAAGCCCCTCTCCCCTTGGGCCGATCTGCGCACCAAGCCCGCCTTTCGCCGCTATTACGCCATCCAGGTGCACGGCTGCCAATACCCGCCACAGCCGCGCGTCATCTGCGGGGCCAGACAAGCGCAGCGCCTGTTCCACCGTGCCCGCCATCAGCGCACTGCGTTGCGGCAAAAGCGTCAGATGGGCGCGCAGGTCAGTCTCGGGCCAGTCCGGCAGGGCAATGTCTCCAAGGCGGATATGCCCCACGACAACCGGGTGCAGCCCGGCAACGGCAAGCAGAAGCGTTGACTTCCCGCAGCCACTGGCCCCAGTGATCGCGACAGTTTCGCCGGGCTGGATATGCAATGAGAAATCGCTGAAGATCGGCAGGCGCGTGCCCGGGCGGTGCAGGGTCACGCCCGCGATGTCCAGGCCGGACGGCGCGGCCCGGGTGCGGGCGGGGGCGGCAGCGCCCAACGGTTCGGCCAGGTCGCGCCCCACGCGGCGGGCGGCGTCGGCCATTCGACCAAGGTCTGACACCGCACGGCGCAGGGGGCCCAGTGTTTCGGCCAGCGCAAGGGCAGCGAAAAAGCCAAGTGCTGCAAAGGCGGGCGCAATCTGGCCTTGTTGCACCAGCATCAGCCCAATCCCAAGTGCACCTGCCGCCACCACCGATCCCAGCACGGCAAGCGCCGCGCCCGCCTGCCGCTCGGCCCGGTCCAGTTGGCGGCGCAGGGCTAGGCGCCGGTCCTCGGCCCCCTGCACCGCTACGCGCTGCGCGACCAGACGGCCGTAAACCGCCAGATCACGGCGCGCACGGATCATGTCGATCAGCCGGGTGCGAAACGCCTG
>JBBRCF010000224.1:0-3171 GCA_038205135.1 Rhodobacterales bacterium
AACAGGGTCAGGCGCGGGGTCAGGATGATCAGCACCCCAACCATACCCAGCGCCACCGCAAGCAGACGAAACGCGCGCACCTCTTCGCCCAGAAACATCGCGGCGAACACCACCACCAGCAGCGGCGCAGCATACCCGATCGCAGTCACCTCCGGCAGCGGCAAAAACCCCAGACTCGCGAAACCGAACCCCATCGCCGTGGTCCCCACCAGCCCGCGCCAGAAATGCCCCATCGGGTTGTTCACCTGCAGCCCGGTCGACAGATCGCCGCGCATCCAGAGCCAGCCCAGAATGACCGGAATGGCAAACAGCGACCGGAAAAACACCGCCTCGCCCGCCGGGATACGTGGCGCGGTCGCCTTGATGATCGCCGCCATGACGATAAAGATCATCACCGAACACAATTTCAGCGCGATGCCCCTGACCGGGTTCATGATGTTCTCCTGCCCTCCGCCGGATCGTTGCGCGGGCGGGAACAAAGGTCAACGGCATGGCCGCCATGCGATTTCGGCAAAGCTCCGCCTGAACGGGGAGGCGCGTCGGCGGGAACTGGCCACTTTTGGGGCGTCACGCGCGGTGCTCCCGCAGGTTTGACCAGCTGCAGGCTTGATTCCGGGCGTCGCCGGGCTCACCTCAGGGACCGCGCATCCTCAACGCGCCGTGACAAGGAGCAACTCCATGAAGACTCTGATGACGACCCTCGCCATGACGGCCGCGCTGGCAACCCCCGCGCTGGCCGGTTCGCTGGCAACACCGCTGACCGAACCGACCGTACCCGCGCCCGTTATCGTCGCCGCCCCTGCCGGCGGTGACTGGACTGGTGCCTATGGCGGTCTGCAACTGGGCTATGGCCAAGGCAACGCCACCGGCGGACTTGAAGGCGACGGCGTGATCGGCGGCCTGACCTTTGGCTATGATTACGACTTCGGCCAGTTCGTTTTGGGTGCCGGCCTCGACTACGATATCACCGACATCGATCTGGGTGGTGCCACCACGATTGAGAACGTCGTGCGTCTGAAACTGCGCGCCGGCTATGATCTGGGCCAAAGCCTGGTCTACGTGTCTGCGGGTGGCGCGCGTGCCGACACCTCGACACTGGGCAACGACACCGGCTGGTTCGCCGGTGCGGGCTATGAATATCGCCTGACCGAAAGCCTGTCGCTGGGCGGCGAAGTTCTGTACCACCAGTTCGACGATTTCAACGGTTCGGGCGCGGACGTGGATGCCACCACCGTGCAGATCCGGGCATTGTTCCGGTTCTGATCCGGCCCTGAAACCATTGCCGCGCCCGGGATCCTGTCCCGGGCGCGGCGTCCGTAATCACTCTGCCGCGCGTTTCGGCAACACCCAGTTCGGACGCGGGAAATGGCAGGTATAGCCATTGGGCCGCAGCAGCAGGTAATCCTGATGCTCCGGCTCTGCTTCCCAGAAATCAGCGACCGGTTCCACCTCGGTCACCACGCGGCCGGGCCAGATACCAGACGCCTCGACATCGGCGATAGTATCCAGAGCCACGGATTTTTGCGCGTCATCGACATGATAGATCGCGGACCGATAGCTGAGGCCGATATCGTTGCCCTGCCGGTTCGGCGTCGTCGGATCATGGATCTGAAAGAAAAACTCCAGAATCTGGCGATAGGTGATGCGGGCCGGATCAAACCAGATCTCGATCCCCTCGGCATGGGTGCCATGGTTGCGATAGGTGGCGTTTGCCACATTGCCGCCGGTATATCCCACACGGGTCTTCTGGACCCCGGGCAGACGCCGGATCAGGTCCTGCATCCCCCAGAAACAGCCGCCCGCCAATACGGCGCGTTCCGTTGTCATTTCATATCCTCCACCTGATCCAGATAGTCGCCATAGCCCGCGGTGATCATGTCCTCGCGCGGGATGAACCGCAGCGAGGCAGAATTGATGCAATACCGCAATCCGCCCTGATCGCGCGGGCCATCGGGAAACACGTGCCCCAGATGGCTGTCGCCATGCATTGACCGCACCTCTGTGCGGATCATGCCCAAGGTGGCGTCGGTCAGTTCCACGACGTTGGCCGGTTCGATCGGCCGGGTGAAACTGGGCCAGCCGCAACCGGATTCGTATTTCGTCGATGACGCGAACAACGGCTCGCCAGAGACGATATCGACGTACAGCCCTGCCGTCTTGTTGCTGGTCAGCGTGCCCGACCACGGCCGTTCCGTGCCGTTTTCCTGGGTGACGCGATATTCCTCGGGTGTCAGACGCGCGACTGCGTCAGCGGTTTTTGCGTAAGTGGTCATGCGGACTCCACGGTTCGTTTTCAGATCCTATTAAATGGCACGGTGCGGCGGTTTGCAAAGCGGCTGTTTCACACAATCCCGGTGCCGTGACGGCGCATCACGCGGTCAGGCGGCAATCTAATCCGCGATTCTGGGGCGACCCGAAGATTCAACGGTGATCACCGCCTCTAGGAACACTTCGCGGTTTTCGACTGCGGCCTTGCGGATATCGCGGGTGGCGGTGGTACGCAGGTCCGTGGCCCCGGCGGCACGGGCCGCAGTTTCCGCCGCCCCGCGCAGCACCTGTTCCAGATGCGTCATCGCAGGTTCCGACCCCGTGAAATCCTCGGGCCCGGTGTCCAGATGCACGCGAAACCTCCCTTCGCCGGGGCTGGTGACGGTGCCCGTGCGGCGCATGGTGACGCGGCCTACCACCGCGCCGATGGCATTGGCCACCCCGGCATGGTCGGGCAGGATCATCCGGCATCCCAGCCGTGCGCCCACCGCCGGATAGTAGGATGGCGCAGAGGCACCCAGCCCGACCACATCCACCGCCAGACCCGTTTGCAGCCGAATCAGACCCGTTTTGCCGCCCGCCAGCCCGCGCTGCATCAGTTCATGCACGGCCAGCGTTTCGGGCGGCGCATCGAAGCCTTCTTCGGCCAGCGCCGCTTCCAGCAGGGCCAGACAGGTCTGCTGCGTCAGCCGGTCCACGATCATCTGCGCCATCGCCTGGGCCTCGCGGGCCAGCATTTCACCGGCCCCCGTGCGCCGCCGCATCACCAGGCGCAACGCCTTGTCGGCGGCCGCACCGTCCCACACCGCCACCCGGCCCAGCACATGCGACGCGTCCGATGGTGTGATGCCCGCCACCTGCACCAACCCGCGCGCCACCAGCCGTGCCAGCGCCGCCTGATCC
>JBBRCF010000225.1:0-3126 GCA_038205135.1 Rhodobacterales bacterium
AGTGCCTGATTACAGAAGGCGCATGGGGCACGGTTTGGGCCAGTGACGGTATCACCTTGCGCGAACGGTCGATGCTGACGCTGGCGTTGTTGGCGGCCACGGGCAACTTCGAGGAAATCCCGATGCATATCCGCGCCACTGCCCGCACCGGGGCCACTCCCAAAGACGTGCAGGAAGTGTTTCAGCATGTCGCCATCTATGCCGGTGTACCGCGGGCCAATCATGCGCTGAAACTGGCGAAACAGACCTATGCCGAGATGGAGGAGAACGGCCAATGACAGATCTGGGCCCTCTGGTCCCTCGTCGTCGGGACATGCACCCGGTGCCATACGACCCCGAATACAAGACCTCCGTCACCCGCAGCCCGAACTGGCCGCTGCTGTCGATGGAATCGACCCCGTCCGAGGAAACCGGGCCGCGCTTTGGCCATTCCCTGATCGGGCCGCTGGACAACAACCTGATCCTGAACTGGTCCAAGGACGGCACCGGCGCGATCGGCGAACGCATTCTGATGCATGGCCGGGTGATGGACGAGTTTGGCCGCCCCGTACCCAACACTCTGATGGAAATCTGGCAGGCCAACGCCGGCGGGCGCTATCGCCACGTCCGCGACACCTATTTCGCACCGCTGGATCCGAATTTCGGCGGTTGCGGGCGCACGCTGACCGATGATCAGGGCCGTTATCAATTCCTGACGATCCGCCCGGGCGCCTACCCCTGGCCCAATCGCGGCAATGACTGGCGGCCGATGCATGTGCACATCTCGGTCTTTGGCCACAGCTTTGGCCAGCGCCTGATCACCCAGATGTATTTCGAAGGCGATCCGCTGATTGCCCGCTGCCCCATCGCCGCCACGGTAAAATCGCGCAGCCAGCTGGACGCGCTGGTCGCACCGCTGGACCTGTCGATGTCGCGGCCGCTGGATTACCTTGCGTACAAGTTCGACATCGTGCTGCGCGGCCGCCGCCAGTCGATGTTCGAAAACAAGCTGGACGGCCTATGACATGGTGCAACCCCTGAACACGCTGGTGGAAACCGCGTCACAGACCGGCGGGCCCTATGTGCATATCGGCTGCATCCCCACCTTTGCGGGTTTGGGCGCGGTATACCCCGAAGATCTGGGCCTGCAAGCGATTGAACCGGGCGCGCAAGGCCAGATCATCACCATCACCGGCGAGGTGGTCGACGGCACCGGCTGGGCGTTCCGCGATGCGCTGCTGGAAAGCTGGCAGGCGGATGCGGGCGGAAAATTCGCCGGACAATCCGGCGCAGACCCCAAGGTCACCGGCTTTGCCCGTTTCGCCGCCGACAAGGACACCGGGCTGTGGACGCTGCGCACCGTCAAACCGGGCCAGGTGCCGACCCGCGATGGTCGGATGCAGGCCCCGCATATCAGCATCTGGATCGCCGCCCGCGGCATCAACATCGGGCTGCATACGCGGATCTATTTCGATGACGCCGACAACAGCACCGACCCGCTGCTGAACCGCATCGAACAGCGCAACCGCCTGCCGACCCTGATCGCGAAAACCACCGCGCCGGGCGAATACCGGTTCGACATCCACCTGCAGGGCGCACAGGAAACCGTGTTTCTGGACATCTGACGCACCCGTGATGCCGGTAACAGGGGCGGCACGCCGCCGCTTTCGCCCCCCTTTCGTCGCTGGCTCTGACGGGCTACACAAGGCCATGCGCTGGAACATTCCCAATATCCTGACCCTATTGCGCCTGATCGCCGCGCCGGGCGTCGCAGTAATGTTTCTGTATTTCAACCGGCCCTGGGCGGACTGGTTCGCGTTGGTGCTGTTCATGGTCGCGGCGCTGACCGACTGGTTCGACGGCTATCTGGCGCGGCTATGGCAGCAGCAGACGAAAATTGGCACCATGCTGGACCCGATCGCCGACAAGGCGATGGTGGTGATCGCGCTGGCGGTGATCCTGGGCTATTCGTCGATGTCGCCATGGCTGGTGTTGCCCGCAACAGTGATCCTGTTCCGCGAGGTGTTCGTGTCCGGCATGCGCGAATATCTGGGCGATGTGGCGGGCACCATGCGGGTGACGAAACTGGCGAAATGGAAAACCACTGTGCAGATGGTGGCGATTGCCGTGCTGTTTTCCCAAGGCGTGTTCGAACATTATCTGGGCATGTCGACCTATGGCATGGATGCGGCGATGGTGTCAGACATTCTGGATGGCCGCGTACCCGACCTGCAAGGATTGTGGTGGAAATTGCGCGGGATGGTCTGGTCCGGCAATATCGGGCTGGGGCTGTTGTGGCTGGCCGCCGCGCTGACAGCGATCACCGGACTTGATTATTTCCGCAAGGCGCTGCCGCATCTGAAGGAATGACGCCATGATGATCGACGTGCTGTATTTTGCCTGGGTCCGCGAACGCATCGGTTTGCCGCGCGAACGGGTGACGACGGACGCGGCCACCGTCGCCGATCTGGTGTCGGAACTGATCGCGCGCGAAGAACGCTATGCCGCAGCCTTTGCCGATCAGACCGCGCTGCGGGTGGCGGTGGATCAGGTACTGACCGGGTTCGACGCACCCTTGGCAGGCGTGCGCGAGGTTGCGTTTTTCCCGCCGATGACCGGGGGCTAAAGAGGGTTGAATGCGGATTTCCGTGCAGGCAGAACCGTTTGACTCAGGCGCGATGGTCAACGCCTTTGTGCAGGGCCGCGCCGATATGGGCGCCATCGTCACGTTTCAGGGCGTGGTGCGCGGCGATAGCGGGCTGGCCCGGATGGAGATCGAACATTACCCCGGCATGACCGAACGCGCGCTGACAGCGATTGCGACGGACGCGCAGGCACGCTGGTCGCTGGGCGATCTGCTGGTGATCCACCGCCACGGCACGCTGACCCCGGGCGAGGTCATCATGATGGTCGCCACAGCCGCACCGCACCGCGCGGATGCCTTTGCCGCCGCCGAATACCTGATGGACTATCTGAAATCCCGCGCGCCATTCTGGAAAAAGGAATACGGGACCGATGGCGCCGCCTGGGTCGCCGCCAAGGACGCGGACGAAGCCGCCCTGACCCGTTGGTAAACCTGACCCGTTGGTAAACTTGACCCGTTGGTAAACCTGACCCGTTGGTAAACCTGACCCGTTGGTAAACCTG
>JBBRCF010000226.1:0-3093 GCA_038205135.1 Rhodobacterales bacterium
AAGTGCAGGCTTCTGTTGCCAGGTGCCTGCGAACCCCGCCTTACGCTGCTAGGCGCAAGGACTTCAGATTTGGTATTTCGGACCGCTTACGCGGCCAGAGCCACCGGAGCATGATTGTCATTGGCAATTATGCGATTTGCACCGATAACGGTGGTAGCTCACCGAAACAAAGCAACATCTTTACACGTTCGTCGATCCTGTTTCGACCCCAAGCCCCCGCAATGTCGGGTGATATGGTGGAGTCGCCGGGTACCGCCCCCGGGTCCGATCCGCTTATTCCATGCGCGTTTATGCCCATAGTCCCCGAGAGGACATGACAGATATAAGAAGCCCGCTGCGCTTTGTGAAGGGGGTATGGGCAGGCTTGTCGTGGTGAAGGGGGTTTGCGCCCGGCGATATTGTCTGCCAGCATCAGAGCGGCAATTTGAACACAGGCTGCGAGGCAGGCATGATCACCCCCGAATTTGTGCAGACCATGGCGCGGTACAACGTCTGGCAGAATGGCCAGATGCTTACGGCGCTGGAACGGCTGTCGCCCGACGCGCTGACCATGGATCGCGGCGCATTCTTTGGGTCGATCCTTGGAACAGCCAACCATATTCTGTGGGGCGATGCGATCTGGATGACCCGCTTTGATGGCGGTCCGCGATTGCCCGGCGCGATTGCGGACAGCCCAATGCTGTTCCCGACATTGGCAGATTGGTCGGCGGAACGGTCCCGCATGGATGCGCGCATCACGGACTGGGCCGCAGCGCTGCGCGCCCCGCAACTTGCCGGGCCGCATCGCTGGCATTCCGCGTTGCTGGGCCGCGATGTCGAAAAACCGATGGGGCTGATCGTGGCGCACATGTTCAACCATCAGACCCATCACCGCGGCCAGATCCACGCGATGCTGACCGCGGCTGGGGTTGCGGCCCCGGTGTCGGACATGTTCCTGATGCCGGAATGACCGGGCCACCGGCAAAAAGCCACGCCTGACCATGGGATGGGGTCAGGATGACAACGGAAATCAGGGGGGAGACGGGCATGTTCAAGGCGTTGATGGTCGAAAAGGGCGAGGATGGCGTCGCACGCGCCGCGCTGCGCGAGATCTCCGAGGCCGATTTGCCGGCGGGCAATGTGACGGTGGCGGTGGATTATTCGACCGTGAATTACAAGGACGGGCTGTGCCTGTCGGGCAATGGTGGCGGGCTGGTGCGAAACTGGCCGCATGTGCCGGGGATTGATTTTGCCGGCACGGTGACGGCGTCCGACGATGCGCGCTATGCCCCGGGCGACAAGGTCGTGCTGACCGGCTGGCGCGTGGGCGAGGCGCATTGGGGCGGTTACGCCCAGATGGCCCGCGTCAAGGCCGATTGGCTGGTGCCGCTGCCTGCCGGCCTGACACCGCGCGCCGCGATGGCGGTGGGCACGGCCGGCTTGACGGCCATGCTGGCGGTGATGGCGCTGGAGGATCACGGGCTGGTGCCGGGCAACGGACCCGTGCTCGTGACCGGGGCTGCGGGCGGCGTGGGGTCCGTTGCCGTGGCGCTGCTGGCGGCGCTGGGTCACGAGGTGGCGGCGGTCACCGGGCGGCCTGAACAGGCGGATTATCTGACGGGCCTTGGCGCGGCGCGGATCATGCCGCGTGCCGATCTGGCCGAAACCGTGAAACGCCCGCTGGAGGCGGAAACCTGGGCCGGTTGCGTCGATGCAGTGGGCGGAGCGATGCTGGCGCGCGTTCTTGGGCAGATGAAATATGGCGCGTCCGTGGCCGCTGTGGGCTTGGCGGGGGGCGCGGGGCTGCCCGCGACGGTCATTCCGTTCCTGCTGCGCGGGGTAAATCTGCTGGGCATCGATTCTGTGATGCAACCCTACGCAAATCGCCTGCGGGCCTGGGACCGCGTCGCGCGCGATCTGCCGTTGGACAAGCTGGACGCGATGGTGCAGATGGCGACGCTGGCGGATCTGCCTGATCTGGGCGCCGCGATCTTGCAGGGCGCGGTGAAGGGGCGGATCGTCGTGGATGTGAATGCCTGAGGGGGAACCGATGCAACTCGATCTGGATTTCGTGCGGGCGCAATTCCCGGCATTTTCCGAACCCGCGCTGGCGGGGCAGGCGTTCTTCGAAAACGCCGGCGGGTCCTATCCCTGCCGTCAGGTGATGGACCGGCTGTTCCGGTTCTACCGCGAACGCAAGGTACAGCCCTACGGCCCCTACGCCGCATCCCGTCTGGGCGGCGCGGAAATGGACGAGGCGCGCACGCGGCTGGCGGCCCTGATGGGCGTGGCGCGGGACGAGGTGGCGTTCGGCCCTTCGACCACCGCCAACACCTATGTGCTGGCGCAGGCGTTCCGCCGCATGATGCAGCCCGGCGCGGCGATCATCGTCACCAATCAGGACCACGAGGCCAACACCGGGCCATGGCGGCGCTTGGCGGAAGAAGGCATCGAGGTGCGCGAATGGCGCATTAACCCGGACACCGGGATGCTGGACCTTGCCGCACTGGAACCGCTGCTGGACGACCGCGTCCGGCTGGTGTGTTTTCCGCATTGTTCCAACGTGGTGGGCGCGGTCAATCCGGTGGTGGAAATCACCGCGCTGGCGCATGCGGCGGGCGCGTTTGTCTGCGTTGACGGGGTCAGCTATGCGCCGCACGGCCTGCCGGATGTCGGGCTGATGGGGGCGGATATCTATCTGTTTTCCGCCTATAAAACCTATGGCCCGCATCAGGGCATCATGGTGATGCGTCGCGCGCTGGGGGAATTTCTGCCCAATCAGGGGCATTATTTTAACGCCGACGCCTTGTACAAACGGTTCACGCCGGCCGGGCCGGATCATGCGCAGATCGCCGCCTGCGCGGGCATGGCGGATTACTTCGATCTGCTGGCCGATCATCACGGGCTGACGGGTACGCCGGCGGTGCGGATGGCGGGGGTGCATGACCTGATGCGCGATCACGAAACCGCGCTGTTGCAGCCGCTGCTGGACTGGGCGGCGGGGCGCAATGACCTGCGGATGCTGGGGCCGCGCGACGCCAGTGCGCGCGCGCCGACCGTGGCGCTGGATCTGGGGCGCGATCCGGCCCCGGTGGCGGCGGCGCTGGCCGTGCG
>JBBRCF010000227.1:0-3000 GCA_038205135.1 Rhodobacterales bacterium
AAATGGCTCCGCCTGAAAGGTAGAAACCAGTTGCCAAAAGTCATCGAAGGAACCAAATTCAACGACGGCGTCGAAGTGACAGACGACGCCAAAATACGCGCCGCCTGATGATGCGCGTCACCCAAATTCAAGCATAGCTCCAGTCTGCGCAAAGGCCAGTCTGCGCGAAGGCCAGTCTGCGCGAAGGCCAGTCTGCGCGAAGGCCAGTCTGCGCAAAGGCTGTGCAATCGAGACCCGTGCACGTCAGGTCGCGGCGATGGCCAGACCGTGGGCAACGGCGGTGAACACTTCGGACACCTCTTGCCGCGCATCAGGCAGGCGGCGGGCGAGTTCGGCGCGGATTGCGGCCAACAGGCCGGATCCCCCGACGAAAACTACGACATCAACCGAGGCAGGCGCGGCCCCGGCATCCGCCAGTGTCGCCATCGCCTCGGCGCCGATCGCCTCGGCGGCGGCGGCCAGCGCGGTCTCCAGTGCCGCGCGGGGCAAGGCGGCGGTCAGCCCGCGTTCGACCAGATGCAGGGCGATCTGGCCTGTGCCCGTATCATTTGCGGCAATTTTTGCGGCTTCGACTGCATGGGCGACGTCATGGCCCAGATGCGCCTCCAGCACCTCGGCCAGACGTTCGAACAGGCGCGGGTCGTCGGACAGGCGGACCCAGCGACGCACCTCGCGCAACAGGCCCGCGTCATAGACAAAGGGGATTTTTTCCCATGTCGCCAGATCCTGGAACGGCGCGCGGGGTGCCGGATGGCGGGCGGTGCCGATCTGGGCGCGGATCGGCGCGTCATAGCCGAACAGCGGCATGGCATGGGCAAGGCTGAGCGTGCGGTCGAAATCCGTACCCCCGAGCCGCAACCCCCGGCTGGCCAGCACCTGAGTCTGACCGTTCGCGCGGTCACACAAGGTGAAATCCGAGGTGCCTCCGCCGATATCGACGATCAGCATCCGGCCCGTGCCACCGACGGCCAGCGCCGCCGCTTCGGGTTCCGGCAGGAAATCCACGTCGCGGAAACCGGCCAGCGCATAGGCGGCGCGCAGGTCTGCCTCGGCCTGCGCATCGCGGCCGGCATCCGCCGAATGGAACCGCACCGGGCGTCCTGACAGGACCGCATCGAAACGCATCCCGGTAAACGCCTCGGATCGCAGCCGAATTTCGTCCAGAAACCGGGCGATCACCTCGATCAGCGTCATGCGTTCGTTCAGGAACGTGCGGTTTTCCTGCGCCAGCGGCGTTCCAAGCACGGATTTCAGCGCGCGCAGAAACCGCCCTTCGGCCCCGTCGCGCAGCGCGGTCAGCGCGGCATTGCCATAGACGAACCGCTTGCGACTGAAATCCATGAACACGGCCGTGGGCAGGGTTTCGGCGCCCGGTTCCATCGGCAGCACGGTGGGGCGATTGCCGGCCATCAGCGCGGCGGCGGTGTTCGACGTGCCAAAGTCGATGGCTAAACGGGTCATGCGCGCCTCCGGGATGAAGCGGGCGGCATAGCGCCGTTCGCGCGTGGTGGCAATCAGTGGCTGGCGCTGTTAATCTGCGGCAAAACGGGGATGGCGATGCAGGCGCTTTTGGTGATCGATGTGCAGGTGGATTTCTGTCCCGGCGGCGCCTTGGCGGTGGCGGGGGGCGATCTGCTGGTGCCGGGCATCAACGCTTTGATGCACCAGTTCGGCGCGGTCGTTCTGACGCAGGACTGGCACCCGGCGGGGCATTCGTCTTTTGCGTCAGTGCATCCGGGGCAGGCGGCTTTTGAGACCGTGCAGATGGCTTATGGCGCGCAGACGCTGTGGCCGGATCATTGCGTGCAGGGGTCGCGCGGGGCGGCGTTTCATCCGGCGCTGCAGGCGGACCGCGCCGACCTGATCCTGCGCAAGGGGTTCCGCCCGGCGATCGACAGCTATTCGGCGTTTTTCGAGAACGACCGCGCCACGCCCACCGGGCTGGACGGTTATCTGCGCACGCGCGGCATCACGGCGGTGACGCTGGTGGGTCTGGCCACGGATTTTTGTGTGAATTATTCCGCGCAGGATGCCGCGCGGCTGGGGTTTGCGGTCACGGTGCGGCTGGACCTGTGCCGCGCTATCGACATGGATGGGTCGCTGGCGCAGGCGCAGGCCGACATGACGGCGCGCGGCATCACGATCCAGAACTGATCAGTCCTTGGCGCGTTCGTAATAGCTGTTGTCTTCGGTCGTGATCACGATCCGCACGCCCGGGCCGATATGCGGCGGCACCATCACGCGCAAGCCGTTGCTGCACATCGCCGGCTTGTAGCTCGAGGATGCGGTCTGGCCCTTGGTCACCGGTTCGGTTTCCATCACCTCGACTGTGATGCGCTGCGGCAGTTCCATCGACACGGCCAGTTCGTTGAAAATCTTCAGATATACCCGCATGCCTTCTTGCAGATAGACTTTGTGGTCGCCGATCACTTCGGCGGGCACTGCGATCTGGTCGTAGTTGGCGGGGTTCATGAAATGGTAGCCCTCGCCGTCTTCGTACAGGAAATCGAATTCGGTGTCCTCGACATGGGCGCGTTCCAGCGCCTCGGTGGTTTTCCAGCGTTCGGATACCTTTGTGCCGTCGCCGATGCGGCGCATGTCCACCTGGGTGACGGGCGTGCCTTTGCCGGGGTGAAAGTTTTCGGCCGACAGCACGACATACAGTCGGTTGTCGATTTCCAGCACATTGCCCTTGCGGACCTGAGAGGCGATGACTTTCACGGCAGCGGTTCCTTGCGATGACGATGCGGGCGGCCTATGGACCGCACATTGCCGGTTGCCCTAACGCATCAGGGCGGAAATCGCCAGATCAAAGGTAAAACCGATGACGCAGTCTGATCTGTGGTGGACCCCCGCGCGCCATGCCGACCGGAGGCCGTTGCTGGTGGCGCGCAACCGCATCCAACGGGCGTTCCGTGACTGGTTCGACGCCGAAGGGTTCACCGAGGTCGATCCCAACGCGATGCAGATCAGCCCCGGCAACGAGGCGCATCTGCATGC
>JBBRCF010000228.1:0-2797 GCA_038205135.1 Rhodobacterales bacterium
CGCGCACTGGGTCTGGAAGACACCGCGCGGCGTGCCGCATTGCAGGTGCGGCTGTTGCGGCGGGGCCTGTAGGCGATGTCAGACATGCATCGGCTGCAGGCTTTTCTGGAGGCGCTGTCAGCGGAAACCGGCGCCGCGCGCAACACGCTGCTGGCCTATGGCCGCGACCTGCGGGATTTCGCGGATTGGCTGGAACGGCGTGGCCACGCGGTGCTGACGGCCGACCGCGCCGCGATCGAGGCATATCTTGTGGGCCTTGAGGCCGCCGGTCTGTCGCAGGCCACCCGCGCGCGGCGGCTGTCGGCGATCCGGCAATTCTGCCGATTTGCCCATGACGAGGGCTGGCGCGCCGACAATCCCGCCCTGCGCCTGACGGGGCCCGGAAAATCGCAGCGCCTGCCAAAGATCCTGTCCGAAGAACAGGTGGACGCGCTGCTGGATGCCGCGCGCACCCGTGGCCGTGACGCGGACGCCCGGCTGCGGATGACCTGCCTGATGGAACTGCTGTATGCCACCGGGATGCGGGTCAGCGAATTGGTGACCCTGCCGCTTGCCGCGTCGCGCGGCGACCCGCGGATGATCCTGGTGAACGGCAAGGGCAACAAGGAACGCATGGTGCCGCTGTCAGCGCCCGCGCGGACAGCTCTTGCCGCATGGGCCGCGCACCGGATGGCCGAAGAAGATGCCGCCCGCAAGGCGGGCCGCCCCGCCAGCCGGTTCCTGTTCCCGTCGCGATCCGCGACCGGCCATCTGACGCGCGAAGGTTTCTATCTGGCGCTGAAGGACCTGGCCGTCGCAGCCGGCGTTTCACCCGCCGCCGTCACACCACACCGGTTGCGGCATGCCTTTGCCACCCACCTGCTGGCGCATGGCGCCGACCTGCGCGCGATCCAGACCCTGCTGGGCCATGCCGACATCGCCTCTACGGAAATCTACACCCATGTGCTGGAAGAACGGCTGCGCACGCTGGTGCTGACCCATCATCCGCTGGCCATGGACCGCGCCGACCCTGATCCGCAACCTTGAAATCCCGAACCTTGAAATCCCGAACCTTGAAAATCGCGATGTTTGAATTTCCCGATCTTGAATTTCCCGACGCTTGAATTTGCGGACTGATCCGCCCATACCCCGCAACGGATTACCGACAGGACCAAATCGCCATGACCGACACCGCGACCTTGCTCGACACTACATTCTGGATCACCGCGGGTGGCATCATGTGCCTGCTGGTGATGTCGGCGTTCTTTTCCGGGTCTGAAACGGCGCTGACCGCCGCGTCCCGCGCGAAAATGAAAACGCTGGCCGACAAGGGGTCGCGCGGAGCGATCGCCGCGATGACCGTCACCGAAGACAACGAACGCATGATCGGCGCGATCCTGTTGGGCAACAACGTGGTCAACATCCTGTCGGCGTCGCTGGCCACCGCGCTGCTGACCCGGATGTTCGGCGATTCGGGCGTGGCCTATGCCACCGCAGGCATGACGGTGCTGGTGCTGATCTTTGGCGAGGTGTTGCCCAAGACCGTGTCGATCACCTTTCCCGAAGCCGTCGCGGTGCGCGTCGCGCCGGTCATCCGTCTGCTGATCCTGATCTTTGCGCCGATTGTCGGCATGGTGCGGGCGCTGGTGCGGGGTATCCTGCGGCTGTTCGGCGTCAAGGCCAACCCCGAGGCCAACATGCTGGCGGTGCGGGAGGAAATCATGGGGGTGATCGCACTGGGTCACAGCGAAGGCGCGGTCGAAAAAGAGGACCGCGACCGCATCCTGGGCGCGCTGGATCTGGCCGACCGCACCGTCGAGGAAATCATGCGCCACCGGTCGGAAATCCGCATGCTGAATGCCGATACCCCTCCCGCGGAGCTGCTGTCGGAAATCCTGCAAAGCCCGCATACCCGTCTGCCGATCTGGAAAGAAAACCCCGACAACATCGTCGGCGTGGTGCACGCCAAGGACGTTCTGCGCGGGATGCACAAGCTGATGTTCGGAACCAACCTGCCCCGCACCGGGCTGGAAGGCTTCAACATCCTTGATGTGGCGATGAAGCCCTATTTCATCCCCGACACCACCACGCTGGACGAACAGATGCGGCAATTCCTGCGCCGGCACACCCATTTCGCGCTGGTGGTGGACGAATACGGGTCCATTCAGGGCCTGATCACGCTGGAAGACATCCTCGAGGAAATCGTCGGCGAGATCACCGACGAGTTTGACATCGCGCAGGAACCGGCGATGAAACCGGGCGAAGATGGCGCCTATGTGATCGACGGCACCATGACTATCCGCGACCTGAACCGCGCCATGGACTGGTCCCTGCCCGACGACGAGGCCAATACCGTCGCCGGTCTGGTGATCCACGAGGCGCAGATGATCCCGAGCACCGGCCAGGTCTTCAGCTTTCACGGGTTCCGGTTCGAGGTGACGTCGCGCAAGGAAAACCGCATCACCAAGATCAAGATCAAGCCGCTGTAGCCAAGCCGGTGCAGCACGCGTCGGTAGAACGTCAGCTGCCCCAGATCACGCGCACATAATTGCGGGTTTCGTCAAAGGGCGGCACGCCCTTGTGTTTTTCGACCGCGCCGGGGCCAGCATTATAGGCCGCCAGCGCCAGCCGCCACGACCCGAACTTGCGGTATTGCTGCATCAGATAGCGCGCGCCGCCTTCGAGGTTTTCAACGGGATCATGCGGATCGACCCCCAGCGATGTGGCAGTGCCCGGCATCAGCTGGGCCAGACCGATCGCGCCCTTGTGGCTGCGTGCGGCGGAATTGAACCCGGATTCCTGCTGCACCAGACGCAGG
>JBBRCF010000229.1:0-2552 GCA_038205135.1 Rhodobacterales bacterium
TTCAGGCCGACCATGGCGCGGGCGATCCCGGCATCTATGGCCCCGGTGGCCGTCACCACCCCGATGAACCCGCCGATGATCAGCACGAACAACGAGACGTCGATCGCGCGGGCAACATATTCGACGGGGTCGTAAAACCCCGCAATGGGGGCAAGGATGACGTCGAAAAAGCCCTGCGGATCAGCCTCTGTCGGCGCATAGCTTCCCGCGACGGGCACATCCTTGCCAAGGGCTTCCGAGGCCACGCGCTCATACTGTCCGGCGGGAATGATCCAGGTCAGCGCTGCGACCAGAATGATCAGCGCAAACAGGATGGTAAAGGCTGACGGAAAGCGGAAGCCTGGCTTCTCGCTTGGCTTTTCGTTGGATTGCATGGGGTTGCTTCCTGACGTTGTTCGCAAGTTCAGGCTAGGGGGGATAGGACGGCCGCGTGCTTACGCAGATCAGCCGAAAGGCGCGGGCGACATCAATTTCGGCACGCCCTTACCGCCCGGCCATGGCCCCTGACGCAATTTCGATGATCTCGGCGGTGATTGCCTCTTGCCTCACCCTGCGGGCCCGCGCTTCCAGCAGCGCCAACTCATCTTCAATCTGGCGCGATGCCGCCGACATGGCAGCCATCCGGGCCTCGTTCTCAGACACAAAGGCGTGGAGTGCTGCGCGGGTCAGCCTTGCGTGGAGTTGGTCAAGCCCGAGTGCTGCGGCAAGGTCCGTAGCAGGCAGATTGGTCAGGGGGGCGGACTGCGAAACCGCGCCGGTTGCGGGCGGCGGGGGAAACAGATCGCTGCGCTTCACCGCCGTTTGCCCATGGTCCCAGAAGGTATGAACGACTGAGATCGCCCTCAGATCGCCGTTTGCGAACACAGCAGACAGCAGGCGGTCGGCGAACTTTGGCAGGCTGGCAGAGCGCGACGGCATCGCAGCCGACCAACGCGGTTCAATCCCCCGCGCTGCGGCAATCGCCACACCGCGGCTGCCGATCAGGAACAGATCGGTCCCTTCGGCGATCGTGCCAAGGGCGTCCAGCACGCGCTCGGAAAATCCGCCTACGAACCCCTGTTCTGCGCAAAACACCACAAGTGCCGGGCGCGCGTTCAGGTCTGCTTGGTCGCTCGTCACCCCCGCCAGGGACTGCGACACTGCCGCGTCCAGAACAGCAGCATAGCCTTCGACCGCCGCAATCTGGCTGCGGGCGGTGCGGGCACGGGCGCCGGCGATCCCGGTCATCGCGCGCACGACGCTGCCCAGTTGGCGGACGCCCTCAATCCGGGCAGAAAGGTCGATGTCAGACATCGGGGGCGTCCATCGATGCGGCAAGCTTGCGCAACACGTCCAGCAGCGCCGCCTCGTCAGCCGCGTCCAAAGTGCCTGTTGTCTGCACCTTTCGCAGCGCCTCGGCGGCCCCGGTTTGAAGGGCCCCGGCAAGATGGTCGCGGAACGTTGCGACCTGACCCGGTGCCAGCGCATCCAGCACCCCCTCTTGCACGGCCAGCACAAGCGCCACCTCTTCGCCCAAGCGCATCGCTGCGTGCTGGTTCTGGCGCAGCACCGCGCGCAGCCGCGCCCCTCGCGTCAGTTGCGCCTGCACACGCGGCTCGATGGTGCCACCAAAGCGGGTGAACACCTCCATCTCCAGAAACTGCGCATAATCAAGCCGCAAGGAATTCGCGGCATCCCGCAAGGCCGGCGCCTGCGTCTTGCCGCCCACCCGGCTGACCGACACGCCCACATCAACAGCGGGTTTCTGACCCTCCTGAAACAGTCGCGCGTCCAGCACGATCTGCCCGTCGGTGATGGAAATAAGGTTGGTCGGGATATAGGCCGACAGGTTTCCCGCCTCTGTCTGGGCAATCGGCAAGGCAGTCAGCGACCCCCCGCCCTTGGCCTGCGACAGCTTGGCCGCGCGTTCCAGCAGGCGGGCATGAACGTAGAACACATCGCCCGGATAAGCCTCGCGCCCCGGCGACTGGCGGGTCAGCAGGGCGATCTCGCGGTGGGTGGCCGCGTGTTTGGTCAGATCGTCGATCACAATCAGGGCGTGCTGGCCCTTGTCGCGGAAATGCTCGGCCATGGTCATGCCGGCAAAAGGGGCGATCCATTGCAGGCCGGGCGGCGTGGCGGGCCCGGCCACCATCACGATGCAGCGGTCAAAGTCGGCGTGGGTTTGCAGCGCATCCACCGCCCGACGCACGGCAGAGGTTTTCTGCCCCACCGCGACATAGATGCAGATCATGTCGGTATCCCGCTGCGCGATGATGGTATCGACGGCCAACGTCGTCTTGCCCGTGGCCGGATCGCCGATGATCAACTCGCGCTGCCCCCGCCCCAGGGCGAACAGCGTATCGACTACCAGCACCCCGGTCTGCACCGGGTTGACCACGAGATCCCGGTCAATGATGCCGGGGGCCTCACGCTCGATGGGCAGGGTTGCCTCGGCGTTGATCGGCCCCTTGCCATCCAGCGGGCGGCCCAGGGGATCGACGATGCGCCCCAGCAGGCCCGCCCCCACTGGCACGCGCACCACGTCACCCGTGCCGTGGACGGCATCACCC
>JBBRCF010000230.1:0-2523 GCA_038205135.1 Rhodobacterales bacterium
GCCGCGATCCGGCGCGAGGTCGCCGAACCTCTGGGTCTTTCGGTGGCCGACGCGGCGGTGGCGATCATCGAGATCGTGAATGAAAACATGTCGCAGGCCGCGCGTATCTACGCCGCTGAAAATGCCGGCGACCTGTCCAGATCGGTGATGGTGGCCTTTGGTGGCGGCGGGCCGCTGCACGCCATGGAAATCGCCCGCAAGCTGAAAATCCCCCGGATCATCGTGCCCGAAGCGGCGGGGGTGTTTTCGGCGCTGGGGTTCTTGATGGCGGTGCCCAGCTACGAGGTGTCCCGCTCATATCCCCGCCGCCTGGACGCGGTGGACGCGGCTGCGCTGGCCGCGGTGTTTGACGACCTGCGACATCAGGCAGGCGCGATCATCGCCGCAGCCGCGCCCGGTGCATCACAGACTTACAGCCTGTTCGCCGACCTGCGGTATGTCGGTCAGGGGCATCAGCTGCGCGTTCCGCTGGAAACCACAGACCGGGCGGCGATCACGCAGGCGTTCCGGCGCGATTATCTGACCGCCTATGGCTATGTCTATGACGACATGGCCGTGGAAATCGTCACCCTGCGCGTCGAGGCGATGGCCGACATGAAGGGCCCCGGCTTTGCCCCGCTGCCCGCCGACACCGATGCCGCCGAAACCCGTCGCGATGTCTGGGACAATGCCGTGGCGCGGATGGTGCCGCATCGGGTTCTGCCCTTTGCCGCGGTTCAGGGCCGTATCGAGGGGCCCGCGATCATCGTGCAGCCTGGCGCCACAATCCTTGTCGGATCGGGGGCCGTGGCCGAACGCCACCCCGCCGGCTGGCTGGAAATCAAAACCGGAGTCTGACGCATGAACTCGATTACCGCGCCCCAGGGCAACAGCGGAACCGACCCCACACTGGATGCAATTCGTTTGCAGGTCATCTGGTCGCGCGTGATTTCGGTGGCGGATGAAATCGCGACCACGCTGGAACGCACCGCGTTTTCGCTGATCGTGCGCGACAATCAGGATTACGCCTGCGCGCTTTATGACGCGCGCGGTGTGATGCTGGCACAATCCAGCCAGTGCACCCCCGGTCAGGCCGGATCGACACCGACGGTGATCGGCGAGATGCTCGCCACCTATCCCGCCGCAACAATGCAGGAAGGCGACATTCTGATCTGCAACGACCCTTGGGTCGGTGCCGGTCACGCGCCGGATGTGTTCGTGGCCACCCCGATTTTTCACGCCGGGCGGCTGGTGGGGTTCGCCTGCACCTGCGCGCATCATGCCGACATGGGTGGGCGGCTGGGGGCCACCGATGCCCGAGACGTCTACGAAGAAGGCGTCATCATCCCCGTGTCGAAACTGTGGCGCGCGGGCGTGCGCAATGACGAACTGTACCGCCTGCTGGCGCGCAATGTGCGGATGTCGGAAAAGGTGCTGGGCGATATCGCGGCCCAGATTGCGGCCAATCGCGTGGGCGGCAAGGGGATCGTCGCATTAATGGAGGATTTCGGGCTGGACAGTCTGGAACCTCTGGCCACCCGGATCGCCGACACGACCGAAGCGATGTTCCGCCGCGCCCTGTCGCGGCTGCCCAACGGGCAGGCCAGCGCAGAGGTATTCCACGAGATCACCGATACCGACGGCCAGCGCCTGAAGATTGCCGTCACGCTGACGGTGACCGATGGCGAAGTGTACCTCGATTTCTCGGGAACCTCGGCGCAGGTCGAAATGCCGATCAACGCCGTGCTGAACATCACCCGCGCCTATGCGATCTTTCCCTTCATCGCCACGCTGTGCCCCGATCTGCCCATGAACGCGGGCGCGTTCCGGCCGGTGGTTCTGCACGTGCCCGAAGGCACGGTCCTGAACCCGATCTTTCCCGCGCCGGGGATGTATCGGTCGCTGCTGTCCTATTTCACGGTCGAAGCGCTGATGGGAGCGATCTATCAGATCGCGCCAGAGCTCGCGATGGCGCCGTCCGGAACCTATCCGCTGTGGACCGAAAAGTTTTCGGGCATCGGCCCCGACGGGCGGCCATTTCTGTCGCATTACAACGCCCAAGGCGGGCAAGGCGCGTTTCGCGATTGCGACGGCAACTCGGCGGTCGTGTTCCCGGGAAACATCGCCACCACATCGGTGGAACTGTTTGAACTGGAGGCTCCGTTCCTGTTTGTCAGCCGCGAATTGCGTCCCGACAGCGGCGGTCCGGGCCGGTTCCGTGGCGGTTTGGGGCAACAGACAGTCATGCGCTGCCTGAACCAAAGCCCGGTGCAGGTGGCCTTTTCCGGCGGCCGGCTGGTCGAACCCGCGCATGGTCGCGAAGGTGCCCAGCCCGGTGCGCAGGGCGTTATTCAGGTGCGTGATGACGACCCGTTCACCCGCAGCGGGCGTGAGGTGATGAAACAGGGCGACCTGTGCCGGTTCAGTCAACCCGGTGGTGGCGGTTACGGCGACCCGCTGCAACGCGACCCGGCGCTGATCGAACGGGATATCCGGCTGGGCTATGTGACGCCAAAAGCGGCGGCAAAGGATTACGGGGTTACC
>JBBRCF010000231.1:0-2489 GCA_038205135.1 Rhodobacterales bacterium
GCATCATTGCCACCATCCTGTTGACATTGTTCGGACTTCTGGGCGAATCCGTGTTGGGATTCATCGGCATCTCCATGCCGGCCTTCCGCATCGCCGGGGGCATCCTGTTGTTTTTGACCGCCCTTGACATGCTGTTCGAACGCCGGACCCAGCGGCGCGAAGGTCAGCACGCCGACTTGGATCACGACCCTTCGGTGTTTCCGCTGGCGACGCCGCTGATCGCGGGGCCCGGGGCGATTGCCTCGATGATTCTGCTGGTCGGCGAGGGCGGCGGCAGTTGGCCGGTCACCTTTGCGGTTCTGGGGCTGATGGTGGCGATGATGCTGGCGACGTTCCTGTTCCTGCTCGCCGCCCCGCCGCTGGAACGGGTGTTGGGACGCACCGGCACCATCGTGATCACCCGTCTTCTGGGGATGTTGCTGGCGGCGCTGTCGGTTCAGTTCGTGATCGACGGCATCCGGGGCACCGGCCTGATCTGACCTTTGCAAATCGCCCTGCACGCCCCATATGGTGCAGCGATGGACAACGGCAGCCTGATGAACCTTCTTTACCTGACCCTCCTTCTGGCGGCGGTTGGCGGTTGGGTGCTGGTGGAGTATCGCCGGCGGATGGGGCACGCGCTGCGGACCGCGCTGGCCTGGGGGATGATCTTTGTCGGCTTCGTGGCCGCCTACGGGCTCTGGACCGACCTTCGAGGCCAGATCCTGCCGCGCCAGATGGTCAGCGAAACCGGCGAGGTCACGGTGCCGCGCGCGCCGGACGGGCACTATTACCTGACCCTGCAGATCAACGGCCGTGATGTCGATTTCATGGCCGACACGGGTGCCACCAACATCGTGCTGTCGCGCCGGGATGCCGAAAGCCTTGGGATCGACCCCGACAGCCTGCCGTACATGGGCACAGCGATGACCGCGAACGGTGTGGTGCGCACCGCGCGCATCCGTTTGCCAGACGTGGCGCTCGGACCATTCACCGACTATGACATGCCAGCCTATGTTACCGAAGGACGGATGGATATCTCATTGCTCGGCATGGATTATCTGGGTCAGTTCCGGGTCGCGATCGACCGGGGAACCATGGTCCTCAGCCGCTGAGCTTTTCGAGCTTCATCTGCCAGCGCCCGGTTTCTTCGGACCAGTATTGCGCCGAAATCTCTGCCGCGATCAGGTGACGCCACAGCCCGCGCGCCTGTTCAAGGGCCGCCGGATCGCCGCCGTCAAAGATCGCCCAGACCCGTTGCAGCCCGCGGGCTTCGTCGGCGTCCACCCCGGCACCGTCGAGCAAGGCCAGAACCTGCGCGCCGTTGCCCACCGCGCCCTGCCCCAGCAGCACCGGCTGGTCGGCATCGAACGGCCCGCCGTCCATCGCGTGCGGCAGGAAACCGTCCGCCGGCTCCAGCCACAATTGCGCGTCCAGCCGCTCCAACGCCGCGCGGTCCGTGCCGCGCACCATCACCCGCAATCCACGTTCCAGCGCGCGTGGCAACAAGGTTTGCAGCGTGGCTTCGGGTCCGGTGCGCGTCAGATGGTAAAACACGGCCATGCCCAACGGCTTAGCCCTCGAACTTGTCACGGATCAGCCGGTCGAGCGCCATAACCCCCCAGCCCGTGGCCCCCTTTGGTGACAGGGTCAGGTCGGATTTGACCAGCGCCGTCCCGGCGATATCGAGATGAATCCACGGCGTCCCGTCCCTGACGAACCGTTTGAGAAACTGTGCCGCGGTGATCGCCCCGCCTTCGCGGCCGCCGACGTTCATCATGTCGGCAATCCGCGACTTCAACCGGTCGTCGTAAGCCTGCCCCATCGGCATCCGCCATGCGCCCTCGCCTTCGGCTGCCGCCGCTGCAAGAAACGCCGCGCACAGCGCATCATCGTTCGAGAAAACACCTGTGTTTTCATGCCCTAATGCCACGATGATCGCACCGGTCAGCGTGGCCAGATCAATCATGCCGCTCGGTTTGAAGCGGTCTTGCGCGTACCACATCACGTCGGCCAGAACCAGGCGACCCTCGGCATCGGTGTTGATCACCTCGATCGTGTCGCCCTTCATCGAGCGCACCACGTCGCCCGGCCGCTGCGCCCGGCCGTCGAGCATGTTTTCGACCAGACCGACCAGACCAACGACATTCGCCTTGGCCCGTCGCAGGGCCAACGTGCGCATCACCCCGGCCACCACGGCAGCGCCGCCCATGTCCATCGTCATCTCTTCCATCCCGCCCGCCGGCTTGATCGAGATGCCGCCGGTATCGAACACCACGCCCTTGCCGATCAGCGCAAGGGGCGGCCCGCCCGCAGGCCCGCCATGCCACTGCATGACCACGATCTTGGTGGGGCTGTCGGACCCCTGCCCGACCCCGAGCAAAGCCCCCATCCCGAGCGCCTGCAACGCGTCCTCCTCAAGGATCTCGACATCGAGACCGAGATCCTGCATCGCTGCGAGCCTTGCGGCAAAGTCGTTGGTCGTCAGCACGTTGGCAGGTTCGTTCACC
>JBBRCF010000232.1:0-2456 GCA_038205135.1 Rhodobacterales bacterium
TGGTGCTGTCCTACACCACCTCGCCCGCCTATCATCTGATCGCAGAACAGGACGCCACCAAGGTCGCCCTGCCGTTCACCGAAGGGCATTATCTGCAGGTCGAGGTCGCGGGCAAGCTGGCCGGCACGGATCAGCCGGAACTAGCGGACCGGTTCATGGCGTTCATGCTGTCGCCGGCGTTCCAGACGGTGATCCCGACAACGAACTGGATGTATCCGGCGACGGAACAGGTATTGCCCGAGGGGTTCGGCACGCTGATGCAGCCTACGACATCGCTGCTGTTGTCGGCAGAAGATGCACAGACGGTGCGCGATCTGGCGGTCGAAGAATGGCGCGCCGCGCTGTCGCGCTGACACCGGTCTGGCCGGGGGTAGGGCTGGCGGCGCTGGTGGCGCTGGCGGTTCTGATCCCCGTGGCCGCGCTGCTGGCGCGGGCGGGGGTCGACGTCCCCCGCCCCGCAGATTGGGCGGCGTTTCGGTTCACCATCTGGCAGGCGGCGCTGTCTACACTGCTTAGTCTTGGGGTGGCGGTGCCACTGGCGCGGGCGCTGGCACGGCGGCAATTTCCCGGGCGGGACGTGCTGGTGTTGCTGTTGGGGGTGCCGTTTGTGCTGCCGGTGATCGCGGGCATACTGGGCCTGCTGGCCGTGTTCGGGCGCAACGGCTGGATCAGCGGCGCGCTGGCGGCGATCGGCCTGCCGCCGCTGTCGATTTACGGCATTCCGGGTATTCTGCTGGCGCATCTGTTTTTCAACCTGCCGCTGGTCACGCGGATGCTGTTGCAAGGCTGGCAGGCGATCCCGGCCGAACGGCTGCGCATGGCGGAATCGCTGGCGTTGACTCCTTGGGCCCGGTTTCGCCTGATCGAGGTGCCGATGCTGCGGGCCGTGCTGCCCGGGGCCGCCCTGATTGTGGCCACGCTGTGCCTGTCCAGCTTTGCGGTCGCGCTGATACTGGGCGGTGGCCCGCGCGCCACCACGCTGGAACTGGCGATCTATCAGGCGTTCCGGTTCGATTTCGCGCCGGATCGCGCGGCGGTGCTGGGGGCGCTGCAACTTGCCGTGGTCGGTACGGCGGGGTTGGCCGCGCTGTGGCTGGTGCCAAAGTACCTGACCCAGGCGGAGCGCGGGCGGCCGCTGCGGCATTGGGGCGCGGCGCGCGGGGTGGATGCCACGGTGATCGCGCTGGCCGCTCTGTTTCTGCTGGCACCCCTGGTGGCGGTCATTCTGCGCGGCGCACCGGGGCTGGCCAGCCTGCCCATGCAGGTCTGGCAGGCGGCGGCGCTGTCGCTGGGGCTGGCCGTCGTGGTAGCGGTGTTGGTGGTGGTCATCGCGGGTGGCATCGCCTTGGCCGCGCTGCGGATGCCGGCGCTGGAAATTGCCGCGTTGCCGGGGCTGGCGCTGTCACCGCTCGTGCTGGGAACCGGGCTGTTCCTGCTGATCCATCCGCGCCTGACGCCCGAGACGCTGGCCCTGCCCGCAACAGTATTGGCCAATACATTGGCGGCACTGCCCTTTGCGCTGCGGCTGTTTCTGCCGCGTCTGCGGCAGGTGCAGGCCGATCACGGCCGGCTGGCGGCGTCGCTTGGCCTGTCACCCGGCATCTGGGCTGTTCGCATCCTGTGGCCCGCGCTGCGGCCGGCGGTCGGGCTGGCGGCGGGGCTGGCTGCGGCCTTGTCGATGGGCGATCTGGGCGTGATCGCCCTGTTCGCCGATCCGGACCGCGCGACGCTGCCATTGCAGGTGATGCGGCTGATGGGCAACTATCGCAGCGATGATGCGGCGGCAGCGGCGCTGCTGCTGGTGGCGCTCAGTCTTGCGCTGTTCTGGTTATGCGAACGGGTCACGCGCGATGCTTGAACTGCGGCATGTGATCCTGCGTTATCCGAATTTTTCCCTGACGGCCGATTTTGCCGTGCTGCAGGGCGCCGAAGTGGCGGTCATCGGCCCATCGGGCGGCGGCAAGTCAACCCTGCTGGCCAGCATCGCCGGTTTCGAACCGGTGGCCGCCGGACATATCCTGCACCAAGGTCAGGATATGTCCGGGTGGCGGCCCGCACGGCGCCCCATCGCGATGCTGTTTCAGGACAACAACCTGTTCCCGCAACTGTCAGCCTTTGACAATGTTGCGCTGGGTCTGGCGCCGGCGGGGCGTCCGTCGCCGGCACAGCGGGCACAGGTTGCCGGAGCCTTGGCCCAGGTCGGATTGGCGGGGCAAGAGGCGCGTCGCCCGGCCGATCTGTCAGGTGGCCAGCAAGGGCGTGTGGCGATTGCGCGCGTTCTGGTGCAGGATCGCCCGCTGATCTTGCTGGATGAACCCTTTGCCGCGCTTGGTCCGGCGCTGCGCCGCGACATGTTGACCCTGATGCGTCAGGTGGCGCAGGAACGGGCCGCGACCCTGCTGCTGGTGACCCATGACGCGCACGAGGCACAGACCCTTCCCCACGCCATTCTGGTG
>JBBRCF010000233.1:0-2176 GCA_038205135.1 Rhodobacterales bacterium
CCATTCGCCGTGCAGCGTGCCGAAACAAGAAACCACCTGCCCCATGGCGTCGAACCGTTCGTAGGTTTTCTTGACGAACCGGTAGCGGGGTTTCGCCCAGTCGATCAGGTCTTCCAGCGTGGTCATGCGGCGGTCGCCGGGAAAGGTCATGCTGAAACCGGCCCCCAGCAATGCACCGGCGGACGCCAGTTCGCGCGCCTCCATCGCCATCAGGAACGTGTGCACGACATGCGCGGCATCGGGCAGCGCGGGCGCGGGATTGCGGTGTTCGCCGCCGCGCAGGTAATTCGTCGCCGGCATTTCCTGCAAGATCACCGTCACGGCATCGGGTGGAGCGGGCACCACGCTGCGGACCGCATCGGTCATCACACGACCCAGCCTGGTTTTCACCGCCGCATCGTAGCCTTCAAGGATATGCACGGTGACGATGGGCATGATCACGCTCCCGATTTCTGACCTGTCTATTTCTTAATACTGGTTGGACCCGCCTCGCAATACATTTAGTTGCGCCTGAACCAGACATTCCGGTTGCTTTGTTGCAGACCGGGGGTAAAATTCACGCTTGAAAAGGGATGCACCATGGCAATGCAAACGGCGCGGATTTCGGCAGAAGGCGGCAAGGCGCAGCGGGTCTATCTGCTGCTGCGCGACGAAATCACCCGAGGCGACCTGGTTCCTGGCGCGGTGCTGCCGGGCGAATTGCGGCTGGCCGATCAATATGGCGTCAGCCGTGTCACCATCCGCCGCGCGCTGGATGTGCTGTCGCACGAAGGGCTGATCGACCGCCGCGCCGGGTCTGGCACCGTGGTGACCGGGGCCGCACCACAAGGCGCGCCAATTGCCGCCGATTTCGCCTCGCTGATGCCGCAACTGGTGCAGATGGGGCAGCAGACCACCGCGCGGCTGTTGTCCTATGCCTATATCCCCGCCCCTGTTGCGGTGATTGATGCACTGCGTTTGCCCGACGGTGGCCGGGTGCAGCGCGCGGTGCGGGTCCGCCAGATGGACGGCGCGCCGTTTTCGCATCTGACCACGCATGTGCCCGAAGACATCGCGCAGAATTTCTCGGAAACCGATCTGGCTGCGACGCCGTTGTTCAAACTGCTGGAGCGCGCGGGCGTGCAGGTGGATCACGCCAGCCAGTCGATTTCCGCCAGCCTTGCCACACCGGACGTGGCCGAAGCGCTGGAGGTGTCGGTGGGCGCGGCCCTGATCGCCCTGACGCGGGTGGTGTTCGATGCCTCGGGGCGCGGGGTGGAACATCTGGCGGCGCTGTACCGCCCCGACAGGTTTCGGCTGGACATGGTATTGAACCGGGTTGGCAAAACCGGCGCACGATCGTGGCAACCCGTGCTGGTTCCGATCACCGGGGCGGCGGAATGAAGACGCTGTTCGACAAGCTGTGGGATGACCACGTCATCCTGACCCGCGATGATGGCACGGCACTGTTGTGGGTGGACCGACATTATGTCCACGAAGGGTCGCATCACGGGTTTCGCGCCTTGGCCGCGCGCGGCATGAAGGTAGCGCATCCAGCGCTGACCGTGGGCGTGGCGGATCATTACGTGCCGACGCGGGGGGTCGTGACCGACCCGGATATCGCCCGGATGGTGCAGACCCTGCAGGACAATACGGATACGCATGGCGTCCGGCTGTTCGGGCTGGGCAGCCCCGGTCAGGGCATCGTGCATGTCATCGGCCCCGAACAGGGGCTGACCCTACCCGGCATGCTGGTGGTTTGTGGCGACAGCCATACGTCGACGCATGGTGCGCTTGCCGCCTATGGTTTCGGCATCGGCGCGACCGAGGTGGCGCATGTGCTGGCGACGCAGACGATCTGGCAAAAGAAACCGGCACGGATGCGCATCACCTTTACCGGGCAGGCCGGGCCCGGCGTGGGGGCCAAGGACATGGCGCTGGCCTGGATCGCACGGCTGGGCACAGACGGCGCGCGCGGCCATGCGGTGGAATATGCCGGGTCTGCGGTGCGGGCACTGTCCGTCGCAGGGCGGCTGACGCTATGCAACCTGTCGATAGAAGGTGGTGCCCGCTGTGGCATGGTGGCGCCAGATCAGGTCACGTTCGACTGGCTGCGCGGGCGTCCGTCTGCCCCCGCCGATTTCGACGGGGCCTGTGCGGAATGGGCCGGGCTGTCCGGCGACCCGGACGCCGTGTT
>JBBRCF010000234.1:0-2099 GCA_038205135.1 Rhodobacterales bacterium
ATCATGCGGGCGGAACCGGCTGGATTTCGCCTGAAACAGCGACGCGTTGGACAAAAGCTGACCGTCCGGCGTCATCACCACCGGGTCAGGAATGGTGGGGTCCAGCGGGTTGTGATCGGTGGCGCGGGCAAAACTGGCGACCCGGAACAAGCATTTGAATTTGGTCACGCCGGGTTCCGGCGCGGGCTCTGCGCGGGTGTTGCGCATCGTAACCAGATCGCCGGGGGTCCAGTCGGTGACGCCGCTGTCGCCGAACATCCGCCACGGCACTGGTACGACATCAGCCCGTGCCGTGCGCGCCATCTGGTCGGCCAGGCTGCCCTCCAGCAGCAGGAACTCATCGCTGTCGATATGCAGGACATGGGTCAGGCCATGTTCGCGGCACTGCCGCAGCACATGATCCATGCCGCTGTTCTGTGGGGCGGCCCCAACGGGTACCTGCTGCGCGACATGCGTCAGCAGCCCCCGCGCCGCCAGCCGGTCCAACAGCGCATCCGACCCATCCGTGCAATCATTCGTCACCACGATAATGCGCAAAAAACCCAGCCCCATATGCCAGGCCAGCCATTCCAGCAGGAACAGCCCTTCGTTGCGCATGCAAGATGCAAGGGCGGGGGTCATAAGTGCACCATCTGGCGGCCAGGCGACAGGATGGGTGCCATCACCCATCCCCGGTCACAGATCCATCAGCAGCCGCCGCGGGTCTTCCAGTGCCTCTTTCACGCGCACAAGGAAGGTCACGGCACCTTTGCCGTCCACGATGCGGTGGTCATAGCTCAGCGCCAGATACATCATCGGGCGGATCACAATCTGGCCGGCCACCACGACGGGACGGTCCTGGATTTTATGCATGCCAAGGATGCCCGATTGTGGCGGGTTCAGGATGGGCGAGGACATCAAGGATCCATAAACCCCGCCGTTTGAAATCGTGAACGACCCGCCCTGCATTTCTGCCATCGACAGCTTGCCATCGCGGGCGCGCAGGCCCAGCTCGGCGATTTTCTTCTCGATCGCGGCAAAGCCCATCTGGTCGGCATCGCGCAGCACCGGCACCACCAGCCCGTTCGGCGTGCCGACGGCCACGCCCATGTGGACGTAGTTTTTATACACCACATCGGTGCCGTCGATTTCGGCGTTGACCTCGGGCACCTCGCGCAAGGCGTGGCAGCAGGCACGCACGAAGAACGACATGAAGCCCAGCTTGACTTTGTGCTTTTTCTCGAACAGGTCTTTGTATTCATTACGTAATTCCATGATGCCGGACATGTCCACCTCGTTGTAGGTGGTCAGCATGGCGGCCATGTTCTGCGCGTCTTTCAACCTGCGCGCGATGGTCTGGCGCAGGCGGGTCATCTTGACCCGCTCTTCGCGGGCGGCGTCCTCGGCTGCGACCGGGCCGCGCGGGATCGGGGCCGCGTCCGGGGTCTTGGCGACGACAGCGGCCTGCGGTGCGGCGGGGGCTGCGGACAGGGCGCGCGCCACGTCTTCCTTCATCACCCGGCCATCGCGGCCGGTACCGGTGACGGCGTCACGCGACAGGCCGGCCTCGGCCATCGCCTTTTTCGCGGCGGGGGCGTCTTCGACATCCTTGGCAACGGGGACCGCGGCAGCGGGGGCCTTGACCGGGGCCTTGACCGGGGCCTTGACTGGGGCAGGGGCCGCCACGGGCGTGGGCGCAGCGGCGCCAGCGCCGGCGGATATCACCGCCAACTGCGCCTTGGCATCCACGGTCGCGCCTTCGGCGACCAGAATTTCCACCAGCACGCCGGCCGCTGGCGCGGGCACCTCGACCGACACCTTGTCGGTTTCCAGTTCGCACAGCATTTCGTCCTGCGCGACGGTGTCGCCCACCTTTTTGAACCAGGTGGAAACCGTTGCTTCGGACACGCTTTCACCCAGAGCGGGCACCATCACCTTAACCGTCTCAGCCATTTCGGCCCCCTTATTGCCCGCCTTGGCGGCATTTTCCGTCCTGGACGCTGCTGCGCCCGCACTAATCTCTGGTGCGGCGGCACCTTCAACAGCGCCCTGATCCGCGTCCTGCAGGATCGTGGCCAACAACGCATTGACCCCCACCGTTTCGCCTTCGCGCGCCAGTA
>JBBRCF010000235.1:0-1988 GCA_038205135.1 Rhodobacterales bacterium
TGGGCCGCGGTGATTTGGCGATGGCGCATTATGATCGCGCGCTGACGGCCAACCCCGACAACATTCTGGCGCGCAGCTATTTCGGGCAGGCCCTCGCGCTGGCCGGGCAGCGCGACGCCGCCTTGGCGCAACTGGTGGAAATCCGGGCGCGCGGCGGAGCCGGCACCTGGGCCGAAGCATCGCTTGATACGACGATCCGTACCGGTCGCGCGGCAAATTACTGAGACGGCGAAAGGGTTTGTTCACCCTCTTGTCCTAGGGTTCGGGTGACCCTGGAAAAGAGATGACGGATGACCGCCCTGACCCGGATCGGACAGATTGCCCCCCCCGCCTCCACACAGGCCGCGCGATCCTTGTCGCGCCGCCAGAAAGCAGCGATCATCGTGCGCCTGCTGGCCGCGTCGGACCAGCAAATGCCGCTGGGGGCGCTGTCGCATGATTTGCAATCGGGGCTGACCCAGGCCATGGGCGCGATGCGCCCGGTGGATCGTGCCACAATGCTGGCCGTGGTCGATGAATTCGCCCGTGAACTGGAAAACCTCGGGCTCAGCTTTCCGGATGGTCTGGCGGGGGCGTTATCGGTGCTGGAAGGGCATATCAGCCCCAATACCGCCGCGCGCCTGCGCCGCGAGGCTGGCGTGCGGCAATTGGGGGATCCCTGGACCCGGTTGCGCGCGCTGCGACCCGACGAATTGCTGCCGCTGCTGGATGACGAAAGCGTCGAGGTGGCGGCGGTCGTGCTGTCGAAACTCGATACCGCCAAGGCCGCGCAGGTGCTGGCCCTCATGCCCGGACCGCGCGCGCGCCGGGTCACCTATGCCATTGCGCAGACCGGCGCGGTGACGCCAGATGCTGTGGACCGCATCGGCATCTCTCTGGCGGCGCAACTGGACGCGCGGCCCGAACGCGCCTTTACCGACACACCCGAAACCCGCGTCGGTGCTATCCTGAACCAATCCCCGGCCCTGACCCGCGATGCGATGCTGGCCGGGCTGGATGAAACCGATCACGACTTTGCGGAAAAGGTTCGCCGCGCTCTGTTCACCTTTCCCGATATCCCGGCCCGTCTGGCCGCGCGGGACGTGCCCCGCATAACGCGTGCCGTGGATCAGGATGTGCTGGTCACGGCGCTGGCGGGGGCCACTGCCGATGACACCCGCCCGGTCGCCGACTTTATCCTTGCCAACATGTCCGGCCGCATGGCGGATGCGCTGCGGGAACAGGTGGGCGAAAAGGGCACTGTCAAGGTCAAGCTGGCCGAAGAGGCGATGGCGGCCGTCGTTCAGGCCATCCGCACCATGGAGGCGGCTGGCGAATTGCAACTGGTGATGCCCGACGACGAAAGCGACGCCTGATGTTCTGGCGCGGCGCACCCGTCCCGTCATCTGCGTTCTCCGCGTCCATCCCATAACCGCCCTGACCCGCAACTGTCCTGACCCGCAACTGTCCTGACCGGCAGCAGTCTTGACCGGCAGATGCCTCGGCCGGCAAATGCCTTTGGCCAAAACTACCTTTGCCACAGCCGCCCCGGCGGCAACTGCCCCGGCGCACGGCGCTGGACCCTTGCCACATCACGGTCTAGCCTGCCTCACGCCGCAAGGAGCCTGACCGATGCCCTCCCCAACATCCCCGGGCCCGCAGGTTTCGGGCGTCGTGTCGCCACAGGCCCGGGCGATCCTGCTGATGATCGCCGCCGTCACGCTTTTTTCGGTGATGGATGCCTGCGCCAAGGGGTTGTCGACCCGCACCGGCCCGGTGCCCGCGATCTGGGCCCGCTATCTGGGCCAGAAGCTGTTGGTGCTGGTGCTGGTCGAACCACGCTTGCGCAGCGTCCTGCGCACGTTCTCGAGCTATGCTTGAATTTGGGTGACGCGCATCATCAGGCGGCGCGTATTTTGGCGTCGTCTGTCACTTCGACGCCGTGGTTGAATTTGGTTCCTTCGATGACTTTTGGCAACTGGTTTCTACCTTTCAGGCGGAGCCATTTC
>JBBRCF010000236.1:0-1806 GCA_038205135.1 Rhodobacterales bacterium
TCGATCTTGCGATACAGCGTCTTGACGTGCAGCTTGATCGTCACCTCTTGCAGGTCCAGCGCACGGGCGATTTCCTTGTTGGCCAGACCCTGACACAACAGCCGCAGCACCTCGGTTTCACGTGCGGTCAACTGCGCGCCCGCCAGCGTAGCCGAGGGGGCCTCGCGTTCGGTCATCATTGCCATGGGCGCGTAGACCTCGCCCGCCGCCATGAAGCGGATGGCGGCGATCAGGGTTTTGGTCGACATGGTCTTGGGCAGGAAACCGGCAGCGCCTTCGGCCAGCGCCTGTTCGGCCACCGCGCGCGGGGCGGTGCCCGAAAGAATGGCCACCGGCACACCCGGCACAGCGGCCCGCATCGCCGCCAGACCCGAAAGCCCGTTCATCCCCGGCATCATGTAATCCAGCAGGATCAATTCGTGGCCCCCGCCCTGCCGCACCAATGCCAGGGCTGCGGGAAAATCGGCGGCAACGTCCACCTCCATACCCGGCTCCAGCCGCAGAAAAGCGGCAATGGTATCGCGCACCAGTTCCTGATCGTCGGCCAGCAGTATCTTCATCGCACCCTCGCTTACCCCCTCTGATACCGGCCGCACGGGGCAAAACCATGGCCATTCCGCAGCCTAGTTGTTGTTCAGGCTTTCGATCAGCGTGATCGGTGTCAACACCCCGCCGATCAGTTGCAGGCTGGGAAGGATCTGGCCGATCGCCACGTTCCAATCCCCAAGGGCCGAGCGTGGCACGAACACCACATCCCCCGGCTCCAGCGGGAAGTCGAGACCCCGGCCCGTTAGCATCCGCGTCGCATCCACAATGATCAACTCGCCCTGCGTGGGCGAGGCGGTGCGGATGATCCGGATGTCGGTCAACTGGGCCTGACCCGGTACCGGCCCGCCCGCGATCGACAGAACCTGCAACAAGGTGCGCCCCTCGGGGCCAAACGCCACGGCCTGCGGGCTGCCGACCGCGCCCAGAACATAGACCGACATATCCTCCTTGCGGGGGGCAAAGATCACATCGCGCGGCTTCATCCAGACGTTCTGCTCGAACGCGCCATTGCGCAGCAGGGCGTTCAGATCGACAGTGCAGATGCGGTCATCGCGCAGAAGCCGCGCGCCGGGCAGATAGGCGTCCTGCGACAATCCGCCCGCCAGCGCCACCGCCTCGATGACGTTCGTGGCCCCCTTCATATAGCGCACGCCGGGTTCGCGGAATTCGCCCAGAAAATAAAGCGGCGCGCTTTCGGCATCTATCAGTTCCACGGTGACCCAAGGATTGATCATGTGCGGCGCATAGGCCTCTTTCAACTCGGCCTGAATGTCGCGCGTGGTCTTGCCGGCCACGCGAACCAGTTCGACGATGGGAAGCTGCACATAGCCCGCGTCATCGACCCGCGCCGTCAGATCCGACATGCCGACTTCGCCAAAGATGTTGAATTTCAGATTGTCGCCGGGGCCAACTTTCGGCGTATAGCCCCCGCTGCCGCCCTTTGCCCCCGAAGCCAGCCGCGACGGTCCGCAGGACGGTCCGCCCGAACGGGCCACCTCCGGGGCTGAGACGGCCATACGTTCAACCACCCCGTCAAAGCGCAACTCTTTGCCCTCGGGCATCGGCGCGCAGGCCGCAATCAGCGCCAGCGCCAGCAGCGTCAGCCCCCGCGCTATCCCTTTGGATAGCCTTGCACTCCGTTGGGTCATTCTGCCGATCCGATATCGCCAAACTGCGTCGTTTGGTCCTGAAACCTATCCCGCCATACAGCAGACAAGGCTCAGGGGAAACGGATATCGCCGTGTCAGTCAATAGCTT
>JBBRCF010000237.1:0-1650 GCA_038205135.1 Rhodobacterales bacterium
GCAGTAGGTCATCATTCCACTCCAACTTCGTGCCGACCCTAAGGTCAGGACGGCGGAGGGTTCAAGCCTTCACTGCAAAACCGCGGCAGGTTTGCGGCAACCGCCCGATTGGCGTGCCGGCCCCAGCGCCCCTGGCTACTGGTTCTGGTTCAGGATCGCGACCGTCACATCCATCGCTTCGCTGCCACCGCCGCGCGCGATGCCCCGGATCGGTGCCGCGTCCTGACTGTCAAGGCCTGACCCCAGCCGGATATAGCGCGCATCCGGGCAGCAACGGTTTGCGGGGTCAAATCCGACCCAGCCAAGACCGGCGATGTGAAGTTCGGCCCAGGCGTGTGCTGCCTCATGCGCGGCGCCGCCGGCATCTGCGAACAGATAACCCGAGACATAGCGCCCCGGCAGCCCCCTGACCCGCGCCACCGCGATCAGCGCATGAGCATGGTCCTGACAAACCCCTTCGCCCAGCGCCAGCGCCTCGGCGGCCGTGGTATGGGCGTGGGTCGTACCGGGCTGATAGGCAATGGCATCGGCAACCGCCTCTCGCAGCGCATGCGCGAGGGCAAGGTTGTCTGCCCCCGCGACACTGTTGGCCAGCGCCTGCAGCGCCGTATCGGCGCGCGTGGGGGCCGTGGCCCGCAGATACGCCTCGGGCGGGACCGTCTCGCGATGGCCGCGCAGGACGCCGGACAGATCCTCGGTCTCGACACAGCCCGCGACGTGAACCGTCACTTCGTTGACTGGCCCGGCCACGGTCCAGCCCTGCACCAGATCGCCCGCACCATCGCGGTAAACCGCCCCCTTGCTGCCACCGGACACTGTCACTTGCCAGTGCAGCAGCTTTTGCCCGGCAAATTCGGACGGTTGCAGACGATGGCTTTGCACCACCGAGCGTGCCGGGCGGTCGTAAACATACCGGGTCACATGATCGACAGACAGCCGCATCAGCGCATCTCTCCGCTCAGGTATGAAGCATGGATCGCTCGGGCAAGACCCGCGGATTCGGCGATGTAGCGGCTAAGGTATTCGTGCAATCCCTCTTCGAAGATCGCCTCGACCGTTGCCGTCTCGATCGCGTGGCGCAGCGACCGGGCCTGTTCCTGGGCCGCGGTCTTGCGCCCATAGGCGTTGGCCAGCCGGTCAAGGTGGTTCATCAACCCGGCGGAACAGGTGGCGAGGGACCGGGGCGATTGCGGTTTCAGGATCAGGAAATGCGCGATCTTGGCTGCTGTCGCCTCGCCCCCATAGGCCCAGTGAAACGACCGCTCTGCCCCCATGGCGCGCAAAAGCGTTGACCACTGGTTGTTGTCGAGACCAGAGCCGACGAAATCCAGCCGGGGCAGAAGCACATAGTATTTCACGTCTATCAGGCGCGCCGTACTGTCACCGCGTTCAAGATAATATCCGATGTTCAGAAAATTGTAACCGTCGTCGCGCAACAGCGTCGCGTCGATGGCACCGCGCACCATGGCGGCATGGCGCATGGTCCATTCCGTCAGGCGCGACAGTTCAAGCTGGCTGCGCGGCGTGCGTTCCAGCTGGCGCAGTTCCTGGAACGCGGTGTTCAGCGCATCCCAGACCTGCGTGGTCAGCGCCGTGCGCACGATGCGGGCGTTTTCCCGCGCCGCGACGATGCTGCTGGCCACGGAGGAC